>CAMKEX010000170.1 GCA_946411695.1 uncultured Lachnospiraceae bacterium
GCGCCGAGTGAATCAATATGTGACACAGGGGCGTATTCCCGGAGTAGAGCGCTTCGGTCATTCGTGGGCAATACCGGAGAATGCGAAAAAACCGGAAGAGCCAAGAAAAAGTGGAAAGAGGTGATCCTATATGATGCTGCGGCAGATACAGCATTTTCAGACAATCGTGCAGGAAAACAGTTTTACAGAAGCGGCTGAATTGTGCCACATTTCACAGTCCGGCATATCACGATCCATTAAGGCGTTAGAGGATGAGATTGGTGCAGAACTTATTATCCGCAAAAATCGCAGCTTTGAACTTACAGAAGCAGGAGAACATTTCTATAAAAAGAGCCTGATTATTACATCAGACCTTGAGCAGCTTTGCCATGAGACAGCCAGAATATCACGAAAGGACACAGCAGAGTTGCATCTTGGCGTTCTTTCTACTTATAGTGGTGATGAATTTAACAGGGCAGTAGGTGCTTTTTCGGAAAAATACCCTGCTGTAGAATTAAAGGTTATTACCGGGAATCATGAGGATTTATATAACGGTCTGGTTTCAGATAGAATAGACCTTTCATTTCACGACCAGCGCAGGGTTTTCCACGATGATTATGAGAATGTGATTTTGACGGAGACTGTCTGCTATGTTGAACTTGCGACACATAGCCCGCTTGCAAGGCTTGATTCTATCAGTGTTAAGGAATTAAAAAATACGCCCTGTATTCTTGTTGCATCAGACAGACAAAAGGAAGAAGAACGACGCTTTTATCACGACATCATTGGATTTCAAGGAGATTTTCTTTTTGCAGATTCATTACACGAAGCAAGAATGATGGTGGTTACTGGCAGAGGGGTCATGCCGGTTGAGGGAGCAGGCGGCGATTCCTTTTTTGGAGCTACGATTAAGCGGATTCCACTGTTACGGGGTGATAAGCAGATTACAAGAAAATATTGTGCCTTTTGGAAAAAGGATAATTCCGGTTATTATGTGGAAGAGTTTGCCGAGATGTTAAAGTCCATGTTCTAACTTCACATTACTCACACTCATCCGAAAGCCTCCGAATTTGGATTGATTGATCTGTTTTTGGTTCCTATAATGGGAGCATATAAGACAGAAACAAAAGAAGCAGTCAACCAAATAAGGAGGTTTTTATTATGTCACTCACAGAAAATGCTAAGAAATACCATGAGAGGATGTTCCCCGGATATGAATCCGTGGCAATTAAAAAAGACCCGGAGTTTATTGAGCGGTTTGATAACTTCGCATATGACGAGGTCGTGAATCAGCCTGGGCAGGAACTGCCGGATAAGACAAGATGGATGGCGATCCTTTCCACGCTAATCGGAAGTCAGGCTGTCGTTATGTATGAGAGGCTTTTGCCGGCGGCTATGAATTTTGATGTCACCCCGATTGAGATCAAGGAAATCGTCTATCAGGCGACTGCATATCTGGGTTTTGGGAGGGTGCTTCCGTTTTTGGATGCAACGAACAAGGTGTTTGAGGAAAAGGGTATCACACTTCCGCTGGAAGGACAGGCGACCACTACACCGGAGAATCGCAGGGAGCTTGGCACACAGGCACAGGTGGATATCTTTGGCGAAGGAATGAAGGACTACTGGAAGTCCGGTCCGGAGGAATCAAGGCATATCAATTACTGGCTTGCGGATAATTGCTTTGGAGATTACTACACAAGGACGGGGCTTGACTATGCACAGAGGGAGATGATCACCTTTTGCTTCATTGCTGCACAAGGTGGCTGTGAACCACAGCTTACCGCTCATGCTTCAGCCAACATGAATGTGGGAAATGACAAGAAATTTCTGATCAAAGTAATTTCTCAGTGCCTGCCGTTTATTGGCTATCCGAGAAGCCTGAACGCCCTTGCCTGTGTGAACAAGGCGGCAGAGAAGGATTGACAGGGTGAAGGATGTTTCAGATCTTGATAAACGGAAAAGCCTATGATATGGAGTTTGCGGAAAACAAGACATCTGCGGATATTATACATATGCTGCCCTTGAAATTGTCTATGCAGGCATATTCGGATATCGAATATTATGCCGAATTGCCTAATAGACCATTCTTTGATGAAAAAGCGGCAGTTATGCAGGCAAACGAAGGTACGCTGATGTATTGCAGAGAATATAACGCATTGGTCGTTGTATGCAGGAACCATCATGATATTTTTCGTGAGGTGCCTGTAGGAAGAATTGAAGGCAGCCTATCATGGTTTAATAATACAATGCACACGGTTTCGATTGAACTTAGGGAAGTATAAACAAGACGGTAGAAACTTTCAAAAAGGCAGGTGATTGACATGGAACTGAAGGAGCATATTCATCCGGACAGCAAGATCAGGGATGTTATGAGGCACCCGGCATTTGACGGAAAAGGGAGGCTGCTGTTTCCGTGGGATGAGCCGGAACGGTATCAGGACGATATGACGATGATGGATGTTCCGCAGATGAACCTATGGCATACCAATCAGGATGTAAACGAAATGGTAAGCGGCGTAAACCGTATGATTGATGACAGAGCGGACGGTAAGCAGGTTTTGTTTGACATTTATACGGAGGAAGAGCTGGCAGCTGATGCATCGAAAAGAAACACAGACTTATTCTTTTTTAGAGGAAAGCCGGGTATGCCGTTTGCAGTGCTCTGTGCCGGTGGCGGTTTCTGCTATGTCGGATCGCTGCACGAGGGATTTCCCGTCGCTATGGAGATCAACAGGAGCGGATACAATGCTTTTGTGCTGAAATACCGTACCAACTGTAGTGGAAAAGATTCAAGTGATGACCTGCTTAGGGCGGTGCGTTTTATTCGTGACCATGCCAAAGAGCTGGAGGTTGATAGCGAGAACTATTCCTTGTGGGGAGGATCTGCCGGAGCGAGACTTTGCAGTTATGTGACTTATTTGGGAAGTGGGTTTATCAAGCCGGATATGAAGCTGCATCCTGCCGCAGACATCATCGCATACACATATTTTGACTTTAAGCCGCGATTTATGCCGGAGGATTCGCCCGGATTCTTCATAACAGGTACAAGGGACTGGCTTGTCCCAGTCTCATCGACAAAGACTGATGCGGATGGCTTGAAAAAACAAGGCGTGCCTGTGGAGGTTCATGCACCGGAGGGCGCAGAACATGGATTTGGTGTCGGGAACGGTACACCGGCAGAAGGCTGGATTTCTCAGGCAATAGACTTTTGGAAAAGGAACATGAAAAAATGAGCAAAGCAGCCGATTTGCACACTTGTGTGCAAAATCGGATATTTTGCGAATGACCACACGGAGCCGACAGGCGACGTGAAATAGTGAAATAAGGAGGCATACAACATATGGAAAAGAAAATATTGGTCGTTTGTTATTCTTTTTCAAACGGTAATACAAGAATGATCGCAAAGCAGTTACAGCAGGCATTGGGGGCTGATTATGCGGAGATAGAGACCGTCACTCCATATCCGGCTTATGGCGGATTTAACAGTAAGGTGGTAAGTCAGGGGCAGCGTGAGGTGGATGAGGGCTTTCAGCCTGAAATCAAGCCTCTTTCGGTAAATGTAGCGGACTATGATGTGGTAGCCATAGGCACGCCGACGTGGTGGTACACGATGGCTCCTGCGGTGCTGACATTCCTGAATGCAAATGACTGGTCGCAGAAAACGGTAATACCGTTTATGACACATGGCGGATGGCCGGGTCATGTGATAAAGGATATACAGAACGGCTGTGCCGGTGCGAAATTTCTTCCAGACATGAAGATACAGTTTGATTCTCAGGGCGGAGCAAATATGCTGACTTCGCAGGCAGACATCAATGTGTGGATCGAGCGTGTAAAAAAGGCGATATGATGATGGAGGGCTGAAAGATGAAGTATGTTAAACTTGGAAATTCCGATCTGAATGTGTCCCGTATCTGTATGGGATGTATGGGATTCGGTGATGCCGCAAAGGGACAACACAGCTGGACGATTGACGAGGAGCATTCCAGAGAAATCATCAAGCGTGGGCTTGATTTAGGCGTGAATTTCTATGATACGGCGATTGCATATCAGGGAGGCACAAGCGAACAGTTTGTCGGACGTGCGCTCCGGGATTTCGCAAAGCGTGAGGATGTAGTTGTTGCGACAAAGTTTCTTCCACGAACACCGGACGAGATAGAAAACGGAATCAGCGGGCAGCAGCATATTGAAAACATGATCAATATAAAAGTAACTGCTCCGATTGTGGGCGCAACAAAGCTCCATCATATTGAGGGTGCTGTAAAGGCGGTGGATATGGCGCTTAATGATTCCGAGATCGCTTATCTGGAAGAGCCTTATGTGCCGCATCCGTTGGCGGGCGTTATGGCACAGAACAAAAGAACAAATGCCAGCGAGAACCACGGTTGGGGTACAGGCAATCAAAAATAGAAGCCCTGTCCTGTGGGACTGGATATAGGTCTGATCAATAAGTATTACGATCTTGCAAAGGCTGGCGATGCCCTTGCTGTGGAGCATTATAAAACCTTGGAAAAGAATGCCGCTGACTGTGTTGGGTGCGGTCACTGCGACAATCGCTGCCCGTTTAAGGTAAAGCAGAGTGATCGGATGAAGGAAATAAGAACGTATATGGAGAGCATATAAAATCTGCTTTAATATGGCTTTTCAGAGAGGAGTGGCCATGAATTGGAAAAAAGTCATCTCTATAGTATTGATAGGAGTGTTGGGCTTAATGTGCATGGCGGCATGCCAGGCTACTGCCGGGACATCTGAAGAGTCTCAGGTATCTGATACATCAACGGCTGCACAAGAGATTACAGATAACCAAGTCACCGAGGATGAAACAAGCGGCAGAACGATCGTGGTCTATTATTCTTGGTCGGAAAACACAAAGAGCATAGCAAAGCGCATTGCGGAAACTACCGGAGCCGATATTTATGAGATCAGGACAGTAAAAGCATACCCGAAGGATGGATATGAGACATCGGATATCTCTCAGGAGGAACGACGTACCGGAAATCTGCCGGAGATTGAAGATGATCTGCCGGATCTGAAAGAATACAGCACGGTCATCATAGGTGGCCCAATCTGGAACGCCTATGTCTCTACTCCTCTTGCCCGGTATTTGGAATTAACGGATCTTTCAGAAAAGACGGTCATACCATTCAGCACAAGCCAGGGATCCGGGCAGAGCAGCTATCTGAAAGATTTTCAGGAACGGGTAAGGACAGCGGAACGGATTGGCGAATATAAGGACATTCAGTTTCCGGCAAACTACAGCTCCGATACCTTTTCAGATGAAGAGATCGATGAGATGCTGGTTCCGTGGATTGAGAGTAATTCCCTTGTCAGTAAGAGCGTATCAGGAAAAGAGGTTTTATTAAACAGCGGGTACAAGATGCCGGTAATCGGACTTGGCACATGGACGCAGGATGATAAAACCGTTGAGATGTCTGTTTATGAAGCAATAAAAGACGGCTACAGGCTGATTGATACGGCACAGTATTACGGAAATGAGACAGGCGTGGGGAACGGTGTTCGGAAGGCAATCGATGAGGGCATTGTGAAGCGTGAGGATGTCTTCGTTACTACGAAGGTTATGCCGGGTAATTATGACAGGGCATATCAGTCGATAGATGAATCGCTTGCACGGCTTGGATTTGATTATATTGATCTTATGCTTGTCCATCAATCCGGGTCTGGCGATGAAGAAGTTTATAAGGCACTTTGTCAGGGCGTGGCGGACGGAAAGATCCGATCAATCGGAATATCGAATTATTATACGGCAGATGAAGTGGAACGCGTGACAGATGGGGCTGATATCAAGCCTGCCGTTATTCAAAATGAGAACCATCCATTCTACCAGAATACGGAATTGCAGGAATATGCTGCACAGTACGGAACAGTGATTGAGTCATGGTATCCGCTTGGCGGACGCGGACATACGCAGGATCTCTTTGGCAATCCGGTCATTACAGAGATAGCTGAGGTGCATGGAAAGACACAGGCACAGATTATACTCAGATGGCATATTCAGGCGGGGTATATTACGATTCCGGGATCGAGTAATCCGGAGCATATTGCTGAGAATATAGACATATTTGATTTTGATCTTTCTGCGGATGAGATGCAGAAGATGAAGGAACTTAATACCGGGAAGCGGTATGAAAGCTGGTGAAGAAATGAAATGGCGCAATTTAATGTGCCGGAGTTTTTTCACATAAATAGCTCCATAAAAATATTGTAGGGGCTTAAAACCACGGATTTTCTTTGACTGGGATGTGAGAGGAAGAGCCACATCCGGCAGAGGTAATCCGTTTTTTTATGGCTCTGCCTCCGAGAACGAGATGGAGGTGCCTGATGCATGGAAGGTTATGTTCTGGTTGATAACGGCCGCCTGACGGAAAAAGAGGCGAGGCTGAACATGGAGCAGTGCGCGGATTTTCTGGCGCGCATGATCCAGAAATACGGTCCGGAGATTTTGGCGGAGCTTGCGGAAAAGGATGCAGAAGAATCCGGGGAATGAATCAGATGCTGCCGATGGCTTTTAGGGCTATCGGCAGTTTTTCCATACAAAGCGCACAAAGAAAAAACATCAACTCGTGCAATTCGCCCGCTTACAAAAGCGGATATCCCCGACATAATGAAAGGACAGAAGATACTTGATGGCGGATGGTCTGGCGGACCGCTGCCATACGGTTATCGGAATGTGAATAAGCAGCCGGAAGTCGCGCCGTCAGAGGCGGAGATCGTGAAGCTTATCTATGAGATGTATCTGCAGCCGGATACGGGCTATGCAACTATCGCGAGATGGCTGAATGACCACGGGTATACCAAGACGGTCAGGAATGAGGAAAACTGTTTACAGGCGGCACAATAAAAAGACGGATGAATATAAGGACACATTTTATTACCGGTGCCATCACCGGAAGCGGGCAGACGGGAAGATGTGTGACTTCGCCCCGAAGCTGAATCAGGATAAGTTCAACAGCGAGGTTGAAGATGTTATCCGGTACATGGTCAGAGAGGGGCGCTTCCGTGAATACATGAAAAACAAGCTGGATGAGCAGGTGGACGTGTCTTATCTGGAAGATGAGAAGAAGCAGCTTCAGGGGCAGCTGCAGCAGGTCCAGGGAGCGAAGAAAAAGCTCCTGCAGATGATAGACCGTCTGGATTCCGGGGACAGGCATTACGATCAGAAATATCAGGATATGTCAGACCGCCTGGATAATCTGTATGACAGGATCTCCGAGCTTGACGAAGAGATCGCAGGCGTAGACGCGAGGATCCAGGTGGCCTATGAAAAACAGATAACCGGAAAAAACGTGTATCAATTCCTTCTGGATTATGATACATTGTATGAGAGGATGACGGACTTAGAGAAAAAGAAGTTCATGAGGACGTTCATCGAGAGCATTGAACTGTATCCGGAGAAGAAGGACAACGGACGCATTATCAGCATTATTGAGTTGAGATTTCCGGTATACTATGATGGTCAGGAAGGCAACGAAATCCGTATGCCCGAC
>CAMKEX010000171.1 GCA_946411695.1 uncultured Lachnospiraceae bacterium
AAGGCGGTCCCGATCCCTCCAACAACTATAAGCTTGCAAAGGTCATTGAGAAGGCGAAATCCAATAACGTCCCCAACGATACCATCGAGCGCGGCATCAAAAAGGCAGCCGGAGATGTCGGCAACGTCAACTATCAGTACAATACCTATGAAGGCTACGGCCCCAACGGAATCGCAGTGATCGTCGACACTCTCACCGACAACCAGAACCGCACTGCCGCCAATGTCCGTGCGGCTTTTGCCAAGGGAGCCGGCAACATCGGCACTCCCGGATGTGTCTCCTACATGTTTGACAAGCGCGGCCAGATCATTATTGACCGCGAAGAGTGCGATATGAGTGCGGATGACCTGATGATGATCGCCCTGGACGCAGGCGCCGAGGATCTGAAGGAGGAAGAGGACAGCTTTGAGATCATTACCTCCGAGGATGATTTCGACGCGGTCAAGGCTGCCATCGAGGAAGCGGGAATCGAGACCGTTTCCGCGGAAGTCACCATGATCCCCCAGAATTATGTGACACTGACAGATGAGAACGCGATCAAGCAGATCCGCCGCATCCTTGACATCCTTGAGGATGATGACGACGTACAGGCCGTCTATCACAACTGGGACGAGGACGACGAATAATACGACTCCGCTACACATGTCCGGTATGCGCCGCCTCCCGGCGGCCGGCATGACCGAAACAGTAAAGAGCATTTTTCCGCACAGCAGCTTTGCGTATATGACGCAGGGCTGCTATGTGTCTTTTTGAAAGGAAGCAGCTAGTGATGGATCCGAGAGATAAATATGATCCCGCCGGCCCCCCGGCAGGATATTACGATACGGAGGACGGCCGCTTTCTGAAAAATCCCCTCCCGGTCCCCAAACGCCGTCCGCATGTCAGGATGGAGTTTGATCTGACAGATGACTGGGATATTCCGCGGGGGAAGGATCACTTTGACATCGAAATCTCCGAGGACGATGATTTTGACATATGAGGAGACAGTCTGATACAGGATGGACCGGGACCTGCTGACAGGCCCTGTGACCATCCGGCATACCAATACATCCTGAGACGGACAGACACAGAGGATATCTATGGCACAGAAGACGAAGAGCGGATCATCCCGTGCTAAAGCGGGTGCTTCATCCGCATCGGGTGCGAGGAACAGGAAAAAAACTTCCGCAGCGGGCTCCGCTGCAAGAACCAGGAGTTCCTCATCCGGAAAGAGAACATCAGGCGGCAGGAAGACGGCTGCAGGAGGAAGAGCATCCTACTCAAAAACGACATCCTCCCGTTCTTCTTCCGCCCGCAGGGCAAAAGCCGTACAGAAGGCAAGGCAGAATACGATACTTAGAGAGCGCGAGGTCCGCATGGGAATCGCGCTTGTTGTCATGGTCGTCGCCATGGTCCTGATCTATCTATCCCTGGCCGGATTCTGCGGCAGCGTCGGCAGTGCGCTTTCCAGGATCCTGTTCGGCAGTTTCGGAATCGGCGCCTGGGTCATTCCGGTGTGGGTATTCGTGCTGTGTCTGTATCTGATTGCACAGGCGGGCGGCAGACAGATGCCGGCAAGGCTTTTGGCGGGCGCGATCCTGATCCTGATCCTTCAGTCCGCGGCCCATCTCTATCTGCATACATCCGCAAGGATCTCCCTGGACGCACCCTTTGATGCAGGGCAGACCTTTAAATTCTGCTCGGAAAATTCTCTGGGCGGCGGCATTTTCGGCGGCTGGTTTTCCCGCCTTCTCTACCGCGCCTTCGGCGTCCCGGGGAGCATCCTGGTCTATCTTGGCATTGCGGCCAGCGCCCTGATGCTGCTCATCCAGCGCTCTCCGGCGAGTATAGCGCGGAGCTGGCGCGAGTACCGGGAAGAGGAAGGGATCCCCGCCTTTTCCGAGAGACAGGCTATGCGCCGCGCGCGCAGGCAGCAGGAGCTGGAAGAGGCGGAGGAGAGGAGACTTTCCCGGGAGGCCGACCGCATCCTGCGGCGCCAGGAAAGGGCTGCCGACAGAGCCCTGCAGAGAGAGCAGGACGGACAGCTGTCCGGCAGGAAGAAAAAGCGCAGACGCACAGCAGATCCCCTTGCTCTCAACCTTGAAAATACACTTCTTCAAGGAGAAAATACCGGCGGGCGGCCTTCCGCAGACGGATCCGGGATGTCCGCCGCATCCTCTCAGAAGTCCGGCAGAAAGGGCAGGGGGGCTTCCGGGCGCATTGTCGATCTGGACAGGAGAAAAGACGTCCATGAGATCATTGTTCTGCCTGAGGACGAGGGAGAACTTATGACAGCAGCCGGCAGCGGCGCTTCCTCTGGAGCAGGCCTTGCAGGAACTGCAGCGGAAGGCCTCGCAGGAGCGGCAGGCCTCTCGGGAGCTGCAGCGGCAGGCCTGACGGGAGCAGGCCTTTCCGGATCTGCAGCAGGGCTCTCAGGAACTGCATCAGCGGGCCTCACGGGAACGGTTTCCTATGACAGTCCCTTCGGCGATGACAGTCCCTCTCCCGATCCGGTACATGGCTATCGTTCCTTTGATGATGATCAGGCAGAATACGGTGCCTTTGCATATGAGATTCCTACAGTTCCTGCGGCTTCAGCACCTGCTTCAGAAGCTGCTGCTCCGGGCAGCGGCCATGCAGCCGTCTCCGGCAGTACAGGCGGTCTTCCGGGCCTGCCGGACGCAGCTGCTCACGGCAGTACGGGAAGCAGCATTTCCGGTAAGCCGGACGGAACTGTCCCCCTCAGAACAGATACCGGATTGCCGGGCGGGTCAGCCGCAATTGTTTCCGCTGCTAAGGGTACAGACCTTCCGGGCAGCGGCGCCGCAGCATCTTCTGAAGATACAGGCCGGACAGTCCCCGGCGGCGCGGGCGGAAGCGTCTCCGGCAATGCCGGTTTTTCGACGCCCTCCGAAGAGGATCTTCAGGGCATTTCGGTCCACAGGGAGTCGGGGGACGCAAAGACCGGGAGCAGGACTTCCGGACCTTCCTCTGCCGTCCGCAAGGCCAACAGTTATATTCCTCCGACCTTTACTCTTCTTGACAGGGGCAAAAGCGGAAAGAACGAGGAGACGGAACGGGAACTGAAGGAGACTGCCTACCGTCTGCAGGAGACCCTGAGGACCTTCGGAGTCCAGGTCACGATCACGGATATCAGCCAGGGACCCTCTGTCACACGCTATGAGCTCAAACCCGACAAAGGCGTGAAAGTCAGCAGGATCGTGAATCTTTCGGATGATATCAAGCTCCGTCTTGCAGCGACGGACATCCGGATCGAAGCGCCGATCCCCGGCAAATCCGCCATCGGAATTGAGGTTCCCAACAAGAAGGAGACCATCGTCTGCCTGCGGGATCTTCTCGCGACAGAGGAATTCCGCAGCTTTAAGGGACGGCTTCCCTTCGCAGTCGGTAAAGATATCGGCGGCAAGAACGTCATCGCGGATATTGCCCGCATGCCCCACCTTCTGATCGCGGGTGCCACCGGTTCGGGAAAATCCGTCTGCATCAACACCATAATCCTGAGTATTCTCTACAGGACGACGCCCGATCAGGTCCGCCTTCTCATGATTGATCCCAAGGTGGTGGAGCTGAGCGTCTACAAGAAGATCCCGCATCTGATCATCCCTGTAGTCACCGATCCCCGCAAGGCCTCGGCAGCACTGAACTGGGCGGTCGCGGAAATGGAGAAGCGATACAAGCTCTTCGCGGCGGCGGGTGCCCGTGATCTGAACGGATATAATGCCATGGCCGAGTCCTGGCGCAATGAGGACGGGGAACCGGAGCGTGAGCCCCTTCCCAGGATCGTCATCATTGTAGACGAGCTTGCCGATCTCATGATGGTCGCCAAGAGTGAAGTTGAGAGCGCGATCTGCCGTCTGGCCCAGCTGGCGCGCGCTGCCGGCATTCACCTGATCATCGCCACACAGCGTCCCTCTGTGGATGTCATCACGGGACTGATCAAGGCAAATATGCCCAGCCGTATTGCCTTTGCGGTTTCCAGTCAGGTAGATTCCAGGACGATTCTGGACATGGCCGGCGCCGAGAAGCTGATCGGCCGGGGCGACATGCTGTTCTATCCCCAGAATTACCAGAAGCCCGCACGTATCCAGGGCGCCTTTGTCTCCGACGATGAAGTGACCAGGGTCGTGGATTATATCAGAAAGAACAACACAGCGGAGGCTCACGATCAGGAGATCGACCGCCAGATTGACGATATCGCTGCCAACGGCATATCCGCCATGTCTTCCGGAGAAGTAAAGGCGGATCCTGGCAGGGATGAGCATTTTGCCGAAGCGGGGCGTTTCATCATTGAGAAGAACAAGGCCTCCATCGGACTTCTGCAGCGTGTCTTCAAGATCGGTTTCAACCGCGCTGCCCGCATCATGGATCAGCTGGCGGAAGCGGGTGTTGTCAGCGAGGAGAGCAGTACCCGCGCCAGACAGGTCCTCATGACCATGCCTGAGTTTGAGGCATTTCTGGAAAGTGAAAACGGGTAGATACAGGGCTTACCGATACTCACGATCAAAGACTCCTGCGAGGGTCTTTTGCGCCGGATGGGGGCTGCTCCCGGAGCAGTCCCCATCCGTGCGAATAGGAGTTTCGGAATATCTGCCGGTGTCGAATACCTGTGCCATATGCCTGTGCCGGTATAAAAAGGATGAAAAAAGTGTTATTCACCGGCATAAATCCGGCATAAATAACGAAGAAAGACAACTTTTTGTTGATTTTTTGGATTGAGTCTGTCACAATATGGTATTATTGTATACATGTTCTTTTTCCCTGTTATCCGGGCAAATCAGCGGAGCGTCAGGGCACGGATCCGGACTTCTTCTTTTCGGTTTTTTTTGAGTGTTTTACTGAATGGGAAGAATCGGAAGTGTCAGTGAGATGGCACATACTTTGCCTGTTTCGGCACAATCCGGCAGCATGCATATGATAATATTTTTACAGAACTTCTATTAACCGGAGTTTTGGATCGGAACCGGATATCTTCAAGATATAAAAATGTATTCAGAGTAGGAGGAAAACATGTTCAGGATTCTTAAAAAAGAAAATCTTGCTCCGAACATCTTTCTGATGGACGTGGAGGCTCCCCGGATCGCGAAGAACGCGCTTCCCGGCCAGTTCCTGATCGTTCGTGTAGATGATGAGGGAGAGAGAGTGCCGCTTACAATCTGCGATTATAATCCAGCTGCCGGTACAGTACAGATCGTATTCCAGGTGGTCGGCGGAGAGACACAGAGAATGTCTCAGCTCAATGAAGGCGACAGCTTCCACGATATCGTAGGACCTCTCGGAAAACCTTCCGATCTCACAGAACTTCCCATCGAAGAACTCAAGAAAATGAAGATCTGCTTCATCGCAGGCGGTGTCGGAACGGCTCCTGTCTACTGCCAGCTGAAGTGGCTGCACGATAACGGCGTGACTGTCGACTGCATCCAGGGTGCCAAGACAAAAGACATCATCATCCTCGAGGATGAGATGCGTGCTGTCTCCAACCTGCATATCTGCACGGATGACGGTTCCTACGGGATCAACGGAAATGTCACAGTTGCCCTCCAGAAGCTGTATGATGACGGCATGCGTTTTGACCGTGTCGTAGCCATCGGCCCCATGATCATGATGAAATTCGTATGTCTGCTGACCAAGAAGCTGGGCATCGAGACCATCGTCAGCATGAACCCCATCATGGTCGACGGAACCGGCATGTGCGGTGCCTGCCGTCTGATGGTCGGCGACAAGGTCCAGTTTGCATGTGTGGACGGTCCCGAGTTTGACGGCCACCTGGTAGATTTCGATCAGGCTATGCAGCGTTCCCGTATGTATGCAACAGAAGAGGGACGTCTCTTCCTTCGCGCGAAGGAAGGCGACACCCATCACGGCGGCTGCGGAAACTGCGGCTGATCCATGGATTCAGGAAGAGCTCTCGAATATACAAGGAAGGAAAAAGACTATGGCAGCAAATATGATGGTTAAAGTCCCGGTCCGTGAGCAGGATCCCAAAGTCCGTGCCACGAATTTCAAAGAAGTATGTCTGGGATACAATAAAGAAGAGGCGGAAGCCGAAGCGGCAAGATGCCTGAACTGCAAAAACCCCCGCTGTGTCCAGGGTTGCCCTGTTTCCATCGACATCCCCGGATTTATCCAGAAGGTCAAAGAAAGCGACGTGAAGGGCGCCTACGATGTGATCAGCCTTTCCTCCGCGCTTCCCGCTGTCTGCGGACGTGTATGTCCTCAGGAGTCCCAGTGTGAGGGCGTCTGCGTACGCGGAATCAAGGGCGAAGCCGTCTCCATCGGCAAGCTCGAGCGCTATGTCGCCGACACTGCACGCGAGATGGGCATCAAGCCCTCTACCGACGCAGCCCCCAAGGGCAAAAAGGTCGCGATCATCGGCTCCGGCCCGTCCGGACTTACCTGCGCAGGCGACCTGGCCCGCATGGGTTATGATGTCACTATTTTCGAAGCCCTGCACAAGGCAGGCGGCGTTCTGGTCTACGGCATTCCCGAGTTCCGTCTTCCCAAGGATGCGGTCGTCGAGAAGGAGATCGAGAACGTAAAGGCACTGGGTGTCAAGATCGAGACCGACTGCGTCATCGGCAAGTCCACCACTGTCGACGCCCTCATGGAGGAAGAAGGTTTTGACGCCGTCTTTATCGGATCCGGCGCCGGCCTTCCCAAGTTCATGCACATCCCCGGCGAGCAGGCCATGGGTGTCTTCTCCGCCAACGAATACCTCACCAGGAGCAACCTGATGAAGGCATTCAGCGACGACTCCAGAACCCCGATCATGAAGCCCAAAAAGGCTGTCATCGTCGGCGGCGGCAACGTCGCAATGGACGCTGCAAGAACCGCTCTGCGCCTGGGTGCAGAGACCCATATCGTCTACCGCAGAAGTGAGGAAGAACTGCCCGCAAGACGTGAGGAAGTCCTCCACGCCAAGGAAGAGGGCATCATCTTCAACCTTCTGACCAACCCCGTTGAGATCCACGCCGATGAGAAGGGCTGGGTCAAGGGAATCACCTGCCTTCGCATGGAACTGGGCGAGCCCGATGCCTCCGGCAGACGCAGCCCCGTTGAGATCCCCGGCTCCGAGTTCTACATCGAGTGCGACGCCGTCATCATGTCCCTGGGCACATCTCCCAACCCTCTGATCGCTTCCACGACCAAGGGCCTGGACATTAACCGCCGCAAGTGCATCGTTGCAAACGAAGACAACGGCCAGACCTCCAAGGAAGGCGTCTTCGCGGGCGGCGACGCTGTCACCGGCGCAGCGACTGTTATCCTTGCCATGGGCGCAGGAAAAGCAGCTGCCAAGGGCATTGACGAGTACCTTTCCGGCAAAGCCTGATCCCGATTGCGCAGGATTCTGCAGCACTTACATATAGTTAGCCTGAATTATTCATAGCGGTAAGCCATAAACAATGCTTTTCCGCGTAGTTACA
>CAMKEX010000172.1 GCA_946411695.1 uncultured Lachnospiraceae bacterium
TTGGTGTTCAGCTGTATCCTTCCCACTGCCGGGCGGATTTGGGACTTTCACCCCTTAGAACGTGCGCCCGCCGGGCGCACAGTGAAACACAGACATTGTGAGCAAGCTCACAATGTCTGTGTTTCACTTTCTCACGCAAGCAAGCTTGCGTGGGTATCTGACTCATTGAACGGCACTCCTCGTCACCTCGACAAATCTCAATTTGTTTCACACCATCTCTCCGATTTTCCTGACCTCAGGAAAATCGTTCATAATACTATGACACTGTTCCAATGTCGTTAAATCACGAAATTCCTTTATCTTCCTCATCCACCTTTGAAATAATATCGACCAGGATATCCCTGAGTTTCGGATATTCATAATGAATCGTATTATAAACATCCTCCATTCGAAGCGTTTGATATCTATGTGCAGTAATATCCCTCATTCCTGCAACAGCTTTCCATGGAAAATCTTTATACTGTTCCCTTGTATCTTCAGTGACAACCTTTACCAATTCACCCACATTAATGCAAGTCATACCAAGGGCTCGCTTAAGTTTTTCATCTTTCAGAAAAACATCCTGATCTGTATTTCCCAAGAGTTCAATACCAATATCCATTTCTCCTATTATTTTCTAAATGGATATATAATCTCTACGCTGCATACAACACGATCTCCTTACCTATTTCAAGTATATCCTCTTCCCGCAAAGGTCCATGAACTATATCTACATCCAACCCCAGAGCCTCTTCCATCTCGATTCGTATCTGGGACAATGTAATAAGAGAAACCGGAACCGAAAACTCTAATATAAGATCAACATCACTATCGGGAGAATTTGTTCCCTCTGCTCTGGATCCAAAAAGAATCATACTTTTTATTGAATACTTATCAATAAATACCCCTAATTTTTCCTTGATCTTATCGTTGTTCATTTTTCTCCTTTCCTCGTCGTGCCCATCCGCATTCCGCTTCGCTCCATGGTCATGCGTCCTGTCAGACTATCGATTCAACAGCCTCTTCAATTCCGCAAATTCTTTTTGGATTTCTGTTTCCATGGCTTCTATCTTGTCCATGATCACATCCGTTGATTCATATTCAACTTTCTCATATACCACTTCTTTATATTTATTGATGGACAGATCATAATCATTATCAACTATATCTTTTACAGGTACAAAAAAGCTCTGATCTGTACGCTTTCTATCGTTTTCGGATTCGATATTATTGAATCTTTCAATAATATCAGGTATATCATTATCTGATATTTCCTGGCGCTTATCATCAAGACTGAATCCGTCGGCCTTCATGCCATAAAACCATACCTTGTCGGTTCCTCCGCTTCCGGTCTTTGTAAAGATCAGTATAGCGGTTGAAACCCCTGCATAAGGCTTAAATACTCCGACTGGCATTGATATTACGGCATCAAGCTTGTTATTATCTATTATCTCTTTTCTTATCTGCTTATGTGCATTACTGGATCCAAATAAAACTCCATCCGGAACAATTACAGCTCCGCGGCCGCCCTTTTTCAGAATACGGAGAAATAATGCAAGAAACAGCAGTTCCGTTTTCTTAGTTTTTGTGACTTTCAGGAGATCTGCTGATACCGCTTCATAGTCCAGGCTGCCCTTAAAAGGCGGATTTGCCAATACTAAAGTATACCGTTCTTCATCCGTATATCCGTATTCTGTTCAGAAAGACTGTCACGATAGGAAATATTTGGGTTTTCAACTCCGTGGAGCAGCATGTTCATTGCTCCGATCCTGAGCATGGTTCTATCCATATCATTTCCGTAAAACATATCATTATTGAAATGATTTCTCTTTTCTTCATTCAGAAAGAGATCAGGATGATTATCCCTGAGATATGTCTGGGCTTCGATCAGGAAGCCGGCAGATCCCATGGCAGGATCTACAATAATATCTTCAGGCCGCGGCTTAACAAGATTTACCATCATCCTGATGATATGCCTTGGTGTCCTGAACTGCCCGTTTGTCCCTGCTGTAGCAACCTTTGACAGAAGATACTCATACAGATCTCCCTTGGAATCTTCCTCACCGAGCTCCAGTTTATCAATTCCATCAACAATCTTTGTAAGCATCGCAGCGGTCGGCACCTTAAAAATAGCATCTCCCATGTATTTTGAGTATGCCGAATCACCATCCTGATGCAAATTCTTTATGAAAGGAAAAACTCCGTTTGCCACAACATCATACATTTCATCAGCTGATCCAAGATTTTTGAACCTGCTCCATCTGTACTTCTGACAGTCACCGGGAAACATCGGATCAACTTCAACACCCAGGAAATTCGCCTCATTCTCCCTGGTTGTTTCCACATCATCCAGCTGCTTTATAAACAATAAATACGTAAACTGCTCTATAACATCCAACGGATTGGTAATTCCACCCGTCCAGAAAGTCTCCCATATTCTGTCGATTTTGTTCCGTAATTCTCCTGTAATCATTTTTTCCCATCTTTCCCCGGTTTCAATACCCGCTCATCTTCCGGAATCTATTTAATCTTATCCCCATCCTCGAAATTCCATAAAGAAAGTTTAACCTTAAACGGAATAGGAGATATAAGTCTGTTATCTGTTTATTATATCAAAATATTTTATTATCTTACAGCATGGAGCAATGCAGGCATTATGGATCAGTATCACAAATATCCGCCATCATTAACTCTATTGCCCTGATATCAACTATAATATCTGATTCATAGGCAACTGAGTAATGGTTGCCCCCATTGTTCCTTCCTGTTATAGTGACCTCACTTTTGTCCTTAGTAATAAAATATGCATAATAATCAGACTTAAAATATAATTGCAAAAAAAGAAGAGGCTGGGCCCTCTAACATCCGTCAGTGGGTCGCCTCAATTCTTTCATATTTAAAAAAAATGGTAAAAATTGTGACATGAGGTTTTCCACGCAATACTGAGATGAAAATATAGAGAAAATTTTTCCACGCAAAAACAGGTGTTTTTCCACGCAAAAAAGTATAATAGGTTCTATACTTTTAAATCTTAGATTTAAACAAGAAAAAAACACTCAGTGTAAATGAGTGTTTTCCCTTGATTTCACAAGAGCGACAGACGGGATTCGAATTGTTCCGTCAGCCCGAAAAGAAAGGAGAATACAGGGTTTCCGAGCCGTCATTTTTGTCATTCACGCACCCATTCACGCATTCTTTCGCTCTACCGTAATAGTATTATGCGATTGCGCTTTGCGGTCTCCGGCGGTGTGAGAGAATCAGTTTATTACATCATCTTCCCGCGGTCTCACATGCGGCGCCTTTTTAAGCACGCTCATGTACTTATCTCTACTCGCCGTTGATCCACGATTTTCAATGTATTTTGCTGTATCAAAAGCCGTAAGCTTCTCTATGACAGCAGAGGTAATAAATTGATTGATCGATACGTCATCCTCACGTGCGAAAGATTTAACTGCATCGTGGATGGAATTCGGTAGTCTGACACTTAATGTAGCCATAATCTCACCGCCTTTCTTCTAATAGCCGTATAAACTCTCCGGGATTCACTATATGGATTCCGTATTGCTCTGTTCCCCGGAAGTCTCTATTATTAAATGTAACGATATAGGTACTCTGTGATGCGAGCGCCAGTTCTAAAACATGATCATCAAATGGATCCTTCAAATGAGGTCTCCACAGGTAGAAGATAGGTGGTTTTTTTGCAATTCTGCAAATGTAATCGATAAAATCATCAATATCCTCTTCTGTGAATATTTCAGGAGGCAGGTGTTTCTTCAGCTGCTCCTCATATTCCAGTATAAGCGGGACGGAAATACAAACATCAAATTCATCGCTTGGAAGCATTTCCAGAAGCTTGTGGGAATACCCCATATCGCTCTGCAGTCCCGATACTAATACGTTTGTGTCAATCACTATCTTCATATTGGTATTATATATAATACCACCAAATCCGTCAACCAGTTATATGAATAAAACGACAGCCCTGATATCACGACCAGCATAAGCCGAAGCAAGGGGAACTCAGTTCCCTCTTATCTCCTGGCGCATAAAGCCCACATACGATATCGTAAACGCAGCAAAGGTAAGCGCCAGCAGTCCTACCAGATGAGGCCAGATCAGCAGTAGGCTCTGACCCAGCGGCAGGTAACCGCGCAGTGCCCCTACCAGCTGGGCGTAGGACACGGCGTTGATCGCCCTGGTCGCGGGGTTCATAAGCACGGAACCGGCCTCGGAATAAAGATAATACGGAGAAAGACGGTTTATGTTAAGATTAAGGTCATAGTTTTTAAGGCCGTTGACCGCCTGCTGATACTCTGTATTGACAGGATAGGCCGCATTCGCCATAATTCCGGCTAAAAGGCTCATGAAAATCGCGAAAAAGAGCCACAAGGCGATCGAAGAAAGAGCCGAGGTCGTTGCCTGCCTGGTAAAGACCGAAAACAGCATGGCCATTGCCAGCCAGAAACAGACGTAAATGTCAGTAAAGATCAAATAGATCAGGATCCTCACAAGCTCCTCACCTGTGGGTCTTATCCCGGAGCAGAGAAAGCCTGCGCAGCCCACCGCGATTCCTGTGCTGAAGATCATGACAGTGATAAGCGTACTTGAGGCCAGGAACTTGCCGATAATGATGGAATCTCTGTAGATGGGCTGTGACACAAGGCGGTTTAAGGTGCCGCTATTTTTTTCCGCGTTGATCGAGTCAAAGCCCAGGATAAGCCCGATGAACGGCCCGATCAGGGCGATCAGCGACATATACGAGGGTATTGAACTTCCGCCTGTGGAAAACAGCTTTAAGAACATGAAGCTTGCATCAAACGAAGCCTTCGGATCCGCTGCCGCGTCTTTAAGCGCGCTGCCTATGCCCGTAACCGCGCCGTAAACGCTTGCGATCGTCATAGCGATCACCAGGATCAGGATAATGATGAACCTTTTTCCCGTTACGTGATCTGCCATTTCCTTCTGGTAGAGAGCCGTAAGGCTGTGATAACGGATACTCTTATTGTTATGCCCCTCTGCGGCCGAAAAGGCGTTTCCTACTGCCGTCTTTACCATCACTGTCATCTCCTTCTTTTTCAGCTTCTTCAAAATAGACACGGTAGATCTCATCGAGATCCCCGCCCTTCTGATGCAGATGCAAGAGCTTATATTCATTCGTTATAAGGTACTTTGTGATTTCCTCCCGAAGATCCTCCGAGGAATTGATTACAAAGGTATTGCCGTTCTTTGTTATCCCGGTCATTCCCTTAAGTCCCTCAATAAATCCCAGAAATCTGCTGTCGCAGGGCTCGGTCTCAACCTCCAGAGTGTAGTGCCCTTCCGTCTCGATCTGGCTTCCGAGCTCATCGATACCTCCGCAGGCGATCAGGTTTCCGTCCACGAAAATACCGACCCTGTCACAGATCTGCTGGATCTGGTAGAGCTGATGGCTGGATACCAGGATCGTCTTCTTATCCTCAACGCTCAGCTGCTTTATAAGGCTTAAAAACTCCCGCATACCTTCCGGATCAAGGCCCGTTGTGGGTTCATCCATTATGATGACCTCCGGATCCTTAATAAGGACGTCCGCGATCCCGAGACGCTGGCGCATACCCTTTGAATAGGTCTCCGTCTTCTGATCCGCAGCGTGGGTCATTCCCACCTTTTCCAGCAAACCGTCGATCAGCGGGTTGATCTCATGCTCCGGAATACCGTTAAGCCTCGCCATGAAACGAAGGTTCTCACGTCCTGTCATATCGCTGTAAAACCCGATGTTGTCCGGCATATATCCGGTGATCCGCTTTACCAGCATGGACTGCCTTGTGCAGTCATGCCCGTCGATCAATGCCATTCCATGAGTAGGTTCGGTCAAGCCCAGGAGCATTAATATTGTTGTTGTTTTTCCCGCACCGTTCGGTCCGAGCAGACCGAAAATCTCTCCCCGTCTGATCTCCAGATTAAGATGATCCACGGCTGTTTTCGGGCCATAAGCCTTTGTCAGATCCATGATGCGGATAATCGGTGTATCTGTCATAGCCTGCCTCACTGTTTATCTTCTTCCAAACTTTCGAATTATGTAAACCAATCCGGCAACCAGGGCCGCGATGATCACAACCGCCACAATTCCCCAGCCCGTATGATTCTGTACGGCAACTCTCAAGTCGCATTCGGATTTGACCACTTCATTTGACGCAGTGACAAGAACCGCGTAGTCCCCGAGGATCGCATCCTTCGCAGGAGTAATATGGGCGGTCACTTCTTTGCTCTGTCCAGCGGGAATATCACTGATGGTGTCCTCGTCAAATGTGACCTTCCAGTCGGTGGAAGCCTGTGCCTTAAGGCTTATATTGCTGAGGTCGATATTGCCCGTATTCTGTATGGAAAGAACCACATCCTTCGACTCACCCGCATAGGTACTGGTGGAAAGATTGCCATTGGGCGTAGTCGCCGTAAGGCCGTAGGTACCGGTGATCTTAACGGTAACCGGGAGCTCGAGTGTCTCTCCTGCACAGTCCACCATGAACGTGAGAGGATACTCACCTGCCATTACATTCTGCGCGGGTGTGACTGCCACAGCGATCGAAGAAGTTGCGCCGGCTTCTACCGGAACTGAAGATGTTGCGCTGCCGGCATCCGAAGGAGTAAAGGTTACGTTCCAGCCCTCCGGCGCTCCCTGAACAGACATTGAATAGGTCTGATTCTCTCCGCTGTTGTTGGTAAGCTTCGCGGTATAACTGAATTTTGTTCCGGCCGGACCCTCCTGCTGAGCGTAATCCGTGGTGAAGGTATCAACACCGAGCTTTTTCTCTTCCGCATCAACCTTGACGGAAAGCTTTAATTCCTCGTTCACGCTGCCGCCCTTCGCGTTCAAGGTGATCGTGTAGGTATCCTCCTTCGCATCCTCCGGAACGGTCAGTGAATAGGAAAGCGACGGGGAATCCTCTTTTTTCTGATGAGCACCTACATGAACCATGGACACTTCATTTGAGGTGTTCTTGAATGCTCCCTCCCAGCCCTCCGGGAGATCTTCCGCTTCAAGCGCAACCGTGGTCTCCTTCGAACCGGTATTTGTTATATAGAGCGGAAATGTTGAGGCTCCGCCTGGCTTTACCGTAACCCCGGGGTAGTCTGTGCTAAAGACCACCTCACCTGCCTGACTTACCGCCTCTGTCTGGCTGTTCGTATCTGCTTCGTCCGCAAAAACCGCAGCCGGCATAAGCACCGTAATCGCCGCCAGCACTCCGGCCGCCAACAGTCCGCAAGCAAACCTCTTTTTCTTTCCTGTCACAAATCCTGCTGTCCTTCCCATGATCTGTCACGCCTCCTTAAAAAAAATGTAAGGATCGTTTGCGATATTGGTCAAGCACCTCCTCCGCAACGCCTGTACTGAA
>CAMKEX010000173.1 GCA_946411695.1 uncultured Lachnospiraceae bacterium
GGGGCTGTTGCATTAGCTGAAAAGTTCAGCCAGGCAACAGCCCCTAAAATTATGCTTTTTGGGGTGCGGGATGCCAGCGATCGCTGCCATCCCGCCTTTTCTGCACCTTTTGTGCGCACTTTAACAGACATCTTGCGATGTCTGACAAAGTGCTCGATCAGATGGTTTGACCAGGCAAAAATTATCCGGTTTTTTTCAGAGGGAAAAGGTGTGTTCCCGTTCTCCCTGACTGTATCCTATGGTGGAGTTTGTTGATGTTATGCGCTATCGCGACCAGGATACTCTGCGCCAGTACATTGCGATTTCCCCGGTACAGATACTGCCTGAAGTTCATGTCTTCCTTCACGGTCGCAAAAGAGCCTTCCACCTGTATGCTGCGGTTCACCCTGAGCTGGATCCCCCTGTCACTGAGGATGCGTTCAAGATCTTCTTTTCGTTTCTGCTCTTTTATCTTTGATATATGCAGGCTTTTGCAGCGCTCTTCCATAGGTGTTTTGCAGTTGTTCCCTTTGATGCACTGTGTTTTGTAAGGGCATCCTTTGCAGTCATTACACCGGTAGATCGTCACAGTACTTTTGTAACCGCTTTTACTCTTCCTGGTCTCTGTGCCGGTGACCTTCAGTTCCTTCCCGTTTTTACAGGTATAGACATCCCTGTCGGCATCATAGGTCATATTTTCATGGCGGCCGATATCTGTCCGGTATTTCCTGGTTCTGGAGATCTCATAGTTCGAGGGTTTGATGTAGGATGTCTGCCCATTCTCTTCAATGAAAAGATAGTTCTCCTCGCTTTCATATCCCGCATCCGCCACGATCTCTGAGTATTTGTAGCACAGGCCTTTTTCCATATCCTGGAGGAACGGCTTCAGGGTCAGTGTGTCTGTAGGATGGGCACTGATATCTGCCCAGACTATGTATTCAGAATCCACCGCGTGCTGCAGGTTATAGGCCGGTTTGAGCTGCCCGTTCAGCATTGCGTCTTCTTTGAGCCGCATGAATGTCGCGTCGGTGTCTGTTCTTGAATAGCTGTTCCGTTCCCCGCACACTTCCAGTTTCCGGCTGTATCCTTCAAGCCGGTCTATGTACTTCTCCAGCTGTTCGACGGATCTCTGCAGGGGAGATTTCCGCTTTCCGCCCCCATGCACAAACTCGATCCCTTCATCCGCTTTGACCCTGTATAATGACTTCAGGAGCCTTTTGAGTGTGTTCATGCTGATGCTGTCATGGTACACGATCCGCAGGCCGTACAGGGCCTCACATTCTGCGACAAAGGAGGTGACCTTCTCCATCATTTTTGACAGGTTCTTTGTTACAGCCTTTTTCCAGACAAACGTGTATCTGTTCGCGTTGGCTTCGATCTTGGTGCCATCGATGAAGACCGTCACTGAGCCGACTTCCCCCAAGCGGCGCAGCAGCCATGTCGTCTCCGCCATGATCTTTTTAGAGCACTGGGAAAAATGAAGGGAATGGAACCGTGCTATCGTCGCATGGTCGGGAGCGGGCTTTCCTTCCAGAAGATACATGTAATTGATATTCTGGCGGCAGGCTTTTTCAATGTCCCTGCTGGAGTAGAGACGGTTCATGTTCGCATAGACAATGATCTTGAACAGCTGCTTCGGTGTCGCCTGATTTTTCCGGATCCTGTCATAAGTATCATACAGCTCCGAAAGATCCATGCCCTCCACACATGCACTCAGAAGGCGCACCGGATCATCTGCCGGGATCATCGGTTCCAAATCGATTGGAAGCTTGATTTGAAAATAGGAATTGGATAGGGTATAATCACCCTGTAAAATATCTTGTAGTGGCATACTTATATTTTACAAGATGGGCCAGACTTTTCGAAGTCTGGCTCGTTTTTTTATGAAAAAAAACCGGCCTCAGCCGGATTTTTTCCGATTTTGTTTGCGAGGCTATCGTCTTAAGAACTTTTCTCTTAATGCGACAGCCCCATCCCAGCCCCAGTGTCCCGGAAAAACGGTCAGCAGAGACTCTCATCTCCGCTGACCGCGATGCAGTTTTTATTCAGTTGCTTCCAGAATATAGAGTCTGGAATCGAAATCACAGCTGGGCGTCTGTCCGGGCCGGCATTCGCCGGCAGAGCTGTCTGTCGTAATCAGGCCGATCTGCATGAGTTCGTCTCCGCCGCGGATCATTTCCAGGCAGGCTGTTCCAACCGCTTCCTTGTTGTCAGGAGCCATCGTCTGCACCTTTCTCCTCTCCCCCTTCTTTCCGATTCCCGGGGAAATTTCCTTTTCCGAAAAGATACTGGCAATGCTGTCTCTGTCTTCTCCGGGCGTCATCCCTTCCCGAACCCGGTAATCGAGATCAGGGTCCAGTCCCTCCAAGCGGATGCGGCGGAAGGGGCCGTTGACCTCATTGAGATATTTGTACCATCCGACGATGGCAGTCCTGCGATCGGGGCTGACAACCATCCAGGAGGCAAAACCGCTCTCGAAGGGACTCAGCAGGCGGTAAAAGGTCCCGAACTGCAGTAGATGTCTGTACCTCTTCATGAAGGCAACCTGATCTTTCACAGCCTTTATTTCCTCCGCTGATAGAACGGTGATATCCATCTCATATCCGAAGGTTCCGAAGCAGGCCACATTGGCGCGCGTGGAAAGCGGTGTGCTGCGATTGAGCTGGATGTTGGGACTGGCGGAAACATGTGCGCCGATGCTGCTGATGGGGTAGCACATGGAGGTTCCATATTGAATGCGTATCCTCTGTGCCGCATCCGAGCAGTCGCTTGCCCAGCCCTGGGGCGCATAGTAAAGCATGCCCGGATCAAACCGTCCGCCTCCGGAGGCACAGGATTCAAAGAGGACCTGAGGAAAAGTCCTGATCAGCCGCTCATACAAAGTATAGACGCCCAGGATATATCTGTGAAAGACCTCCCCCTGCCGGTCGGGAGGCAGCGCCGCGGAATAGGCCTCCGTTATGCTCCGGTTCATGTCCCATTTCACGTAAGAGACATTTCCCTCCCGGATCACTGCCTCCATCCGCGCGTATATGTGATCCACAACTTCAGGTCTGCTGAAATCCAGCACGTATTCATTGCGCCCCGGAGACATTCTCCTGCCCGGTGTCCGCAGCACCCAGTCGGGATGGCTGCGATAGAGGTCCGAATCCCGGTTGACCATCTCCGGTTCAAACCACAAGCCAAATGAAAGACCCGTTTGCCGGATCTTCTCCGACAGACCTCGGATTCCTTCCGGGAGCTTTTTTTCACAGGGATACCAGTCTCCCAGCCCTGCTCTGTCACTGCAGCGATTCCGGGACCAGCCGTCATCCAGGACAAACAATTCTATGCCCGCCTCCGCCGCCACAGAGGCAATCTGCAGGATCTGCTCCTGTGTGAAATTCCACTCGGTCACCTCCCAGTTGTTGATCAGAACAGGACGTGCGCGGTCTCTCCAATATCCCCTCGCCAGCCTTTTCCCATACAGGGAATGATATGCCTGGCTCATGGCGTTCAGCCCGTTTTGCGTATAGACCATCACCGCTTCAGGTGTCTGGAAAGATTCTCCGGGTTCCAGTTTCCAGCAGAAAGTATCCGGGTCGATTCCCATGCTGACACGGGTCACACCCCAGTTATCCACCTCCGCCTGCGCAAGGAAATTGCCGGAATAAACAAGCGAAAATCCTATTGCCTCCCCCTGCCGTTCACCTGTATGAGGGCGTTTCAGGACCAGGAAAGGGTTGTTGTGGTGGGAGGATGTTCCCCTTTGGCTTCCGATACTCTGGACACCGATCCGCAGGGGACTTGCGTGGACAAACCGTTCCCTGCACCAGGCTCCGGACAGCTGCAGCATCTGGTATTCCGCATCCGGCAGGTCCAGACTCAGGCTCATTGCCGTATCCAGCCAAACAGCCTGCCCGCCTCCGTTTTCGAAACGAACGCTTCTTGCCAGCGCAGGATAGTCCTTAAATACTGTGTAGAACAGCGTTGCCCGAACGCCCGTCAGGGTATCCAGCAGATGTATCTGCAGGGTCTGTGCCTCCGCGTCGTTCTCGGTATAAGTGGCCGGCAGCCCCTCCAGAGCAGGTTTTCCGGGCAGAATCTGATGGCCCTCATAGGCAAAGCCGCTGATCCTGCTCCCGTTCTGCTGCAGGACCGTCACAGCCGGCTGACGAAAGTCGCCTGCCCCGGCCGAAGGAAACTCCTGCCTGGCCTGTTCCATTGAAAACTGAGGATCCTCTTCATCTACTGACGGTGAAAAGACCCGGGAAGCTTTCTCGAACAGATAGTCAAAGGAAGCCCTGTGCCGTACCGTCTTACCGAAATACAGCTGTCCCGGCTGTCCGTTGGGCAGGATCTTCATGATATAACTAAACCAACGATTCTGAAGATGAAATGTTCCGTTTTTCTCCTCAAAAAAGATATTCATTGTTCTCCTTTCCGTTGGGAGACAGGGGACGGTTCTGTGTCTCCCTTACAGCAGGCTGTGACCAGCGATCCTAATTCTGCCGCTCCTTCCTTTGACATTGAAAAACCTGCGTGTTATCGTAAAATCAATTGGAAATACTTTTTTAATTGTCGAGTGAGGTCCTGTATCATGAATGTTGATATTATCCACGACTCTGAGGGAGCAGTCATGGAAATTCATTCGCTCCCCACAATTCCCCGTGCCAGTTTTCCTCCTGCTCTGATGGCGGATATTCAAAATGACTATAAGGGAACCTCTCCCTATCATGTCAACTATTGCGGATACCAGCAGTGCAGTCCGGGACACAAGGCAGGGCCTTTTATCAGAACATCCTATCTGATCCATGTGGTCGTCCGTGGATCCGGCATTTATTATTATCACGGAAAAATCTTTCCCGTGCAGGCCGGCCAGGCCTTCCTGATCTATCCGGGTGAAACGACCACTTACATTGCAGACCACAACACCCCCTGGGAATATGGCTGGGTCGGGTGCAGCGGCTATCGTATCCCCGAGCTTCTCAGGGAAGTCGGCTTCACAGAGGACAATCCTGTTCTCAGCCTCCACAAGGCAGATACCCTTATGTCCATTATTCTCAACATGATGGATGCACAGAAGATGACTCTTACGGATGAGCTGTTCCGGACTGCCGAGCTGCTCCGTTTTTTCGGAATGATGCTCCAGGGCCACGGCCAGGCACCTTCTCTGGACCGGCTCTATTCCGGTGAGACCTATGCGCAGGTGGCTTTCCGCTATCTCAACGACAACTATATGTACAAGATCAGCATCTCCGATCTGGCGTCGACCATTGGTGTGGAAAGGAGCTATCTGTGGCGGGTGTTCCTGCAGGAGTATCATGAGTCGCCGCAGAAATACCTGCAGAGGCTGCGTATGGAGAAGGCCCGTTCGCTCCTGGAAAGCAGCACCCTGAGCATAGCGGATATTGCCTCCCGGGTCGGCTACGATGACTATACGTCCTTTACCAAGATGTTCCGCCAGAAGGTGGGAATGAGTCCTACAGAATACAGAGCTGCCACTGTAAAAAAGGATTCCCCCTCCTGATTCAAAGATGCAGTTTTTTCAACGAGAATAGTGGCTGGTGCTTTGCACAACAGCCACTATTTTTTATGCCCAATCTACATTGTGCCTGAACCGTGTTTATCTTTTAGAAAAAATCTTTTCATACAGGATCCTGCACATTACTGACCCGCCAGTTTGCTGTTCATGGAGTCGGCAATCTGTCTGCAGACCGTCTCCATAGTGGAGGGATCCTGCCAGGCCGCAACAAAGCTCTTTTTTGCGTCCTCCGCCCAGGATGAATCTCTGGAGCAGGGATTGGGAACGAGAGTTGCTTTGCCGTTTGCTTCCTCCAGGTAAGGTTTGAGATCGATCTTGTCGGTGCAGTTGACCCATGTATCGGAAGTTCCTTCATAGGCACTCATGGTGACGCCAAGTTCTGCCTGTCTGGTCTGTCCCTCTTTGGAACTGAGGTAGGAAATCAGGGAGTATACTGTGTCGGGGTCTGCAACTTTGGCAGGTGCTGCCCATCCCAGGCCGTTGAACATGGTCACGCGCTCACCCTCGTCACAAGTGCCGTTGCCGTTGGCATCATGATAAGGCAGATAAGAGACTGCATACTGGTTGGAGCCTTCCTCGGCCAGATCCTTGAATGTCGGGACATACCAGGATCCAAACATGCCCATCGCAACCTGATTGGAGACGAACAGATTGATATTGCCGACTTCCGCCATGGTGGACTGGTGAGGCATGCAGTCTTTCACCAATCCTGCATACATCTCCATTGCCTGCAGGGATTTCTCATCATCATAGCCGGACTTATCTTTCGCATCATTGATCACGTATCCGCCGTAGCTGTAGATTGCGTTATAATAGCCTTCCTGGTTGGCGTCCGTGTTGCCTGTCATTCCGTACTGAGAACCGTCTTCTTTGGTCAGCTGGGCGCCCACATCGTGAAGGGTCTCCCAGGTCCATGTCTCATCGGGGTAAGCGATCCCTGCCTCATCGAACATGTCCTTATTGTACCAGAGGCCGATCGTATCATAGTCCTTGGGAAGGGCATAGGTATGGCCGTCATACTGATACAGTTTCACGATTTCAGGGTAATAATTACCCAGATCCGTGTTGGCGTCTTTCTCAATGTAATCCGTCAGATCCAGAAGGATTCCCTGGTCCATGTATTTCTCCGAATACTGTGAATGCATCCAGAATACATCGGGCATCTGTCCGCCGGAAGCGCCGGCTTCCAGAAGGGTCCAGTAGTTATCCCAGTCCACAACTTCGACACTCACCGGGATTCCGCTGACGGCACTCCATTCATCACAGATGGTCTGAATCCCCGGCTGCTGTTTGGAGTCCCAGATGTTCACCACTACCTTCGACATGGAGGAAGCTGACTTGCTGCTTGTCTGTGCCGGTGCGCCTGTCTTTGCTTCTCCGCCCGCGGATGTACTCCCGCCGCTTGCCGCCCCGCCGCCGCATCCGGCCAGAAGAACGACCGACATTATTGCCGCAAGGACACCTGCAATCATCTTTCTTTTCATTTTGCACTCCTTCCTGTGATTACATTTAGGAACTGTTCCTTCCCCTCCAGTAACTCCTTTCAGGTGAATTTTTCTTTCTTCAAACAATATGAATAAAGAGATCAAATGATACGGAGGTGCTTTCCGGAATTCCATATTAACTCTAACAGATACCGGTTTCTTTCTCCCGGTATGAATGTGGCAGGATTGTGGCAAAATGTGACTTGTCTTTTCATCCGGGGGAGACAAGGGAATAGTCCCCGGTCTCACAAAAAAAAGAAAGGGCATATCACTTTAATGCGACAGCCCC
>CAMKEX010000174.1 GCA_946411695.1 uncultured Lachnospiraceae bacterium
TGGAGGGCAGCGTGACCATTGAGAGCAACGACGCCTGGGGCAATCGGACGATCCTCAGCCATGTCGGGAGCGGGCAGCTTTTTGCCGAGACCTACGCGCTGCTTGACGACGAGCCGCTGTTGGTGGACGTGATCGCCAATGAGGACTGCCGGATCCTGTTTCTCCGTGTGGGCAACACGCATGAGCTGACGGCAGCGGCAGCGCCGTGGGCGTCCAGATTTGCGGAAAACGTTTTGACGATTTCCGCCTTGAAGAATCTGCATTTGTCCGGCCGCAGCTTTCATACGGCGCCGAAAACCGTCCGCGGCCGCGTCATGGCCTACCTGAACACGGTTTCGCTGCAGACCCAGAGCCGGGAATTCGATATCCCGTTCGACCGGCAGCAGATGGCCGATTATCTGAATGTGGAACGGACTGCGCTGTCGAAGGAATTGGGGAGGATGCAGGCCGCCGGACTGATCAAGGCACGGAAGAAGCATTTCATCATCTGTTAAGGAAATAAGTACGTCTTAATTGACCATGCCGAAGAGCACACAGACGGGAATTGCTCAATTTAGCAGTTTATCCGCTATCAGGGTTTCAAGCACCCGTGCTTCTCTTTCGAACATCAGCCGGTTATATGGGCTGTTCTTCACATTGCGGTTCTTGCTGATCGCAGCAAGCGGCTCCACATATTCCAGCCTGTAAGATTCCTGCGCCTCATAATCATCCAGGTGTTGAGGCGTCACGATATCCATTGCTCTACAGAGATAATAGTAATTATCCTGTACAAAGCATTCCGTGGGGTCCACATCACTCTTCTGAACTCTATGCACATATCCATATTCCTTGATCGACTCCGGAACAACAACCAGGCCGGCTTCTTCCTGCGTCTCCCGAATCATGGCCTCGACAGGGTTCTCTCCCTCTTCTATTCCTCCTCCGGGGAATTTGTAATAATCATATTTCAGGCTGTGGATCATGGCGACCCTGCCGTCTCTGATAATAATGCTTCGTGCAGAATTTCGTGTAAAAATATGCGTACATTGAGCGTAATCCTTTTTATCCATCTCGAACAGCAATCTCATTTGTCTGGCCCTCACAAGCTCCGATTGATCGAAGAAATTGTATCATACGCTGCGATCGATAACAACAAGAAAGCTCTGTCTTCGCTCCCTTGTCTTCTGTTCGCCGGTGAATTCCACTTGAAAAATAACCCGCGGCATGTCATACTGTGCGCAGGCAATTTCTGTAGAAAAGCTGCTGAATATTGACCGGAAATTCGGGAGGGATCGACCTTGCTGGAACAACAAAACCGGAAGCTCTGTATTTTTTCTCTGATCAGCGCCATTGTTGTTGTCCTCTGCACCTGCATCGGCGTTGTGATGAACCTGACCACGCTTTACGATGAAAACTTTGACCACATGGGGATCCGGACCTTCTGCATGTTCACGGTGAACTCCAATATTCTGGTTGCGATGGGCATGAGTCTGGTGATCCCCTATACCATCGACGGGCTGCAGAAGCGCTTCTATCACATTCCGAAATGGCTGATGATCTTCCTGCTTGCGGGCACAGTTGCCGTCACGCTGACGTTTCTGGTGTCGCTCTTTATCCTGTCTCCGGTGAAAGGCTTCCGCCTGATCTTCACCGGGTCGCGCTTTTATCTTCACGCCCTCGGGCCGATCACGGCCATTGTGGCATTTTCCTTTTTTATCAGCGACCATACGCTGTCCTGGAAGGACAGCAACTATGCCCTGATCCCGGTGTTCCTCTACGCCTGCGTGTATTACGTGCTGGTGGTGGTCATCGGGGAGGAACGCGGAGGCTGGAACGACTTTTACGGTTTCGCCACCCGGATCCCCGTCTGGATTCCGATGGTGCTGATCCTGCCGCTGACGTTCGGGATCGCCACTCTGCTCCGCCTGCAGCACAACTGGATGTTCCGTCATCTGCGCGAGGTGAGCGTGCCGGACGAGTATTCCGAGGAATACCTGCGGGACACCGTGAAATGGCTGGCGGAAAAGAACGCGCAGTCGGATCAGCCCGGTACGGACCTCGTCATTCCGCGGCGCCTGATCCGCTACCTGATGGACACAACCGAGGGGGACATGTCCTTCCGGGAGGTCTGTATCCTTTATCTGGACACCTACCTGGAACACAACAAAATATAAAACTGCGGGCGGCATCAGGTTTCAGGAGAACCGTCCCCATGACACCGCAGACAAAGCAAGCGGAAAGACTGTGATCCGCCTGCCTCATAGGGAAGGTCTTCGGTCTGTCCGGAATCGGAAAAGGACAGGAAGACTGTCCTCGGCGGCGGGCAGCCCGCCATCCCCGGCCCCGGAAAGGCGGAGGGCACGCCCTATGAAGGACACGGCTTTTTTGAAGCCAGCTCCATCCGAAAGACGCAGACTCCCAAAATGATACTTTAACGTCTTGACCAGCCTCCCGTAAGGATGAGATTGTTGTTCCCGGGGGAGAAAAAGTGCAGTTATGTAAACCATTATAGAAAAGTATATAAGAATAGAGAAGCCCCAGACTCGCAGAAATGAACAGCACCCCATTTGTTAGACAGTATGGTATACGTCTAACGAATGGGGTGTTGTTTAACGGGGCGCTGCTGCGGATGTATTATTCTTCAATCTGAATGGCCGGCTCCGGAACCTCTAATACCATCTGCTTCCGCGGCAGCGCTTTCAGGTGAGATTGGAGCCGTAGACCTCTATCACGACGTCGGAGAGCGGGAAGGTGGAACAGGGATGGATATAGTTGTAGTCGATATCCGCCGCTCGCCTGCCGTCTGTCTTTTCCGGGATATAGACCTCGCCCGAGACCAGACGGGAGCGGCACCAGCCGCATTCGCCGCTTCGGCAGCGTGAGGGGGCGGAGATGCCCGCGCGTTCCACCGCCACCAGCAGAGACTCATCTGCCGAAGCCTCGGTCTCGTATTCCTTTCCGTACTGGAGAACCTTCAGCCTGAAGCTCTTGCCGCGCGCGTCTGAGGGATACCCGGGCTGGTTCCAGGGGTCCTTGATCGTGCCGAAAAGCTCCCGCCGTACAAACTTCCGTCGCAGGCCGAGCTTTGCGATCTCCCCGTCCAGAAAGTTGTACATGGCCTGCGGCCCGCACATAAAGATGCTGTATTCCCCGCCGCCGCTGTACTTGCGGATGAGCTCCGCAGTAATGAAGCCGTGCTCATAGCCGTCTTTTTCTTCATCGGAAAGCACATGAACCACATGGACCTTGCTGCAGGCCTTGCAGACCTCGTCCAGCTGCTCCTGATAGACGATGCCGTCTGCCGTACGGGATCCGTACAGGATCGTCAGATCAAAATCTTCCAGCCCGTCCCGAAGGGCATAGGCCATCCCCATGAAGGGTGTGATGCCGCTGCCGCCTGCCAGGGCGACCACTTTTTTCGCGTCGCGCAGAGGCTCGAAATAAAGGTGCCCCTCAGGTCCGGAGACGGTGACCTTCTGGCCAATCTGCCAATGATCTTGAATGTAGGGGGAAACAAAGCCCGCGTCATCCCGCTTGACCGTGATATGATACTCGCCTTGTCTGGCCAGAGCGGGTGAGCTGCACAGAGAGTAGGATCGGGTTGTGACGGTACCGCCGATGGGGACCAGGACAGACACATACTGCCCCGCGCGGAAAAGCGCGAGCCTGCTGCCGTCAGGCGTTTTCAGAACGATGGTTTTCGCATCCGAGCCGTTTTGGCGGATGTCCGCGATCACGACCTCCTGTTTCTCCGGGTGGTGCTGTTTTGCCTTCTCGTTGGTGGGCAGCACCTTGGGAAGAGGCGTCGTCGGGGATGCTTGAATATGCTTCTCTCTGACCTTGGTGATATTCTTGAACTTCAGCATGTCCAGCTTGCCGAAGAGCCCGATTTTTACATTGGCCATGATCAACCCTCCTCTTCTTTCTTCATGTCGGCCAGAGTGAGCTTGGCCATGGTGCTGCCGCTGAATATTGCGGAGTTGTAGCCGTCGCCCCGGATACTGGCCGCGCCGACGAACTTCAGACCCTTGACCTGGTTCTCGGTGCCCATCATGCGCATGCGGGCCATCATGGAGTCCCAATCGTTCAGCTCATAGCCATAGGCCGAGCCCTGTGGGGTATTGACAAAGCGGCACATGGTCCATGGGGTGGCAACCTCGATCTCTTCAATGTAGGGAGTGATCTCAACGCCAAGGGTCTTTTCAAACTTATCGATCATCCTGCGGGCGATACGGTTCTTGGTGGCCACATAATCCTCTTCCTCGACATCGGCCCAGGCGTCCTCCATGTACAGAGTGGTCAGACTCAGCACGCAGGTGCCGGGAGGAGAGAAGTTCTTGTTGACGGTGTTGTAGCAGACGGATACCATGTTGTTGTTCGTTTCCAGAGTTTTGCCGCTGGCATACTCCTTGACCGAGTCGGCGGAGTCCGGCATGAAGATGGAGTAGTCCGTCAGTCCCAGCTCCTCCGCGCTCTTATCGAGGCCAAGATAAACCACAAACATCCTGGCACAGTGCTTGCGCGCGTTGGCCAGCTTGATCATACGCTCCGGGATGACCTCCGGCGGGACCATAGCAGCATAGACCATGGAGGGATTCCCGTTGCAGAGCACATGCTTCGTCTCGATGACGCCGCGGTTGGTCTGCACGCCGCAGACGGCTTTGTTGTCATCGAAAAGGATCTGCTCGGCGGTGCAGTCAAACCAGGCGTCGCCGCCCATGGCACGGAATCGCTCCAGCATGCCGGTGGTCAGCTCGTGGCTGGTCTTGTCCGGGATCCACGCACCGTGCCGGACGTAGAGGTTGACCATGTTGGAGTACTGCAGATAGCTCAGCCGGTCTGCGTCAATGGCGAGATAGCCCCAATAGGTGTTCATGATGTCCTGGGCCAGCGCGGGCATCTTCAGGGCCTTGAAGACCTTGTTGACGCTGTAGCTGCCCACCTTCAGAAAGTTGGGAAAATGCTCCATCATGTACTTGTTGTCCGTCTTTCCGTTGACGGAGAGGGAGTAGTTGCCGGCGTCCAGGCATTCTTTGCCGATTTCAAAGAAGTCCTCGACGGATTTCCGGCAGCCGGGAACAAGCTCTTCCATGCGGTCGGTGAAAGCCTCCACCCCGCAAGGGAGGATTGCGTCAATGTGGGTTTTTCCATCGCTGGCTGTGGTGATAACGCGGAAGTTTTCCGGCACGATGCAGCCCTTGAGCGGGACGCCGTATTCTTCCACCACGGTGTTGCGGCAGTTGCCGGAGTTTTCGGGTGTGCCCCATTCGCAGAGCTCATGCAGCGCCGTCTCAAATTCAAACCGGCCTCTGCGGAAACTGGAGGCGCAGCCGCCGGGGAGATTGTGGCGCTCGACAAGCAGAGTCTTTTTCCCCGCCAGCGCCATCCTGCATGCCGCAGCCAAACCGCCGTTGCCGGCGCCAATGACTACCGCATCGTATCTTGGCATATTGATTCCTCCCTTTGAATGTGTTATGGTAATACCAGGCTGTTTTCCTGTAATTCCAGTATATTGCTGATTTGTCCATTGTTCAAGAATGATGTTAATAATCGTCACAATAGATATGGATATCGGATACTTTTGGGCAAAAAGCCGGAAAAAGCTGCGTCAAGCACGCTGGTAATACCAGAAACATTCGCCGGGAGGCTTTGCCATGGGTTTTCAGAAAATAACTTCGTTGTCTCTGACGGATCTGTTTGTCCAGCAGATCGAAAATATGATTCTGTCCGGGGAACTCTCCGTTGGTGAGCAGCTGCCTCCGGCCAGAGAACTGTCAATCCGCATGGGAGTCAGCAGGCCTGTCATCAGCGCGGGCGTGATCGAGCTTGAAAAGCTGGGCTTCGTGGAGATCGTGCCCCGCCAGGGTGTCTATGTCAGCGACTACCGGCGCAAAGGGACAGTGGAAACGCTCAACGCGATCATGCGCTATAACCAGGGGATGATGCGCAAGTCGGAGGTCAAGTCCCTGCTGGAGGTGCGGGAATCTCTGGAATGCCTCTGCACAGTTCTGGCGCTGGAGAATGCGAGTGATGCGGAGCTGGAGAGTCTGGGCGGCATTCTGGACGAACTGAAAAACGCAAAGACGGCAGAGGATGCAGCAGAGAAAACCTTTCTCTTTTTTCATGAGCTGGCGATCCTGTCCGGGAATGTGCTGCTGCCGCTGATGTACCACAGCTTCAAGGCGCCCGGCGTGCACTTGTGGACCATCTATGCCAAGAAATTCGGGATCAAGGCACTGTACGATCTCAAGGTCGACTACTACCGCGCACTGCTGAATCGAGATGAAGAAGAGGCCCTGACCCAGGTGCACAAGATCATGCAAAACGCTGTCCGGGACCTTTCTTTTTACGGCGCGTGAAGAAGTATCTCCGTTCCTTACGGAATGCATTGAGCGGCAGAAACACAGAGAAGCGTTTGAGAACTGTATCTGCAGAATCTTGCGCAAAAATCCCGCAGGCCCGAATGGGCTTGCGGGATTTTTGTGAAAGTCCGCGTAAAAGGTACGTGCAGTGCGGCTCGGCAAAGAGAAATATATCAGGCAAGGAAGCCCTCATGAAGCGGTTCAAAGCTTCCCAGGTATGACAGGCAGGTAATTATCGTATCAGGACTGAGATTCTCCCATCTTGCGCCTTCGCCGACGATTTTGCACAGTTCGTCAACACAGATCGGCAGAAGTCCCTTCTCAAACAGGACCCGAGTCTTGAAGATACTCATTTTTCTTTCCTCCTATGAACGATCAATGATGATCGAAAAGTCTTTTTAGCTTTTCTCACAACAGGCTTCCTCCGTATCATTTATGCCATACTTCGAAGCTTTTTTAGCCATATTTGTCAGAAACGCCGCGGAGCATTCCGCATCCGTATAGGTTCTCCGTTTTTTGCTCATCTGCTTCTCCTCGTAAAACAACGTATTCTTATTCCCACAGGCCGTCCTTCTGGAGCTGCTCTTTCAGATCGCGGATCCATACGGCGGTGCAGCGCCGGGCGGGCTCGGTCAGCAGATGGTAGACCGTGTCGTAGCAGTCCTCGTCGTGAAAGAGGAAGTCCCCGAGCCTGCCGACGACGGTCACCCCCTCCATGGCGGAATACTTCTCCCGGAACAGCTCGTCCATCAGCGCCACGTTCCCCTGCTGCTCCTCCGGCACCCGGTCGATGTCGATACCGGTGAAGGACACGTAGACCGGCACGCCCTGCCCGGTGAAGAAGCCGTATTCCTCCTCCAGCCGGGACAGGTCTTCGAGATAGGCCGGATCCAGCTCGACCTTGTCCACCAGCTCGTCGGCGC
>CAMKEX010000175.1 GCA_946411695.1 uncultured Lachnospiraceae bacterium
CCTGCCGGGCCGTTCATGGGGCCGTTGGCAGGTCCGTACATGGGACCGCCTGCCGGGCCGTTCATGGGGCCGTTGGCAGGTCCGTACATGGGACCGCCTGCCGTGCCGTTCATGGGGCCGTTGGCAGGCCCGTACATGGGGTTGTTTACAGGGCCGTTGGCAGGTCCGTAGACAGGCCTGTTCTTGGGTCTGTTCACAGGTCTGCCGGCCGGTATGTTCTGCTTTGCCGCAATTGACACGATCGTCACTATGAGTGAGACGATGAGAAGGATCAGACCGAGCACGAAAAATACTCTTCCGATTCCGTAGTCATAGATCATGCTGGTCGTATAGTCATCCATATAGTCGGCCATCACGCCTGCAAAAACCAGACATACAAGGAGATCCAGCACCGTCCCGATGATCTGCAGGAGCTTCTGCTTTATGACTGCCGCAACGATCACCATGATGCAGAAAACAGTCATCGCGATCCAGAAGGGGATCACATCCTTCGAAGTCATCTTTACGGTCGCTTCATTCACATCATAGAACCAGCCGGTATAGCGCTGCCAGTCCTCTGTCAGTTTCAAAAACGGAAGGAATCCGGACAGGATCAGGATCACAGAACCCGCGATCGCGGTGCACATGCTGACCAGATTAATGATATTGGCTGTGCCGGGATCCGAGAGCGCGCCCATGGACGGGAATTTTATATTTTTAAGTCCCGACAGGTCGATCTTCAGACCCGGCTTTTCACCGGAGGGCCTGGGCGGGACCGGGACAGGTCCGGGTTCCGCCGCACTGCCGCGGTTAACATCATTGCAGAGGTCAGAATCATCCGATTTAAGGCCTTTTGCGCCTGTATACGGGACTGGATCCGGTCCCGGCGTGTTTGCCTGAGCCTGTGTAGGTTTGCCGCAGAAGGGACAAAACATCGCGCGATCGTCAATTTTTTTGCCGCAGTATCCACAAAACATAATGCTTACGGTATCCGGTTAAAATACCGCCTCCCCCTTTCCTGAAGTCGGTCTCCATACTGTTGAAGTCATCAATATGATTATTGTTTTTCCGGGTGTCCTTGTCAAGTGAACAAGTGTCTGTTCATGAACCTAAGATAGCATATGATGATTTAACGCAGTGAGCTGATGTGTTAATACTTCCGTCTTATATTTAATTCCTGTTCTTCACAGATTAAAAAAGGCGCCGGGTCCGGGATACAGTTCCGGAACCGGCGCAGTGCCTGCCAAAGACAGCACTTTTATTCCTTGGGTTTCCACTCCCAGGCCTTGTCCGAAATTTCGTTCAGATCATAAGGTGTTGCCTGGTAGACATAGTAATTGATCCAGTTGCAATAGAGATTATTGCTGTGGGAGCGCCACTGCAGGAGCGGACGCTGGGTGGGATCGTCGTCGGGGAAGTAATTGAGCGGGACATCGATCTTGAGTCCCTTCCGGACGTCCCTGTTATACTCGTCCCGCAGTGTATTGCGGTCATATTCGGGATGCCCCATGATGAAGAAGCGTCTCCCGTCCAGAGACATGCACAGAAGGATGCCTGCCTCAGGAGATTCCGCCAGTATCTTGAGTTCCTTGCAGGAATGGATCGCCTTGGCCGGCACTTCCGTGTAGCGGCTGTGAGGGATCAGGAAATAGTCGTCGAATCCCCGCACAATGGGCTCCTTGCGGTGGCGCACCTTGTGGGAATAGACACCGAACAGCTTTTTGGGAAGAAGCTTTTTGGGAAGGCCGTAATGATAGTACAGGCCTGCCTGGGCTCCCCAGCAGATGTGGAAGGTACTGGTGACATTGGACTTGCTCCACTCGAAGACTTCACACAGTTCAGGCCAGTAATCAACCTCCTCATACTCCATTTTTTCCACCGGAGCCCCGGTGATGATCAGACCGTCAAAGGTTCTGTGCTTCAATTCGTAGAAGGAATGATAAAAATGCATCAGATGAGAGGCGGATACGTTGACTGACTGATGGGAACTCATCCTCATAAAGGTGACATTGATCTGCAGGGGCGTGTTGGAAAGCATGCGCAGCAGCTGAAGCTCTGTCTCCTCCTTGGTGGGCATGAGATTCAGAATACAGATCTCCAACGGACGGATGTCCTGATCGATCGCTCTCTTTTCATCGATCACAAATAAGTTTTCCCTCTCCAGTTTTTCCTTTACAGGAAGTCCATTTTTAATCCTGATTGGCATGTTATCCTCTTTTCCACAGCTCTGTACTGATGATGTATGAACGGTATTACTCTGCTTGCAGTCCCGCGAGCTTCATAAAATCCTCCTCTGAAAGGATCGGGATCCCCAGCTGCGCGGCCTTTTTATTCTTGGATGATGTGGATGTGACATCGTTGTTGATCAGATAATCTGTCTTTGCGGAGACACTGCCGGTGACCTTTCCGCCCCGGTCGGCGATCAATTCCTTGAGCGCGTCGCGGTTGGGAAAATGGAAGACCTTTCCGGTCACGACGAAGGTCTTTCCTGCTATAGGATCCGTCCCGGCGCCGGGGTCTTTTTCCCGGGAAGTCTCTGCGCCTGCGCTTTCCTCCGCGCCGGGATCGCCTGCGGCGTAGGAAGCATTCCGGGCAAAAGTTCTGATATTCTCCCTGACAGAGGGCTTTACTTCCGCGAGCAGACGGTCGAGAACGCCCTGATTTTTCCCGTCAGCGAACCAGGCGGAAACAGCTGACGCGAGGACAGGACCGATTCCCTCCACCTGTCCCAGTTCCTCCGCGGAGGCGGTGCGGATGGCCTGCAGGTCGTCTGCGAAATGATCGCACAGGACTCTTGCATTGGCGGCACCGATGCCGGCAATGCCAAGGGCAAAGACCAGGCGGGGCATGGTGGTATTTCTGGACCTGTTTATGCTCTCGATCAGGCGGGCATAGGACTTTTCGCCAAATCCCTCCATCTCCACGATGGCATCGCGATGGTCTTCCAGATGGTAGATATCCGCGAATTCATGGATAAAGCCCTCCGCTATAAATTTCTCCAGCGTCATCTCGGAGAGCCCCTCGATGTTCATGGCACTGCGGCCGGCGAACAGGGTAAAGGCCTTGATCTTTTTGGCGGGACATTCCGGGTTTGTACAGACCAGGACCTCCGTGTCGATCTCCCTCCGGATCTGCGTGGGCCCCGCACAGACAGGGCACCTGCAGGGTATCTCCAGAGTTCCGGATCTGGTCAGGTTTTCCGCGATCTGCGGGATGATCATATTTGCCTTGTAGACAGTCACCCGGTCTCCGATCCCCAGCTGCAGGGCGCGGACAATGCTGACATTGTGCACGGACGCGCGCCGGACCGTCGTTCCCTCCAGTTCAACAGGTTCGAAGATGGCCACAGGATTGATCAGGCCCGTGCGGCTGGCGCTCCATTCCACTTCCGTGAGCGTCGTCTCCTGAAGCTCATCCGCCCACTTGAAGGCAATGGCATTTCTGGGGAACTTGGCAGTGCGTCCCAGGGACTCACCGTAGGCAATATCATCTAATAAGAGTACCAGCCCGTCCGAGGGGATATCAAAATCGGTGATCTTGTCCTCAAACCTGCCGACTGCCTCCCCTACAGTCTCTCCTGTCACGATCTGCGTCTCCACAGTCTCAAAGCCCTGGGCCTGCAGAAAATGCAGCTGCTCAAGGCGGGAATTTGCAAAGTCGGGGACCTGAATGCCGGGCTCTTCCTGTGCGGCGGAAGCTTCCACAAGTGTAAAGGCATAGAAGCGCACGCGGCGTTTTGCCGTCACAGAACTGTCCAGCTGGCGCACAGAGCCGCTGCAGAGGTTTCTGGGGTTCTTGTACCCGATTTCCTCCAGGGTGCCTTTCAGGGCTGCCTCAGCGGCAATCTCCTCATTGATCTGCGCAAAATCAGAATAGCGGATCACAGCCTCTCCGCGGAGCGTCAGTTTCCCGGTAAACGGGATCACAGCCGGAATATTGCGGAAGGTGGCCGCATTCGCGGTGATCTCTTCTCCGATCTCACCGTTGCCGCGTGTCACAGCCCTGGAGAGCCTTCCCTTCTCATAGGTCAGCACTACTGTCAGTCCGTCCAGCTTCCAGGACAGAAGGCCCCTGTGGTCCCCCAGCCAGGCTGCCAGGTCCTCCCTGGATTTGGTCTTGTCCAGTGAGAGCATGGGCTGTTCGTGTCTCACACGGGGGAGCTCCTCCACTGCGGCATAGCCGACATGGACAGTGGGGGATCCGGCCATGACAACGCCCGTCTCCTCCTCCAGAGCCCGCAGTTCATCATAGAGAGCATCATATTCCAGGTTGGAAATGATCTCCGTATCACGGGCATAGTAGGCCTCTGACGCGCGGTTCAAAAGCTCTGTCAGGTATTCCATCCTCTTCCGCTGTTCAGCAGAGTATTTTTTCTTCTCTTCAGACATATTTCCTCGCCCCGGGCTCTCGTCCCTATCATCTGCATCCGGGATCCGCCGGCGGTTCATTTCCGTTTTTTTCCGGCGTCCTGCGTCATGACAGTCTCGTAGAGTTCCTGCAGTTCTTCTCCCTCGATCTTTCGCTGCTGCCCCGGCTTCAGGGCGCCCAGCTCAATATTGACGATCCTGATGCGCTTGAGTGTGCGCACCTCATGACCCAGAGCGCGGCACATGCGGCGGATCTGCCGGTTCAGTCCCTGGGTAAGGACTATGCGGAAAGTCCGGTCCCCCAGGCGCTCCACCCGGCAGGGTTTGGTGGTCTTTCCCAGTTCCCGCAGGAAGATCCCCTTTTCCAGCCTGTGCAGTTCCCCGTCGGAAATCCTGCTGCGCAGCCGGACAATATATTCCTTCTCATGTCCGTTGGAACCACGCATCATGGCATCGATCAGATTCCCGTCATTGGTCATCAGAAGAAGGCCTTCCGAATCCCTGTCAAGCCTGCCGGCGTAGGTCAGGCGGACAGGATATCGGAAGGCATCCGCAACAGTCTTGTCAGCGTGCGGATCACGCGCTGTACAGGTCACGCCGACAGGTTTATACCAGGCGACGACAACCGACGTCTGCTGTGACTCCACAACTTTTCCCCGCACTGTGACTGTCTCGTCACCGCGCAGGCTGGTGCCCAGCCTGGCAGGGGCGCCGTTCACGAGCACTTCCCCCGCTTCAATCAGCCGGTCAGCCTCGCGGCGCGAACAGACACCGCAGGCTGCAATATACTGGTTAAGCCGCATCACGCCTCCTCGGAAGATCCGGAGTTCACAGAGGAGCTCACAGAGGCATTCTGCCTTCCCTTCCCCTCTTCTCTCTTTTTCTGCGGACGGCCCGCTTTCGGGGCCGCAGGCATCTTCAGTCCCGGGATCACATTCAGGAACATCTCAATGGCATGTTCCCGGGCAATACACATTCCGTGCTCTGTGACAAAGGCAATATACTGTTTCTCCGATGTCACCAGTTCCCCGAATTCATTGGCCGAGAGCACGCATTTCTCAAATCCGTCCGGTGTATTCTCCGTGCGGCGGATAATGAGAAAATAGGTATCATCCTCCCTCAGGTAATACAGAGAAGATTCCACGGGGCCCGCGCCTGCAAAAACTCTGCAGCAGTTCATGGCATCCCGCACAGAGAAGAAGGAAAACATGAAGGCATCGGCCGCCGCAGGGCTCTTCCCGTCCGCCTCTTTCCCGTCTGCGGCTTTGCCGGAATGGTCCGAAATGTCCGACAGAAGGGATTTCATGAGGTTTTCGGAGGAATTATCCTCTTTATCCGGCTCTTTTTGCGATGCCTTTTCCGCAGCCTTGGAGGCAACGGAATCAAAGATGCTCCTGGCAATCCTCCTCACCTCGCGGGCAACACCTTCGGAGGACGTCTCCCGGGTGATCAGAAGATTCAGAGAGTGGTCCGGAAGCACAGAGACCCGCATGGTCGTCAGTTCTCCCTGCAGATCAAAATTCTCGGAATTGGCAATCTGCGCAACAGTCTGCCTGATAAACTCCACCGCCTCTTTTTTGCGGTCAAAAAAATCATCAAGCTCAAAACCATTTGCGCGAAGATCCTCTGCGGTGATGGTGCAGCTGATCGTATTATCATTAATTCTTTTTATAATCATGCAAAATCCTTCCGGTTCAAGGCTCACTCAAGACAGCAGGATCATGTGTTTTCGGGGTACGGCCCCGATTTCTATCGTCTTATCATACAACTTTTCCGGCAATATGAAAAGCAGCGCCTGTATGAAAAGGAATCATACAGGCGCTTATGTTGCGTAATACTCCCGCAATCGGTTACGATCGGAGATTATCAGTGCTTGATCTGGCTCATAACTTCCTCAGCGAAGTTCTCAACCTTCTTCTCGATGCCTTCACCTGTCTCGAAGCGGATGAAGCGGCGGACAGAGAGATCTGTGTTGTTGGCCTTGCCGACCTGCTGCAGATACTGTGCGACAGTCTGCTTGCCATCCTCGGCTCTGACATAAACCTGATCATACAGGCAGATCTGCTTGAGCTCTTTGTTAAGTCTGCCGATGAGCATCTTCTCGATGATGTTCTGAGGTTTGCGCTTGTTCTCAGGAAGCTTCTCGTTCTCTTCGATCGCCTGTGCAAGAAGGATCTCCTTCTCGTGCTCTTTGTAGGACTCGGGGACTTCGTCCACGGTGACATACTTGGGAGACATAGCTGCAACCTGCATAGCAACGTTGGTCAGGGCTTCCTTGACTGCGTCATTGACAACACCGGTCTTGGCGTCGATGATAACGGCGATACGGCCCTTGCCGTGCAGATAGGATACAACACAGCCGTCCTGTGCAGCAACCTGCTCAAAGCGGCGGATGCTCAGCTTCTCGCTGATGACAGCGATCATATCGACAAGTGCTTCGCTGACAGTCTTGGAGCTGTCTTCGATCCAGGGCTCAGCCATGAATGCGTCGATATCCTTGGCCTCGGTCTTCAGAGCCTGGTCAGCAACCTTTGCAACGTAGGTGCGGAACTTCTCGTTCTGTGCGACGAAGTCGGTCTCGGAGTTGACTTCGACAACGGCTGCCTTCTGGTCGCCGTCGCAAGCGATGAGGCAGATGCCCTCTGCAGCGATTCTGCTGGCCTTCTTCTCAGCCTTTGCCTGACCCTTCTTGCGAAGAACCTCAACAGCGGCGTCCATATCGCCATTGGTTTCCATCAGAGCCTTCTTGCAGTCCATCATACCTGCGCCGGTAGCCTCGCGCAGCTCTTTAACCTGTGCAGCTGTAATTGCCATAGTGTACTTCCTTTCGATCTATCT
>CAMKEX010000176.1 GCA_946411695.1 uncultured Lachnospiraceae bacterium
CTTCCTTTCTGTCGTTTTTGCTTCTGTTAGCACTCACTCGTTTTGAGTGCTAACACCTTTCATTTGAGAGAATAGCACCCTAATGAGCAGATGTCAACAAAGATTTATAAAGAATCTGTGAAAAGACATAAAGAAAAAGCACAGGGGAATGAAAGAACTGCCCCTGTGCCTTTTTGTTGTCTCATACCGTCTTTGTTACAGCATCTCTGCTACATTTCCTTGATCTCGATCCTTTTGATCTGCGGGATCCGGATCTCCGGAATTGTAAAGGGCTGGCCGGGACTTGACGCATCCGCATTCAGACCGGGATCTGCACCGGCGTCTGCTTTACCGGCCGGTTTATACAGGTCGCCCAGCTGTCCCATAATGTCCTGCATGACGCCGACGACCTTGTCGTAGTCCATGCGCTTGGGACCGATGATGCCGATCGTTCCTTTCATGCCTTCCCCCAGCTCATAGGTAGCGGTGACCACACTGCAGTCGCGCATGCGCGCCACAGGCATTTCCTCGCCGATATAGACCTGGATCCCGTTCTGGCCCTCGCTTGCAAGGGTCTCCTGAACGATGCTGCCCAGGGCCTGTTTTTCCTCGAAGTCGCTGATGATCTCACTGGCGCGCTGATGGTCGGCAAGCTCGGGATACTTGAAAATGTTATTGGCGCCGCTGGTATAGATCTTGAGTTCCTCTTCGCTGCGGACAATCTCCGCCGCGGCATCGATGACATCATTGATGATCGCAGTATGAATGCCGGCGTTGCGCTTGATCCCTTCAATCAGGCCCAGAGTGATCTCCTCCACAGCCAGTCCGCAGAGGTTGGTGTTGAGCAGCATATTGAGCTTAAGCATATTTTCGGCCGAGAGCTCTTCCTCCACAGGGATGACCTTGTTGCGGATCAGATTTCCTTCTATAACAATGACTGCAAGCACGTTGTTGGGATCCACCTGGGAGAGCTGGATAAACTTGATCTTGCTGCTCCTGGTTGTCGGGGAGGAAATCATGGATGCATAGTTGGTGCTGGCCGCCAGCGTCTTGGCGACCTTCTGCAGCAGGTTTTCGAGCTTGCCCTGCTTTTCGAGCAGAATATCCTGCATATCCAGAAGCTGTTTCCTCTCATCCTGCAGCTCTTTGCGCTCGCTGCTGAGCATATCGTCGACATAAAGACGATAACCCGCATCCGTGGGAATACGTCCCGCGGAGGTGTGCGGCTGGGTGATCAGTCCCATTTCCTCCAGATCCGCCATCTCATTGCGGATCGTCGCACTGGACAGCTTGAGGTCCGTGAGCTTGGAAATGGTCCTGCTTCCGACCGGCTCTCCCGTCTCCAGGTAATTGCGGACAATCGCCTTCAATATTCTCATTTTCCGATCCGGTAATTCCATATCACGCCTCCTGAGGAGCTATTGGGCAGGCAGTGGAAGTCTGCCATCCTATGTATTTTCTCAAAAATATTTTTTTATATTTAAGACTTGCCTGGATAATCACGGCGATTAGCACTCCATCAGTCCAAGTGCTAACAAAACCTATTGAGAGAATAGCACCCTCTTCCGCGGATGTCAATAAAGGCTCAGGCTGCAGATCTGTCTATATCTTTTCGTGTCTTCTCGTATCTTTTCGGGAATTTCCGGGATTATATCTGATCATCCCGACGTGTGCGGAAATTTCGCAAGGACTGCGCGGCCGCTGCGGGCTTTTGGGAATCATCCCGCCATGTGCGGAAAGATCGCCGGCAGGAATACTTCCGCAGCACTATGTATTGTGACACTTCTGTGACAGTCTGTGCGATATACTCACATCATCAAATAACAAACAACCCGCTTCAATGCGGACACATAGAACAGATACAGATAAGGAGATAAAAGAAATGACTAACGATATTAGAAAAATGAATGAAGCAGAACTGAATCAGGTAGCAGGCGGTATCGATGGATACTGCGGTCTGGATCCCAGCGGACCCTGGACAACCGTAACCGGTCTGAAGAGCGGCTGGCTGGCACTCAGGAGTGATTACAAGTATGATTACAGCAATGAGATCGGTCAGCTTTACAACGGCGATCGTGTACAGATCATCGGCAATTCCGCAGATGCGGACCACGATTTTGACGGTCCCGGACTTACATGGTATACATGGGTCTACTCGGAGAGGCTCAATAAGAGCGGATGGGTAAACAGCCGTTTCCTCGCCGACTGACCGGTCTGCACCTTTCATCCGCAATATGCTATATAATGAAGGACTTGACCGCAGATCCTGCCAGATGATCAGGATCGCACGATGATCAAGAAGGCGATGATAAGGAAACCGGGAAGACCGGACGACAACTAAATACAGAAACAGCACTCCCTTCCGGACAGGCTTCTGCCTGGAAGGGAGTCTTTTTTTGTCTGCAGGCGCAGAAAGCCGCCGTCAGGAAGCTGCAGAGCCGGCACCGGCGGAGGCCGACTTTCCCTTGCGGTAGATGACCATGAAAATTGCGAAAATGTATATGACGCTGATGGCAATGTTCAGCGCCATCTGCTCCCTCAGGACAATCATCAGAATGAGGAAGCTCAGACCAAGCACGCCGATGAACTCATGATATCTCATGTTGCAGGCGCATTGCTTTTTTGCGTAGATATCCGCAAGGAACAGAAATACGAAGTAAAGGATAAAGGAACCGGTAATGAACAAAGTCTTTGGAAGGATGGCCACTTCTTCCTTGCGCATGAAGTCCAGCGCGACAGAAATGTTGTTGAGGGCAAAGATCAAAAAAACATGGATCATCATATAGCCCGTCCCGTTCGTGGTAATATCCCTGTCCACGATCCTGTCATAAAAAACCTCATAGCTCAGAAACAGCCCCACGACGATCAGAAAAGCCATTCCGGAAAAATATAAAGTATTCAGGGAAATCCTGTCTTCAAAATAGCCGGTGATGGAAATGATCATCTCGCCGAAGGTAAAGACGACATACAGCATGGCCCGCTCGCTCAGATGGCTGAAGTCTACAGGAATCAGAGAATTCACATCATGGGAAAACAGGGTCGCGGCCAGACCGAACAGAATCGGTACATAGGCAAGGGAAATCCCGGAAAGATGGTATACCAGCATATGAACCAGGATCAGAGCTGCCTCTCCGAAAATGATAAGCGCTTTTCTCTTTATCTGGTCCAGCGCCCAGGGCTCGCCCCTGTGATTGCGCATCTCGATCAGGTACTGAACGCCGATATTGACAAGAATCAGGAACCAGGCGATACAGAACTGGTTCACGGAAGTCCTCCAGCCGCTGCTGATTCCGTCTGCCATATGATAGAGCAGATACATGTTAATAAATAGAAAGATATGGTCCCGCTTTCCGTTTCTGCCGTAGAGATTGATATAGAATGTGCTGTAAGTCCAGATCTGAATGATGGCAAGCGAGCACAGCACATAGGTCAGAAAAGTACCGGCAGAGACGAACCCGTTTTCAATATAATGTAAAAGTGAATTGTTTCTGCCGATGAGATATACAAAGATCAGGTCGTAGATCAGCTCCAGATACTCGACCTTCTTTTCCTGTTGATCAATCATGTGTCTTCTCCGTATTTGCGGTTGCAGCCTGTCCATCTGACTGCAGCAATGATGGCAGGGCTCACACTGAAGCACTTTTCCGCCGGACTTCACAACAGGACTAATTATAGCACAAAAGAATTATTCGAGTGCCTCCATCTTCCTGACCAGATCGGCAAGTTCCAGAAAACGGTCCGCTTTCATAACAGCCAGCCCCTGCGTCTCATCTCCGAGCACGACCAGCTGGTCTCCGGCGGAAATATCAAACAGTTTCCTTGCCCTGGCCGGAATCACAATCTGCCCCTTGTCCCCCACCGTCACCATCCCGAACAGGTGCTTGCCCTTAGGGGGCAGACCCAGGCCAAGATTCTGCTCCGGCTCGTAATTCGCAAGATCATCCAGAGAAACGCCGAACAGCTCTGCAAGGATTCTGCATTTATCCAGGTCCGGAACAGTCTCCCCCGCTTCCCACTTTGCCACTGCCTGCCTTGTCACGCCAACCTTTTCCGCGACGTCTTCCTGCGTCATCCGCCGCATTTTCCGCATCTGAATGAGATTATTTTTGAACACTTTTCTTCTCCTGTTTTCAGGTTTCCGAGGCATGTGTGACCTTTTTCCCGCCACAGCCTCAGGCCGCCTCGCTATCGCACGTTTTTTTCACTCTTCCAAAACCTGCCGGAGCACGTTAGTGCGCAGGCATCGTCAATGAGAAATTCGCGCAGGCGATTTCTCATTGACATCAGGGGATGTTTGTGCTCCGGCACAAACATCCGGAGTGAAAAAAACGCTATCGAGCGTTTTTTCACTCTTGATCCCCAGCACCGCCCATCTGTATCCCGGGATCCGGGAAATGATTTCATTTAAAATATATGCCCCCGCAAAGCCGGAAAACAGACTGAGCAGATAAACCGCCGGGGCAGGAAGAACACCCGTCCTGGCGACAAACAGCCCCACAGAGGAAATACCCAGATAGTGGAATACATACAGTCCGAAGCTTCTCCTGCTCATCCACTGTGTAAAGCGGTTGCTGAAGTCACAGAACCTTGCCATCCCTCCCATGATCGTAAGACAGGCAAAGTATCCATATCCCAGAAACAGCACTGATCTGTTGGCGGGAACATCCGCATAGTTTTCTCCGAAATACCGCAGGCAGAACATTGTGCCCAGTACTGCCGCAGCGGCTGCCGGCAAAAGAAACCGCCTTTTGAGAACATCGATGACCTGGTCATGGGACAGAACAAAATATCCCAGCAGAAAGACAAAAAAATACAGTCCGAACCTGTAGACAACGATGACAGGTGTATTGAGGATCCGGCCGGACCAATAGACCGGTACTGCCATGGCAATAAGAACCGGCAGTACAGGCAGTCCCGGCATCCCGCAGAGCTTCCAAAGCCGGTCCTTCTCGATCCTGCGCACAAGGACAAGCAGCAGCGAAAACAGCCACAGCAGCTGAATGTACCACAGAGCCCCGATCCCGCTTATCACGCAGATCAGTGCTTTGCCAAAGAAGGGTATGTCAGGCTCTCTCTCAAACAGACCGCCCAGGGAGACGTTGACATATCCCTGTAAAAACTGAAAGGCGAAAAGTCCGATCGTGGAAGGAACAAGATATTTTCTTGTCCTTCTCCGGATGAATTCTCCCGGTGTATGTCTGACCAGATCCAGCCGTGCGCTGATCCCGGAAACCATAAACAGCAGCATCATGAACCAGGGGTATACAATATACTGGTATATATCCCAATACTGCACATCCAGATTCGTGATCTTTCCCGCAACACCCGGAATTCCTTCCGCATTGTACATGTAGAAGACGTGATACACGACCACGATCACCACCACAGCCCATTTGATATTGTCCAGATAGTATTTTCTCATATATATCCCACCTATGCAATTATTGTTAACGCAATCATAAAGCCAGGACAGGCGGGTGTCCACCAACCAAACCTGACATTTTCCCCCGGTTCATGTCAGATTTGGTTGCGTGGAGGATCTTGAATCTATTGCTTGTGCGCCTGTATTTGCGGTTATACGGATAAAGCCATGTGTTATGCGCTTAAAACCATACGTTATGCGCATGAAGCCATACGTTATACGCATGAAGCAGGAAGTTATGTGCAATAAAGTACAAAAAACTGCCGCCAGAAGCAGATCTGGCGGCAGCTGGATGTTTGTATATTTTTCAAAAAATTGAATGGATTCTCAATGTCTGGCACTGCCGATACGGACCAGTGCGCGGTAGAGTTTGGACTCGGTGAGGAGTCTCGCTTCCTCGGAGAGTTTCTCTTCGCGGAGTTTAGCCTCGGCACGGGCTTTGGCGGCCTCTGCGCGTTCGACATCGATTTCTTCACTCCACTCCCATGTAGTGGGGAGCAGGTGGCATTCGTTGTCCATCATAGAGCACATGCCCCCGATACAGGCTGCGGTGCGCTCAGATCCGTCCTCCAGGACGACATGGGCGGTTCCCATTCCGACAGCTGTACAATAGTTGATGTGCCGCGCAAGGATGGCGAGATCGCCGTGCGTGGAACGAAACATCAGGCGATGTACGTCCCCTTCAAAAGCGAGACCGTCCACCGTGACAATCTTCAGATGGAAGGTATTTGCCATGGGATGTCTCCTCCTTTACGCGTTTTTGGCCTTCTCAAACGCCTCGTCGATGGAACCGATGAAGAGGAATGCGCTCTCGGGAAGATCGTCGCACTCGCCGTCCAGGATCATGCGGAAACCGCGGAGTGTCTCCTTGAGAGGGACATACTTGCCGGGAATGCCGGTGAACTGCTCTGCGACAGAGAAACTCTGGGACAGATAGTTCTGGATCTTTCTGGCACGGAAAACAGCCTGTTTGTCCTCGTCGGAAAGTTCGTCCATACCCATGATGGCGATGATATCCTGCAGTTCACGATATCTCTGCAGAACCTGCTGCACGCCTCTTGCCACTGCGTAATGCTCTTCACCGACGATCTCGGGAGAGAGGATACGGCTGGTGGAATCCAGCGGGTCAACAGCGGGATAAATACCCATGGAAGCGATCTCACGCGCAAGAACAGTGGTCGCATCCAGATGGGTGAAAGTCGTCGCGGGAGCCGGGTCAGTCAGGTCGTCCGCAGGGACGTAGACCGCCTGGACAGAAGTGATGGATCCCTTCCTGGTGGAAGTGATGCGCTCCTGCAGGGCACCCATGTCTGTTGCCAGTGTGGGCTGGTAACCGACGGCGGAAGGCATACGGCCCAGAAGCGCGGACACCTCGGAACCTGCCTGTGTGAAACGGAAAATGTTGTCGATGAAGAGCAGCACGTCCTGATTTTTGACATCACGGAAGTACTCAGCCATGGTCAGTCCGGAAAGGCCTACACGCATACGGGCTCCCGGGGGCTCGTTCATCTGGCCGTAGACCAGAGCGGTCTTGTCGATAACGCCGCTCTCCTTCATCTCGCCGTAGAGGTCGTTGCCCTCACGGGTACGCTCGCCGACGCCTGTGAAAACGGAGATACCGCCGTGCGCAGTCGCGATATTGTGGATCAGCTCCATGATCAGGACAGTCTTGCCGACACCTGCACCGCCGAACAGACCGATCTTACCGCCCTTTGCATAGGGGCAGATCAGGTCGACGA
>CAMKEX010000177.1 GCA_946411695.1 uncultured Lachnospiraceae bacterium
AAAGTGGAGACGACGGGATTCGAACCCGCGACCTCAGCGTTGCGAACGCTGCGCTCTCCCAACTGAGCTACGTCCCCATATTTTTCCGGGCCGCAGATACGGCCCGGAAATGTTGTTTTTTTTCCGACTTGACCATTATAGCACCTTTTTATGAAAAGGAAAGAGGAAATTTGAATTATTCAATTCCTGCCTGCAGACTCAATCTGCCGATCACCTCTTGTTTCTGAGGAAAGAGGGAATCTCGAGATTTTTCTGACGGGCTGCGCCGCCTGCGGAACGGTTGTAGGAACCGGGATTCCTCTGCAGCTGCTCGCCGAAACCGGTCTTGAGATCTCTGCTGTAAGGGCTGGACTTGCCTGCAGCAGTGCCGAAGATGGTGTTGGGAGAGATGACATCCTTGTTGCCGATGCCTGTTGCGATTACAGTGACATCACAGGCATCCGTGTTGCTGTCATCATACATGGCGCCGAAGATGATGTTGACATCTTCACCGGCCTGTTCCTGAACATAGCTTGCAGCGTCGGATGCGTCTGCCAGGGAGATGTCGCCGGAGATGTTGATGATCACATCTGTTGCGCCGTTGACAGTGGTCTCGAGCAGAGGGCTCTCAACTGCCATGCGGACAGCGTCGGTAGCCTTGGTCTCGCCCTTGCCGTAGCCGATACCGATGTGGGCAACACCCTTGTCGCGCATAACGGTCTGGACATCCGCAAAGTCAAGGTTGATGATGGCGGGAACATTGATCAGGTCTGTGATTCCCTGGACTGCCTGCTGAAGGACTTCATCAGCCTTCTTGAGTGCTTCGGGAAGAGTTGTCCTGCGGTCCATGATCTCGAGCAGCTTGTCATTGGGGATCACGATGAGAGTATCGACGTTTTCCTTAATATTCTCGATGCCGTCCATGGCGCGTGTCATACGGCTTCTGGCCTCAAAGCTGAAGGGCTTTGTGACAACACCTACGGTCAGGATGCCCTGATCCTTGGCGAGCTTGGCAACGACAGGAGCAGCACCGGTTCCGGTTCCGCCGCCCATACCGCAGGTTACGAACACCATGTCCGCGCCCTTGATGGCGTTTGCGATCTCGTCAGCGCTCTCCTCAGCGGCCTTCATGCCGACCTCGGGATTGGCACCTGCGCCGAGTCCCTTGGTAAGTTTCTCGCCGATCTGCAGGAGCTTGGGAGCTCTGCACAGCTGCAGCGCCTGGACATCTGTATTCACACCTATAAATTCAACACCGGTAATGTCGACATCGACCATTCGGTTTACTGCATTATTACCTGCGCCGCCTACACCGACCACAATGATCTTGCAAGCAGTCTCAGTATCATTTGTTTTAATCTCAAGCACGGTTGCTTCCTCCTTCAATCCCTTTTTCTTTTTTATCATCACTATATTTTGACATGAAAATACCATGAAGATATTTCAAAACCAAACTTATAATACAATCTGGTTTTGGATTAATCAATGCCGAAATGGGTGGTTTTTGAAGTGTCCGCTGAATTTTGACCTTTATAGTCAAAAACAGGCACCCCGCAGAGAGTGCCCGCTTTTCTGATTGATCAATATGTTCTGGACAAAATATCCGATGCTTTTATGCAAAAATATGCATTGTTCTGACTTCTTTTACAGTTCTTTCAAACTGACTGTATCTTATTTTCGGGTCAGTTCTTTCCCCGGCCCCGTATTGCAGTTCAGCGATCGCTGCTGTTTTCCGCCTCTTTCTGCGCTGCGTTCTCCTTCTGTTCTGCAGCTTCCTTTTGCTCTGCGCTGTCCTGCTGCTCCGGGGCGGCAGGGTCCTCTGTCTCTTTCTCTGTCTTCTGGCCGGAATCCGCTCCTGCTTCCTCCGCTTTTTCCGCCGCGGCGCCGGCCGCTCCGGATTCTTCCTGTTTTTCCTTTTCAGCCTTCAGATCTTCCGGCTGCTTCTTCTCTTCTTCTGCCGCATCCGCTTCTCCGGATCCGGTCTCGTCTGCCTCTTCCACCGCGGCAGCTTCCTCTGTATCGGCTTCCGAAGCCGGCTGTGCTTTCTGAGCCGCCTCAGCACCCTGTATGGATTCCTCCGACATAGACGGGGACAGGACGATATTTTCATTTGAAGTGTCTCCGTTCTCATATCCGATCATGGAGATCACTCCGCTGCGTCCCTCCAGATAAGGAAGGATCTGGTGCATCTTATACATCTTCTCGTCATAGCCGGTCTTGCCGACCAGGACTTTGACATCCCCGAAAGCTGCTGTCAGGCTGCTCTTCTGATCGACATCTATGGAATCCGCCCGGATCCCGTACTTTGCCGCTGCCCGGATCAGTTCCAGGGACAGATCCAGTCCCAGCTGGTTTTTGGCGAGGACCTGTGAGCCGGTATTGGAATGCGTCAGCACCACACCGTTAATGACGGTCGTCTCTTCAACATTACGTCTGGAAACTGTCTGGATAATTCCTTCTTTTGAGACATATACATTGTTTCCCTTGTAGAAAATGCAGCCGTCTGAGGGCTTTTCCGTAATGTTGACCCGAACAGTCGATGGATTGACAATATCTATATCAATCCGGTCAACGAAGGGAATGTCGGAGACCTTCCTGTGGTGGTACTTCACCGCCATGACAAAGGTATTCTCACCCAGATATCCCTGGGTAATAAAGGACTCAATCTGTTCGCTGCTGTACTTTGTATTGCCGTAAATGGTCGCATACTCGAAGTTGAACAGCATCAGGATTACTGCAGCCGCAATGAAGATGCCCGAGATCAGGAACAGAAGGACGTTCCGCAGAGTGAGGAAGCGGCCGACCGACTGCAGCACAGGACGGGAAGGTGTATCGATCCGGATCCTGCGTCCGCTGACGATGCCGGCTTCTCCGGGATGGACTTTTGCCCGGCTCCCTGCATGTGCTCTTGTTCTGAAGCCTCTGTCAACAGCGTTCACAGTACTCCCGTACATGCCGTGCACTTTGATTTCCATCTCTTGATTCTTTTGTATGGATGCCGTATTTTTCATTGCACTGTGTTCCTTTTGCTTGTTTCTTCATTGTTATTCCGTTCTCTCCCCGGCCATCCCGGCTCAGGTTCCGGTCCGGGATCCCGACAATGGATTCAATGGATTCCGATGAAAGCACCCGACGGCACCGCTGCGGGGCTCTGCCCGCGTCACTCCGATTCGGGATGCTGCCTGAGATATTCAGCCTGCACCTTGCTGCTCTTTCGGGCGACGCTCATCACCATTCCGATCTCCGCCAGCAGGAAGAACAAGGAGGAACCTCCGTAGCTTATGAAGGGCAGCGTAACACCGGTGTTGGGAATCGTATTTGTGACAACGGCGATATTGAGGATGACCTGGACGGAAATATGCGTAATGACACCTGTGACGATCAGAGCGCCGTACAGATCCACAGCATTGCCCGCAGCCAGAATAAATCTCCAGATCAGAAGGACAAACAGGACCATAATGCCGATGGCCCCGAACAGGCCCAGTTCTTCACAGATAATGGAAAAGATCATGTCATTCTGCGCCTCAGGGACAACGATCTTCTGCATGCTCTGCCCGAGTCCCTTTCCGAAGATGCCGCCCGAGCCTATGGCGTAGAGTGCCTGCAGGGTCTGGAAGCCTGTATCGTCGGCGTATGCCTGCGGATCGAGCCACACAAGGATGCGGCCGCCTCGGAATCCCATATTGTTCTGATCCGCCATGCGGACGATATAGGTGACAATTCCGACGCAGGCTCCTGCTCCCAGGACGGCAAGGGCCACAAAACGTTTGTAGTCAGGGCATGCGACAAAGAGCATGCCGAAGGAAATGGCAAGTATGATGAGCGCCGAACTCATGTTATTGGTGATCTTCCAGAGCATGACTGCTATGATGCCGGAAGGTACCATGGGCAGCAGGAATCCCCAGAATGTCTGCAGACGTCTGCGTCCGATCAATTCAATGATATATGCCGTAAATATGATGATGGCCACCTTGGCCATTTCAGACGGCTGCAGGGATACGCCTTTGAAGTCCAGCCATCTCTTCGCGCCGTTGACCTCTCTTCCGTAGGGGATGACCATCAGGATCAGACCGACCGAGATCAGAAATCCCGGTATGGACAAATATCTCCACCATCCGTAGGGGATGATCGCGATCACGATCATCAGGATCAGGCCCAGGCCTGTAAACACCAGCTGGCGCTTCAGGTAATAGGCGGAATCACCGTTGTGTTCGACTACGCCGATATAGGAACTTGTAGAATACAAAAGGACAAGGCCGAATGCCAGCAGGACCAGAACAATAAATACCAGACTGTAGTCATTGAATCCCGGTCTCTTTGCACGGGCGGAACGCACTCTGTTCGGTTTTTCCTTTTTTGCTTTTTTTCTTTTTTGTGCGAACAAAATTTTCCTGCTCTCCTCCCGTCTTTCCTCACAATCGAGGCAGACAAACATGAACTGTCACCTGCCGCAGCAGGGTGCCGGCTGTTTGTTCTCTGCTGCCTGTTCTCTATTGTTTTTCTCAGCTATGTATTATTCTCTCTTAATACTTCCCGCCGTTCATTCCGGGAGATTCCGGACATAGTCACGGAAAATATCGCCGCGGACCTCGTAGTTGGGGAACATGCCCCAGCTGGCGCAGGCGGGGGACAGAAGGACTTCCTCTCCCGGTTCGGCGAGGGAAGTGCAGGTCTGCATGCACTCCTCGAAGGTGTCGCAGAAGAGGATCTGTGTAAAGCCGTGGGCCCGGGCGCAGGCGGCGATATCGTCGCGCGTCTGACCGATCAGGACCAGCTTTTTGACCTTTCCGTCGAAAGCTTCGATCCACTCATCGTAGCTGTTCTTCTTGTCATAGCCTCCGCCGATCAGGATGGTGGGGCCTGTCATTGCCCGTATGCCCTGGATCGCGGCATCCGGATTGGTTGCCTTGGAGTCATTGTAATATTTGACGCCCCTCTTCTCGCCCACAAATTCGATCCGGTGGGGTACAGGGGGAAATTCACGGATAACTGTGAGGATCGTGTCCATAGGCACGCCGGCCGCCTCGGTGATGGCCATGGCCGCCATGACATTCTCGGCATTGCACTGGCCTACCAGCTGCATTTGGCGGACATTCATCAGCTTCTCGGACCTGCCGCTGCCATCGGCGCGGAAGATATCCTCTCCGTCGAGATAGAAGCCTTCCCGGAGCCTGGTCTGAGAGGAAAACCATACTACGCGCGCAGGGCACAGGTGCTCTCCGTAAGGACGCAGCCAGGGATCTTCATAGTTGAGGACACATGTATCTTCCTTTGTCTGGTTGACCCCGATGCGCTCCTTGATCGCGGCATAGTTCTGCATGGTATAGTGTCTGTTCAGATGATCGGGGGTAATGTTCAGGATCGCGCTGACTGCGGGGCGGAATGTGTGCGCCGCCTCGAGCTGGAAGGAACTGATCTCTCCCACGGTGACAGATTCGGGATCTGTCTCTGCAGCGGCAGCCGCATAGGAACGGCCGATGTTGCCGACCACAAATGCGCGGCTGAAAAGGCCCTGCTGCGCAGCCGCCTTCATGATCTCGCCCACGAGCGTTGTCGTTGTGGTCTTGCCGTTTGTTCCAGTGATCGCGAGGACTTTGCCCTTCTCGAACAAATAGCCAAGTTCGATCTCGGAGATGACCGGTACGCCTGCCTCCGTCATCCGCATGACCAGAGGGGAATCCAGGGGGACTGCCGGACTGGGAACGACCAGATCAAAACCCTCAGACCCTTCCGGCCCCTCCTCAGGCAGATCTCCGATCTTTACACAGATGCGCGACATCTCTTCCGCTGTCAGCGCACCGGCAAATTTGTCCCGGATCTGCTCTTCCTGTGCCTTTTCATTCTGGTCCAGAAGAACGACCGACGCTCCCTTTTGGCTGAGCACCTGCGCGGCGCCGATTCCGCTGAGACCTGTTCCGATTACAAGGACTTTTTTTCCACTGCAGTTCATATTTTTTCCCTTTGCCTGTATTGACGTGCAGGACCAGCCTGCGAATATGGCGCTCATCTCCCGCGGCCCTTATGAGATCACGGGAATAGCGCGATAAAAAAGAATGTTTTCTGTACTGTCCGCCTCCGCCGGCGGCTCATCAGAGTGCCAGGATCGAAACAGCTCCCAGCACGACCGTGATGATGGTAAACACTGCGACAACACGCACTTCCGACCATCCGCCGAGTTCGAAGTGGTGGTGGATCGGGGCCATGCGGAAGAATCGTTTACCGCCTGTTCTGCGGAACCACAGCACCTGGATAATGACCGAGACCACCTCGATGAAATAGATAAATCCGATGACCGGAATGAATATGGGAAGTCTGAGCATATAGGCCATGCCTGCGACAAATCCTCCGAGCGCAAGCGAGCCGGTGTCTCCCATGAAAACTTTTGCGGGATAGGCATTGTAGAGAAGAAAGCCAAGCAGGGCACCGATCATAGCTGTGCCCGCTGTGATCACGCCGGAAGCCGCCGCGGCAGCCGCAATGACAAAAAATACCGTCACTGCGATCGTGACACAGCTGGCGAGTCCGTCCACGCCGTCGGTGAAGTTGGTTCCGTTCACTGTCGCCACGATAATGAAGACCATGACCGGGATATTAAAAATACCCAGATCCAGGAAGCGTCCGGACATGAAGGGAATCTTCATACTCAGGGGCACGTAATGGATCTTCTGAACATAAAAGGCAAACAGGAGGGCAACCACGATCTGCAGGGCAAGCTTCTGCGAAGCAAAGAGCCCGTCCGACCTTTTTTTCACCACCTTGATATAATCATCTGCAAATCCTATGATTCCGAAACCGATCGTGAGGATCAGGATAGGGATGGACTGCATATGTCCTCTGAAGGGCAGAAGGGATCCCACGGTCACTCCCAGCAGGATCATCAGTCCTCCCATATTGGGCGTCCCTGTCTTTTTCAGGTGACTCTTGGGTCCCTCGCCGCGCTCGGTCTGGCCGGCTTTGAGATTTCTGAGAAAAGGGATCAGAAATCTGCCGGAGACAGCACTTACCGCAAATGCTGTCAGAAAGGTTATCACCGCTGCGGTAAGATCTACATCCAGATGCATTTTGTCAATTCCTTTCCGGTATTTTTTCTTCTTTCGGTTCAGGCTGCTCTGTTGATTGAACCATTGTAGTGTTTCCGGTTATTACAACCGA
>CAMKEX010000178.1 GCA_946411695.1 uncultured Lachnospiraceae bacterium
GGCGGCCTGCGCAGCCATGAACGCCTCCCCCAGACACAAGATCTACTTCGGTGAGGATCATATCCAGGGCGGACTTGGCCTGGACCATTGACCCTCATAAAACAGCCTGCGTCACATCAATGGGTGCAGCTTAGGGTTTTTTAATCTACGCAAAGAAAACGGTATAGCCGAACAATCGGCTATGCCGTTTTCTCTTTCCTTCCGGGTTTTCGCATAAACATTGATATTGAATATACAAACCTTATCCTATTCCGCGCCCTCGTGTTTGAGAACGACAGACACCGTCTTGAGGAGGATCTGGAAATCCAGCTCCGGACTCCAGTTCTGGATATATTCGCGGTCCAGACGGACGACTTCTTCGAAATCGGTGATCTCACTGCGGCCGCTGATCTGCCACAAGCCTGTAATGCCGGGCTTGATGCTCATGCGCACGCGGTGGTGGAGGTCATATTTCTCCCACTCATCCAGGGTCGGGGGACGGGTCCCCACAAGGCTCATCTCGCCCTTGAGGACGTTCCAGAACTGGGGGAATTCGTCCAGTGAAGTGCGGCGGATGAAGTTGCCGATGCCCTTGGGCTTTCCGTTCTTATCCTTTTTCTCGCTGCCGATGATACGCGGGTCGTCATCCATTTTGAACATCATGCCGTCCTGAACCTTGTTCTGGGCCATGAGCGCTTTCTTGCGCTCTTCTGCATCCATATACATGCTCCGGAACTTATACATCTTGAACTGCTTTCCGTTCTTGCCGATCCGCTTCTGGGTAAAGAAGATGGGTCCCGGGGACTTGATGTAGATCATGGGGGCGATAAAGATGAAGACGATCCCGGTGAGAATACATCCCACTATACCGCCGGCAATATCCACGCAGCGCTTGAAAGCGAGTTCGCGGATCGAAACGATGCGAAGGCTGTTGGTCAGGACCTTGTAGTTGCCGATCTTCTCGACTTCCTGTGTCCCCATCCGGCTGTCATTGAGAGCGGAGATGCAGTAATGCACCGTGATTCCCATATTGAGAAGATTGTCGACCATCTCCACGGGATAGGGCAGGTTATCGGGCTGATACAGAAAGACTTCATCCACCCAGTGCCGTCCGATATAAAAGAGGATATTTTCGCCTCTTCCCAGGACCGGGATCCCGTTCAACTCCTTTTCGTCTGCGGAAGCCTGGTCCATCAGGATGATTCCCGAGATGAAATAGTCGTGAAAAGAGTTGTCGGAAAGGTTCTGGATCACCTCGTCCATCAGATGGCTGGAGGTGATCACCATAAGAGATCTCTGTCCTTTTTTGTCCTTGCGCGTATCAAGGATGCGCTTTTTGTTCGCCATACGGACAAAGAAGGAAACAAAGAAAAACAGCACTGCGGTCAGGCCGGTCCGCAGTCGCGAGATCATATAGATCTGGTGGACCGAAAACAGATAGACCAGGTTCAGCAGCACAACCGTAACAATATAGCGGAAGGTGCAGACCAGTTCCGTCCATACGCTCCGCCGGAGTACATTTTTGTAACTCTCGGAAAAAAGCACGACGATCAGTTGGCAGACCAGATAGACGATTGCCTGATAGCGGTACAGGACGATCCTGTAGGGTTTGGATATCCCGCGAGTCAGCCAGTAACTCGCCACATAGCACAGCTGAAATACGACCAGGTCCAGGACCATGAAATCCAAATGCTTCAGCCATCCTGTTTTTTCTTTTTTATACATACGAAGACTCCCTGACGGAGGATTGAGATTTCCGAAAACAGTTCCATTCAGGTGTTCATGGTCTCACGCCCGTGAACATGCATTGATGAAACCCTTTGGGATTATTCCACCGTCACGCTCTTTGCGAGGTTTCTGGGCTTATCGACATCCAGTCCCTTGGCGACACTGATATAGTAAGCCATCAGCTGAAGCGGGATGATCGCCAGACTGTTTGCAAAGTGAGGATCCGTACGGGGTACATACACGGTGAAATTCGCAGTATCTTCGACACTGTAGTTTCCGTAAGAGGTAAGACCCATGAGGTAAGCGCCGCGGCTCTTGACTTCGACCATGTTGCTGATGGTCTTCTCGAAGAGATCGGGCTGTGTGAGGGAGCCGACCACGAGGGTTCCGTCCTCGATCAGGCTGATGGTCCCGTGCTTGAGTTCGCCGGCCGCATAGGCTTCGGAATGCACATAGCTGATCTCCTTCATCTTCAGACTGCCCTCGAGGCAGATGGCATAGTCCACACCGCGTCCGATGAAGAAGACATCGTGGGCGTTGGAGAACTTGGAGGCAAACCACTGGATCCTCTCCTGTTCCTCCAAAAGGCCTTCAATCTGTCTGGGAAGCTTCTGGATGTCGGCGATAAAGTTCTGATACTGCTCCTCGGTAATATTGCCGCGCACTCTTCCGAACTCAATGGCGAGCAGGTAACCGGCCACCAGCTGAGTGGAATAGGCCTTGGTCGTTGCGACGGCGATCTCGGGGCCGGCCAGGGTATAGAGGACATTGTCCGCCTCTCTGGCGATCGAAGAACCGATGACATTGACGATACCCAGGGTCTTTGCTCCAAGCTCTTTGGCCTCGCGCAGGGCTGCCAGGGAATCTGCCGTCTCGCCGGACTGGCTGATGACGATAACCAGGGTGTTATCGCTCAGAATAGGCTTTCTGTAGCGGAATTCGCTTCCCAGCTCCACGCGGACGGGAATACGGGTGAGATCCTCGATCACGTACTGCAGGGTAATGCCCACATGATAGGCACTGCCGCAGGCAACGATATTAATATCCCGGAGATTAAGGATTTCCTCTTCCGTCAGGGAAATGCCCTCCAGGCTGACCCTTCCGTCCTTGATGATGGCATTGATGGTGTCCTGGACAGCCTTGGGCTGCTCATGGATCTCCTTCATCATGAAGTGCTCGAATCCGCCCTTCTCAGCGGCTTCCGCATCCCACTTGATCTCTGTAAGTTCCTTCTGGATCTCTTCCTGGTCCAGATTGTAGAACTTGGCGCATCCCGCGCCCAGTCTGCCGATCTCGTTGTTGCCGATATAGTAGACGTTTCTGGTGTAGCGAAGGATCGCGGGGACATCTGAGGCAATATAGGTCTCGCCTTCCTCGACGCCGATGATCATGGGGCTGTCCTTGCGGGCGACGAAGATCTCGTCGGGATACTCCTTGAACATAATGGCCAGGGCGTAGGAGCCGCGGACACGGACCATGGTGCGCACGATGGCATCGATGGGGCCCATGTTGTATTTCCTGAGATAATAGTCGACCATCTTGATTGCTACTTCGGTGTCCGTCTCTGAATGGAAGGAATAGCCCTTGCGGACAAGTTTCTCACGAAGTTCCTTGTAGTTGTCGATGATTCCGTTGTGAACACCGATGATGGAACGGTCATCCGTGCAGTGCGGATGCGCGTTGTCCTCGGAGGGTTCGCCGTGGGTCGCCCAGCGTGTATGACCGATACCGCAGGATCCGATCATGGTCTCGCCGTTGTTGGTCTTCTCAGAAAGAATCTTCAGGCGTCCCTTGGCCTTGACGATCTCGGGTTCGGCAGTGCCGTCGCGGACGGCGAGGCCGGCGGAATCATATCCTCTGTATTCCAGCTTTGAAAGACCGTCCAGAAGGATCGGGGCTGCCTGCTGGGTTCCAATATATCCGACAATTCCACACATATCATTCTTCTCCTATAAAAAGTATTGCTAAAAAGGTCTGTCCGTTATTTCCGGGCATTCTCATTTGCGGCCGGCACAGAGTCCGGTCGTCTCGATGACCGGTCAGTTAAAATTAAAAATACGCTGTGCGATGCGGTAGAGTGTGATCACGGCTGCGCGGGGCAGTCTTCTGTTGACATTCATAGCCCTTCCGAGCAGGCGCCTGCGCATCTTTTTCCAGAGCGCCTCATCCCTGTTCCGAAGATACTCCCAGGTCTCATCGCGCAGCTGCAGATGCTCCGGCGCTCCAGAACGCAGGCACAGCACCGAGGTGACTGTGGTGATGATCTCCAGATAGTTGAACATATACTGCCTCAGCGTCCTGCGGTCTCCGATCATCTCCTGACAGGCGGGATCGGTGAAATGGTCGATCATGATGCGGTTGACGCGGGCCTGCTGATCCAGCCTCTTGATCATGACATCCTCGTGGACCGACTGGTCCTCGCGGCCGATGAAATAGTAATAGAAATTGACATCCAGGTAATACATCCTCTCAACATAGGGCAGAGGATTGAAGACATAGATGTTGTCGACGTAGAAGGTGTGCTCCGGGAGCTTCAGCCCGCTGTCGCGCAGCATCTGCGTGCGGAAGATCACCGAGTGCATCAGGATGTATTTTCCGACGGGGAAACGATGCGCCTCGTCCCAGGAGAAAACGCGCCCGACAGGCAGGCAGCGTCTGTACTCCATGACATTGTGCCGGTTCTGGTCTTCCTTGTTGTAGACAAAATTGCTGATGAGAAGATCCAGGGCAGGTTCGTCACCAGAGAACTGACGAAGAACGTCAAGGATACTCTTGTAGGCGCTGGCGCGCACCTTGTCGTCGCTGTCGACGACTTTGAAATACAGGCCGGTCGCATTCTCGAGTCCTGTATTGACCGCCCCTCCGTGTCCCTTATTGGGCTGATGGATGGCCCGGATGATCCCGGGGTGCTCCGCCTCAAGGCGGTCTGCGATTTCCGCCGTCCTGTCACTGGAGCCGTCATCCACAATCAGGATCTCCACTTCCTCTCCCCCGACCAGGAGCGAGCGGATGCAGTTTTCCATATATCCTTCGGAATTATAGCAGGGAACGGCAATTGATAGCAGTTTCATTGATAGATAAGCCTCCTGTATAAGGCAGTTATACAGTTCCGACTGCCTGTAGATACGAGATGTTCACATGCCTCCCGGCACACTCCCGGCGGAGTATGTCCGGATCAGCAGCGTTTTGGCAGTGCTTTCAGATGTTTATCTGAACACAGATAGAATATTTTACCACAAAACGATCGTCTTGTGGGCTGTTCAGAAAAATTTCATACAAGCGCTCAACCGGAGTAAAAAAAACTGTCAATACAGCCTTTTCACTCCGGGAGATATGCCGAATAAGCGCTGGGAAGAGCATATTTTTCCTGCAGGTCGCGGATCGGAGCAGTAAAGCATTGTCCGCCCGGGGCCGCAACACCTTCCGCACCGCCTTCCGCATCACCGGAAAAACTTCCGATCCGGATCTCATAGCCGTGCATATGCCACTCCTTATGAGTGAAAATATGCTTTGCGGCGGGGAGAAGGCGGATGCGCAGCGGGTCACAGCCGTACTCCCTGGCCTTTTGAACAGCTTCTTCCTCACTGAGCCACCCGCTCTCGACGGGGAACTCGTACAGACCGGCCAGAAGGCCTCTGCCGGGGCGTCTGCGCAGCAGGATCCTGTCGTCATCGCGAATGACGAGGACTGTGTGCTTTTCGATACCGCGCGCCTTTTTTGCAGGCATAAGAGGCAGCCCGGACGCTCTGCCCTCTTCCGCCGCGCGGCAGTGCTGCCGAAGGGGGCATTCCCCGCATGCAGGATCGCTGCCGGGCCTGCAGATCCCCGCCCCCAAATCCATCAGAGCCTGGTTGAAATCTCCGGGACGGTCTGCGGGCATCTGCTCCAGAAAGAAGGCTTCCGCCGCTGCAGCGGCAGCAGGCTTCCTGATCTCCTCCTCATAGAGGGCGAGTCTTGAGAATACCCGCAGCAGGTTTCCGTCAATGGCGGGAATTCTCTCGCCGAATGCGATCGAGGCGATCGCGGCGGCGGTATATGGCCCGATCCCGGGAAGCTTTCGCAGTTCCCCGGAATGGCGAGGCATTTCTCCCCCGTAATCGGCCATGAGGAGCCGGGCGGCTTTCTGCAGGTTTCTCGCCCTGCTGTAATACCCCAGTCCCTCCCACAGTTTCAGGCAGGTGTCTTCATCTGCCTCGGCGAGGGCGCGGATATCGGGAAAACGCTCCAGAAAACGGGCATAATATCCCTTTACCGCCTCGACACGGGTCTGCTGCAGCATGATCTCTGAAATCCAGACATGATATGCGGAAGGGTCGTCACGCCACGGAAGACTGCGGCGGTTTCCGCTGTACCAGGCAAGGAGCGGTCCGCTGATCCCCGGAAGGGTATTTTTCTCTTCTTCCTTCACAATAAAACTCTCCTTCTCCGGAAGCCTTCACATAGAAAGGTGCCCGCCCGGTCTTTACCGGGAAGGCACCTTCCTGCAGATTATGTCCTGTTTCGTTGAATGGTCAGACGAGATGGCCCTTGTCGGAAATCACTTTGATGACGGAATCGACATTTTCTTCGCAGATCTGGTCGGATCCCGCCTCAACCATGACGCGGATGACAGGCTCCGTGCCGCTCTCGCGGACAAGGATGCGGCCATCGTCACCGAGAGAGTCCGCAACCTTCTGTACCTGTGCCTGTACATCGGGGTCATTCTGTGCATCGGGTTTTGATTTGACGCGGACATTTTTGAGCACCTGGGGATAAAAAACAACCGGTGCCGCAAGTTCGCTCAGAGGTTTGTCTTTGGCCAGCATGACTTCCATCATCTTGAGGGAGGTCAGAATGCCGTCACCTGTGGTGGCGTATTTGGTGAAGATGATATGGCCGCTCTGCTCGCCGCCGATGCGGTGGCCGTTCTGTACCATATTCTCGTAGACATACTTGTCACCGACCTTGGTCTTCTCATAATTGATACCGACCTTGTCGAAGGCCTTGTAGAGTCCGAAGTTGCTCATGACAGTGGTCACGACCGTATTGTTGAGGAGCTTGTCGCGCTCCTTCATGTACAGACCGTAGATGTAGAGGATGTGGTCGCCGGTGACGACGTTGCCCTTCTCATCGACGCACAGGCAGCGGTCCGCGTCGCCGTCATAGGCAAAGCCCACGTCGAGGCCGTTGTCCACGACGAACTTCTGCAGATGTTCGATGTGGGTGCTGCCGCAGTCTGTATTGATATTGTAGCCGTCCGGCTCCGCGTTGATGACGTAGGTCTTGGCGCCCAGAGCATCAAATACGCCCTTGGCAATGGACCATGCGGCGCCGTTTGCAACGTCCAGTCCGACCTTCTTGTTCTTGAAGCTGAACTTGGACATGGAAATGAGATATCCGATGTAGCGGTTG
>CAMKEX010000179.1 GCA_946411695.1 uncultured Lachnospiraceae bacterium
AATATCCGCATTGGTAACATCCAACACAAACTGGTCTGAAACAGTCTTTGCTCTGGCCTCGGCATCATCTATCGCCTTTGTTGCTTTCGGGCCACCTCCGATCGTGCCTCTCAGCACAATCAAAAGCGCCATGGCAAATATAGATACAAATGCTGCCATACCTGTTACCATAATTGTTGAGATTCCAGCGTTTTTCTTCATAGGATAAACTCTCCTTTTAATTCTGCGGATTCAAAGTTGCCTTGAGGTCTAACCCAAATGCCGTCTTAATATCGTAAAAAATCCCGGCATCCACATTATAACTCTTCGGCTTCGGATCATTAAAACTTACCCAGTCAAACTTCCAGGTTTGACCTCCTTGCAAAATCCAAGGATTTCCACTGTCATCATTGAGAATAAGCGTGTAGGAATTCTCATTGGCTCGATAAATCACTGTATAAGATGCTTTGTTCCATCCATCTGGATTTAACTCAAATGTTATCGACGTCCAATTGTTTCCTTCCTCAGTCTTCGTTATTGTCATATTAGACGAATACGTTGCAGAGGTGTCTTGCACAACAGTCAACGGTCCAGGCGGATTCGTCCCTCCGTTACCATTAGGGTCTTCCGGAGGATCTTCCGTGCCTCCGGTTATCTGAGTAGTAACATCAATTCCGCACGAATCTTTCAGCCATTTGATTTGTTCCGGCCTCAACGGGTCATGTCCGGGGTCATAATATCCCGGCATTAGATTAGCAATAACCCACGCGTTGCTTCCCGCATCAATCTTGTAATTACTTCCTTCTTTGGTTATCTTAACAGTTGTGGGGTTACCATTGTTCTCATCTTTCATCGTAAAGGTAACCTTCGTTGCGCCCGGGGTAATATTGGAGATTCTGCTCGTATAATCCGTCGGCTCTTCCGTCGGTGTCGGGGACGGAGCCTGAGTCGGTGACGGAGCCTGAGTCGGCGACGCAGCATTAGTAACTCCGCCTCCGTGTGCCGGGCCTGTAATCGGGGACGGTACATTGGTCGCCGCGTGTGTCGCAGCATGTGTCGGAGCCGTCGTTGTGTTGTTTGCCGCAACAGACAAGTTCTTCGGTCTGAGATTACGCATGAATACATTCTGAACCATGCTCTTCGCGCGTTCATGATGAGTAATCGTCAGGCTAACCACAACAAATCCCTGATCCTTTGTGGAGGTATCTACAGAGAATACCGACACATGATCCGCCAGAATATTCTCCTGGTTCTTACCGATTGTTGCTGAAGCAGCCGCTGCTTTTTTGGTATCATTATCCGCATCGGCCGCAACGCCCATGCTGGCATAGGTTTTCTCGTCGTAATACAGCTTATCTCCGTCCTTTTCGAACATGATTACACCGTCGTTATTTACGATGGTAAGATGTCCTCCGGAGAATGTCACGTCAATCGCAACATCTTCCAGAGAATTGCTTACGGAAGCAAATACCGACTGCGACAAATTCTGCACTTCGGTTTCCTTTGTCGCATTGGAATACTGCTCAGCTGCCAATCGAAGAAGTCCGCCTACTCCAAGCGTTACAATACTGAGTACTGCGATGGAAACCAATAACTCAACTAAAGTTAAACCTGCGTTCTTTGTTCGTTTCATATTGTTTCCTCCCTTCTCAGTAAGTTACCTTACCGGTCAGTCTGGAAATCCGGAGGGTTATTGTTCTCTGTCCATTCGTAAATGTGATAGAGTCCACAGCATTGCTAGCATCTGCCTGTAACCCACCGGTCTGCCTATTGAAAAAAATCTGAACCGGCGATGTAGGGCTACCCATTGACGTACCATTGACCGAATAGGACATGGTTACGTTATGAGCTTCAGCCCTGTTAATCTCGTTTCCTGCGGAAGAATACGCAATGACATATGCGTCACTTCCGATTTGTTGAAGCAACACATAAGCATCGTCACGTGCCATCGATGCTATCTGTGTGCTCTGAAATACGCTTTTGGTATCCGCTGCCATGGATTTTACTCGTTGCCCCAGAAGAACGCCCATCGTAATTCCAACGATAGCCGCTAATACGGCCATAATAGCAACGGTAACCATTACTTCAACCATTGTAAAACCATTATTCTTCTTCATATAACATCTCTCCTCTTTGGTTGCCGTTTAACTATTACTTCTTCTCGAAATTCTCCATGTCTACCAGATCCATGTTCTTATTGTGCGTTACATCAATCTGATAATTGCTATTTCCGGAAGAGGGTCTTTCGTAAAAGCGCTTTATTCCACCATTAAACAAATTGTTGAAAATGACATATTTCTTATTCGTGACATTATTCGTCGAGGACATATGTGCCCCAATCGTGTCCATCAAAACCTTCAAGTTCGCCAGATTCGAATCCGTATCCAAATTCAGTAAAGACTTTCCTGCACAATAACCGTTGTCCTTCTTGAGTTCCACTTTTTTTGATGTAAAGATAATGCCACAATAATCAGCATCGTTTTGGTCTACATGAAACTCAACAGTATAATTGCTAACAACAAATGGCCTGTCACTGGAATGAACAAGGTTTCCGTTACCGCTATTGTTGTTTCCTGTAAAGACTACAGCAACTCTCGGATTCTTGTACTTTTTGGTCGTCCCGTCATATGCCGTATAAGAGTAATCGATTCCTGAATAGGTTACCGATTCAAACTCTTCATTGCCACTTATTGAATTGCCTTCATCATCGGTCTTTCCCTGCTTTTTTATCTGGGTTCCTTCAAAAGCATCTGCCGAATCCGGTTCATTCTTTTCTGCGTCTGGATTATAAACCGAACTCTTTATCCTGTTCTGCACAGGATGGTTCTGGGTAGTCGAAAACTCATCATACATGAACCCCTCGAAATACTCCAAGTCAATTATTTCGAGGAAATAATCATCATACGTTTGTCCATGTTTAGACTTATATCCGCCATTATCTGTTTCCGTGACAACTCTTTGCGTATTTCTTCTCGGTCTGCGTTTCAACTCCGAATCGTCAGGATCAGTTGTCACCGTCAACATCGCGCCGCTTTGCGTTTTAATCTGGCTCTTTCCATACACGTACGCGTCGTATGCGTAGGCCGTAGTAAGATTGTTTGAGTCTATATATACAATTGAGGATGCATTGTCAACGTAATTCGGATAATATGTAACACTACCCGAGGTCTTGTACGCCGGAGTAGAGATGGTTCCATTATGCTTGGTTCCATCATCCAGACCGCCCACCTTAGCAGATCCATCAGGTTTCGTCCAAGTAGTGTAGCATCTGTAAGGAGTTCCGTAATATACGTTTCCGCCTGAAGTAAACGTATAGTCGCCATTCGCAATAGACTTTCCGCCAATAACAATATCCTGGCACTTCAAATTGGTCGCAGTGCCAATTACCAAATGGCAATTATCATTTTGAAGCGTAATCTTACCGCGAACCTCTACATCGTCTGCTGTAAGCTGCAGGTTGGAATAGTCTTTGACAACAATATCGCCATTGATAACTACATTACCACCAGACAAGATAAACGTTTCACGGCCATTAATAGTTATAGCCGTTGTTCCAGACGCCTCATAACCAATATATACATTTCCCTCCTGCTCAAGGAAACCAAACTGGTTAGGGTTGCCGTACTGCCCTTGATGACTGTTCGTATTCCAAAGTGAAGCGCCAGAGCCGGCAAACATAGAATAACTTGCCAAGGGATACTTCTTCTTACTCGCATACAGAGGTGCGCGAATCGTGATGTCCGTCTTCACATAAGAAACCATCTTCGTCTTTGGATTCTCGTACTTTACTTCGACATCCTTTATCTTGATTCCTTCTAGTTTTCCGGTGTCTCCGGTGAAACGTTCAATATTACCAATATCTGTAACTGTACCTCCTTGAATGGCGTTAGCGGTTAAGTTGGCAATGGCTGTCGCTTTCTCGGAAGAAGAAAGAGACAAACTACCGGTTTCGGGATATGTTTTTCCCGTAATCAACCGATATGTTTCTGCAACGAATGCCTTTGAGCTTGTTGCATCATTATTCGTTGTAGCCCAAGCTCTAGCTGCAGTATTTTGTAAGTTCAAGCGAATAGTATCCACCACATTTTCCGAATCATAAAAAGTGTCAGACACCTGATTGTTGATACTTCTTGACTGCAGCCCGAGAAGGGAGACCCGGAGCATAGTCGATGTCAGCAACAAACAGAACATCACACCAATAATAACCGTAATCAATGCGACGCCTTGATTATTCCTGGTAAACTTTCTCATATTTTCATGCCTCCTTTCTTGTATTAACTTATGGACTCTCAGGCGTATAATCCGCCTTCGATCCGGTTAACGTAGCCAACGGGTTAGTCGTTGTCCCTCCTCTATACACGGTTATTTCCACGTCGTAAAAGGTTAGTACCCGAACCTCCATTGCTTTTAGAACTCTCGCAGCAGTTTGCGTGACGTTATTGCCCGCCGCATCTTGATAATAAATCCCCGTCAGCAGTTCGTTCGAACGAGTTTCGTTCTTAGTGTACTTCAGAAAAACGTCATATGACGTTCCATCCATCTGTACGCCGGAAATCTTGAACTCATACTGCCCGTTTGCATGCGGCGTAAAAACGGTGCCATTGTGAGAGGCGGTTCCGATTTCGGAAATCCCGGTTACTGTCCCGGCCACCACATGGAACCCGCCTGTCGAACCATGGAACTGCTTCGAAACCTCTTCCAAATCAAATCCTTTGACAGACTCCATCACACTGTTCGCAATTGCTGTTGCGGACAGTTTTCTTCGGGACTTGGCATTTACACGCGCAATAGCGACAAACGATGACAGAATAGGCGTCACCATAATACTCAAAATTGCCGCAGCCACAAGCACCTCTACAAGAGTAAACCCACGATTTCGTTTTTTCTTGATTTTACGATTCTCAGCCACTGCTCTCGCATCCTTTCATATTTTTTTATCTCCTCTTAAGGTCTCCGGTTGAGGCCTTATCTTATCCGGAGTCTCTTATCTCCGGATAGGATAAAGCGGTAATCCGTCACTTGGGCGGATTACCAGCCTTAAGTCAATTAATGATGATCTTGGTCCTGATTCTGCTTTGCCTTAGGGTCTTCCTCGGGGGTCGGCGTAGGCGTAGGCGTATAAGTCGGTCCGAACATATTCGGGATACCGGTCTTCACATCTTTAATAGTAACAGGATGATACTCATTGTTGCCGTTCTGGACATTAAGAAAATCCACCGTGATTGTTCCTTTAATGAAACCATTAGCAGGATCAAATATGGCCGTCACATTGCTTACTGTTTTGGGCTCGGGATCAATGTAGATTTTATTAATCATATCCTTGAATCCCTTATATGAATTCAACTCATAATCCGCCTCTAGCGTTGCTTTCATAAACGAATAGCTAACTTCAATAGGCAAGTGCTCTTTCTCGTTCCAGTCGATAACACCTCCATAATTGTCGGTTTCTGCTGTCTCTTCAATCGTGTACTTAGGAAAGTTGTAAATTTCAGTATAAATCTCATCATACGGAAGATTCTGCCATTCGTACATATACATGATAATGTCCTCATAGAGATACGCAGCAGGGTATTTCTTTGCTTCGTCTTCCAAATATTGCTTGTTCTTAGCCATTTCTGCGATTACAGCATTCTCATCTACGCCCAAGTACTTATCCAGTCTGGTTTGAAGAGTTTTACTTTCCTCTTCATATTTTTGCTTGTCTTTTAATGCCCCACGGAAATAAAACTGAAATACAGCAAAAGCCCCAATCAATCCAAGGACAATCAGAAGAATGCTGATATCTCTTTTTGAAACTTTCATATTCTGTTCCTCCTATTGATTAGTTTTTATTTGCTTTTTCTTTATCGCGTTGCTTCTGCTCTTCTTCAAGCGAAGTGGTCACACCCTTCATAAACGCTTCATTAGACTGACAATCCTCGTTATAGGTGCAATTAACACTAAAAGTGATATTAATGTAGAAATAGTCTGCGGGATCCACTTCATCAATTAAATGCTTTTCTTTCTCGCCGTCTTCTCCTTCTTCACCCTTTTCCTCATCTAAAGCCTTAAGAATTCGACCGAGAACAATCTGCTGGTCCTTCTTTTCCTCAAGAAGTTTGTCCGTCATTCTCTTCCGCATTTCCTCAATGGTTACCATCTCGCCGTACTCATCAAGCACATATCCGTTCGCATCCACGTGCTCTTCATACTCAATCATTGCCTCGTCGATTTCTTTTTGAATTAACTTTTCAAGCAAGGCGTCATATTCAGGCATGAGTGCATACTTTTCCTGAAATCCTGAAGATGAAATGATATTAATTGTTTCAAAGCTACGCAATTGCTGGAATACTTTCGCTGCATCCGGTTTTGATAAGCATACAACATCAATCGTGATTCCGTCTTCAACATCAGCTTCTAGCTTAAACGTTTTAAATCCCTGCGGCATCTTCTGTTCCATCTCAGCGATGAACTGCGTCAGAAGACGGTTATTATTTGAAGATGCTCCAAGGGCCGTCGCGATACTGCTATATGTGTCTTTAGACGCAATATATGTGTTGTTCAAATCTTCCAAGTACTTGGTTTCTTCCAGACGATCTTTCAGTTCTTGGTTTTCTTTCTTTGCTTTAGCAACTCCGACGCTTCCAACAACAAACAGAACTGCTGCGACGGCAACACATGCCAAGAACACCGCAATCGGAACAACCAGCGATGTTTCCTTTTCTCCCTTCAGGAGCTCAGGGCTCAACAACTGCAACGGAGCATAGGATGCACCGATTGCTGCCGCATAAACTCTCATTGACTCAAGCGCATTGAAATTCGGGTTTCCGGAACGAATATTATCAAGTCCGGTGAACTTCTGCACATTATAACCGAGTTCGTTTGAAAGAAGCTCATCCATACCTACGAAGTCAGCGCCGATGCCGACAAGGTAGATATTGTCAATCGATGAATTATCATTTCTGGAAACGAAGTACTCAAGAATACGTCCGACGTTACCGATTAAGTAACGAAGATTCTCGGTAATCATAATACGGGACATCATCACTTCATCCGAAGTATCTTCGGCTTCCTGATAATCCACGTCTACATTCAAATAGCGGCGCAGGC
>CAMKEX010000180.1 GCA_946411695.1 uncultured Lachnospiraceae bacterium
GAGGGACCCAAGGGCGGCCCCGGCATGCGCGAGATGCTCAATCCCACTTCCGCCATTGCCGGAATGGGACTTGATTCCACCGTCGCACTGATCACAGACGGACGTTTCTCCGGTGCTTCCCGCGGCGCTTCCATCGGCCACGTCTCTCCCGAGGCGGCAGTCGGCGGCCCCATCGCCCTGGTTGAGGAAGGCGATATCATTTCCATCGATATCCCCGCCAACAAGCTTGAGATGAAGGTCAGCGACGAAGAACTGGCTGCACGCCGCGCCAAATGGCAGCCCCGTGAGCCCAAGGTCAAGGACGGATACCTTCACCGCTATGCGGCTCTTGTCACCAGCGGCAACCGCGGTGCAGTCCTTGAGCTTCCCAAAGCATAATGCAGTCATCCGGAATCCGGGAATCATTCACGTAAAAAGGACCTGACTTTAGTCACCAGTGCAGCCTTTACGTGAACGGAAAGGAGCAGTAATGAAATTAACAGGTGCGGATATCATCGTCGAATGCCTGCTCGAGCAGGGTGTGGATACCGTGTTCGGATATCCCGGCGGTGCGATCCTGAATGTATATGACGCACTTTATAAAAAGAGAGACAAAATCAATCATTATCTGACATCCCATGAGCAGGGCGCCTCCCACGCGGCGGACGGCTATGCGCGCGCCACCGGAAAGGTGGGCGTATGCCTCGCCACCAGCGGCCCCGGCGCGACCAATCTGGTCACCGGTATCGCCACTGCATACATGGACAGTGTCCCCATGGTCGCGATCACCTGCAACGTGACTCTGCCCCTTCTGGGCAAGGACTCCTTCCAGGAGGTCGATATCAACGGAATCGCCATGCCTGTGACCAAGCACAGCTGGATCGTCAAGGACGTCAACGACCTGGCCCAGACCATCCGCTATGCCTTTGCGATTGCCAGAACAGGCCGTCCCGGCCCCGTCCTGGTCGACGTCCCCAAGGATGTCACGGGCGCGGAATGCGAATATGAGCCGGTTGTTCCGGACCGGTATCTGCCGGTCAAAAAGCGCCCGGTCACCGAGGCAGAGGTCGATCAGGTCATCAGCATGATCAATGCCTCCAAAAAGCCCTTTATCATGGTAGGCGGCGGCGCTGTGATCTCCGGCGCTTCCGAAGAGCTGAAGACCTTTGTCGAAAAGATCGACGCTCCCGTCTGCGACACACTCATGGGCAAGGGCGCCTTCAACGGGACCGATCCCCGCTATACGGGCATGATCGGTATGCACGGGACCAAGGCCTCCAACTTGGGCGTGAGCCGCTGTGACCTTCTGATCGCCCTGGGCGCCCGTTTCTCGGACCGAGTCATAGGAAATGCCAAAACCTTTGCCTCCGGCGCAAAGATCCTGCACATCGATGTGGATCCCGCCGAGATCAACAAGAACATCAAAGTGGACTTCTCCGTGATCGGCGACCTCAAAGAGGTGCTCGAGAAGATCAATGAGAAACTCACCCAGCAGTCTCATCCGGACTGGCTCAAATATACTTCTCAGCTCAAGGCTTCCTATCCGCTCAACTATGACCACAAAAAGCTCACCTGTCCCGCTATCATCCAGAAGCTGGACGAGCTGACGGAAGGAAACGCGATCATCACCACCGATGTCGGACAGCACCAGATGTGGGCGGCCCAGTATTATACCTATACAAAGCCCCGCACTCTGATCTCTTCCGGCGGCCTGGGAACCATGGGCTACGGAATCGGCGCGGCGATCGGTGCCAAGATCGCGCATCCCGACCGCACTGTCATCAATATCGGCGGTGACGGATGCTTCCGGATGAATATGAATGAACTGGCTACTGCAAGCCGCTACAATATCCCGATCATCGAGATCGTCATCGACAACCGTGTTCTGGGTATGGTCCGCCAGTGGCAGACTCTGTATTACGGTGCCCGCTACAGCGCCACGATCCTCGAAGACAAGGTCGACTACTGCAAGGTGGCCGAGGGCCTGGGATGCCGCGCCATCCAGGTCAACAATCTCGATGAACTTGAACCCGCTCTCAAAGAGGCCATTGCCTCCGAGGAGCCCGTTCTCGTCAACTGTGTCATCGATGAAGATGACAAGGTCTTCCCCATGGTCTCCCCCGGAGCTTCCATCGAAGAAGCCTTTGACGAGAAGGATATGATGAAAAAATAAATTGTTCTGCAAAAAACGGTCCTGCCCTTCAGGTGAAGAGCTGCTCACGGGGGCAGCCCGCCCGGGGCACTGGACCTGCAGGAGAGTCCTGCATCACTGTTTTCGAATGCAGATATCACCGACATGACAGTAAAACCACAGACACACAGGAGGAAGAAATAAGAAATGGATAGAGTATACAATTTTTCCGCAGGTCCCGCAGTTCTCCCGGAGGAAGTCCTCCGCGAGGCGGCCGATGAAATGCTCAACTACAGAGGCAGCGGCATGTCTGTCATGGAGATGAGCCACCGCGGCAAGATTTACGACGGTATCATCAAAGAGGCGGAAAAGGATCTTCGTGATATCCTGAACATTCCGGACAACTACAAGGTACTGTTCCTGCAGGGCGGCGCCTGGACACAGTTTGCGGCGGTTCCCATGAACCTCATGCGCAACCATGTGGCAGCCTATGTCATTACCGGCCAGTGGGCCAAGAAGGCTTATCAGGAAGCCAGAAAATACGGTGATGCCGTAGCAGTCGCTTCTTCCGAAGACAAGACCTTCAGCTACATTCCGGACTGCTCCGATCTCGATATCCCTGAAGAAGCGGACTATGTCTATATCTGTGAGAACAATACCATTTACGGTACAAAGTTCCATGAGCTGCCCAACACCAAGGGCCATGACCTCGTGGCGGATGTTTCCTCCTGCTTCCTCTCCGAGCCCGTGGACGTATCCAAATACGCAGTGATGTACGGCGGCGTTCAGAAGAACATCGGCCCCGCCGGTGTCGTCATCGCCATCATCCGCGAAGACCTGATCCGGGACGACGTGGTCCCGGGCACACCCACCATGCTCAAGTGGAAGACCCAGGCTGACAATGATTCTCTCTTCAATACTCCTCCCGCCTACGGCATCTATATCTGCGGCAAGGTCTTCAAGTGGATCAAGAAGATGGGCGGTCTCGAAGTCATGAAAGAGCGCAATGAGAAGAAGGCCAAACTCCTCTACGACTACCTGGACGAGAGCAAACTCTTCAAGGGCACTGTCCGCAAAGAGGACCGCTCCCTCATGAACGTTCCCTTCGTCATCGGCGACAAGGACCTGGAAGCTCAGTTTGTCAAAGAGGCCGAGGCAGAGGGACTGGTAAGCCTGAAAGGCCACCGGACTGTAGGCGGCATGCGCGCCAGCATCTATAATGCAATGCCCTATGAAGGCGTCGAGAAACTCGTCGCTTTTATGAAAGATTTTGAAGCCAGACACCCCGCAGAATGAGCCATCAATCAAGTATAGCGAGAAATCAAAATGTATAAATTTCACTGCCTTAACAATATTTCCCCCATCGGACTCAAGAATTTCACTTCCAAATACGAGCAGGTAGACGATATCAACGACGCGCAGGGCATCCTGGTCCGCAGCGCCGCCATGCACGACATGGACTTCTCCGACAAACTGCTTGCCATCGCACGCGCCGGCGCAGGTGTCAACAACATTCCCCTGCAGCGCTGTGCCGAAAAGGGAATTGTGGTATTCAACACACCCGGAGCCAATGCAAACGGCGTCAAGGAACTGGTCTTTGCAGGCATGCTGCTTGCATCCCGTGACATCGTAGAGGGCGTCGACTGGGTCCGCGCAAACTGGAATAATCCCGACATCGCCAAAACGGCCGAGAAGGAGAAAAAACAGTTTGCCGGCATCGAGCTCGAGGGAAAGAAGATCGGCATCATCGGTCTGGGCGCCATCGGTGTCCGCGTCGCCAACGCAGCTGTCAACCTGGGTATGGACGTCTATGGTTATGACCCCTATGTCTCCGTTGACTCCGCATGGCATCTGAGCCGCAAGATCACCCATGTTCTGCGGATCGAGGATATTTACACGATGTGTGATTATATCACCATCCACGTTCCGCTCCTGGATTCCACCCGCGGAATGATCAACGCGGAGGCCATCCGCCAGATGAAGAACGGCGTTGTCATCATCAACATGGCACGCGATCTTCTTGTCGACGAGAAAGCTGTCGTCGAGGCGATCGACGAGGGCAAGGTCCGCCGCTATGTCTCCGATTTCCCCAACCCCACCGTGGCCGGAAAGCGCGGATGCATCACGACACCCCACCTGGGCGCATCCACGGAGGAGTCCGAGATCAACTGCGCGAAAATGGCTGTCAACGAGCTGCGCGATTACCTTGAGAACGGTAACATCACCAACAGCGTGAATTACCCCCGCTGCAATATGGGAGTCTGCCAGAGCGTCGGCAGGATCGGCATCTTCCACAAGAACCAGGCAAATATGATCACAAACTTCACCAGGATCATGGGCGGAGAGGCCGTCAACATCGCCGAGATGTCCAATAAATCCCGCGGTGAGGTCGCCTATACTCTGATCGACACTGATACCAGGGCTTCCGCGGAAGTCATCAGACAGCTCGAAAAAGTCGACGGCGTCTACCGTGTCCGCGTGATCAAATAAATCCTGCGGCAAACGAAATATTACTGATTTTTGGAGGATACTACATTCACATGGCTGATATTCGACCTTTTTGTGCCTGCCGGCCTGCGCCCGGACTGGAATCCGAGATTGCCGCGCTTCCCTATGACGTTTATTCCCGCAAGGAAGCCCGCGCCTATGTGGAGAAGCATCCCGGCTCCTTCCTCGCCATAGACCGGGCGGAGACGACCCTTCCGGCAGATCTGGATATCTATGACAGGAGTGTATATGAGCATGCATCCCAAATGCTGCACAGCTGGATCCGCCAGGGCCGCTTTATTCAGGACCCCTCACCCTGTTATTATGTCTATGAGCAGACCATGGGGGGACGCACCCAGACCGGTATTGCGGCCTGTGCTTCCATTGATGACTATGATTCCGGCGTAATCAAAAAACACGAAAACACCCGTGCCGAGAAGGAGCAGGACAGGATCAATCACGTTGATGCCTGCAGCGCCCAGACCGGCCCCATCTTCCTGTGCTATCGGCAGAACAGCACCATCGACCGGGTGGTGGCAAAAGCTGCTGCACAGGCACCTGTCTATGATTTTGAATCTGACCGCGGTGTCAGAAACCGGGTGTGGATCATCTCGGATCCTGCCGAGTGTGATGTGATCCGGGCAGCATTTGCCGGGATCGACAGTATTTATATAGCGGACGGCCATCATCGCTGTGCCTCTGCAGTCCGTGTCGGCAAAATGCGCAGGGAGCAGAACCCCGGATATACAGGACAGGAGGAGTTCAACTATTTTCTCTCCATTCTCTTCCCGGAGAATGAGCTGAAAATCATGGATTACAACCGCACGGTCCTCGACCTAAACGGCCTCACCGCGCAGGATTTTCTGAAAAAAGCAGAGGAATCTTTTGAGGTCATCTGTCCGGAGGATGACAGCAGGGCTCCCGTCCCTTCCTGCAAGGGCGAGCTCGGCATGTATCTGGAAGGCCGCTGGTATCTTCTGAAGATCCGCCCCGAATGCAAGTCGGACGATCCTGTCGCAGGCCTGGACGTTTCCATTCTGCAGGACCGCCTTCTGGCACCTGTGCTGGGGATCGGCGATCCCAAGACCGACAGCCGCATTGAGTTTGTCGGCGGCATCCGCGGCACCAAAGAACTGCAGATGCGGGCAGACAACTACAAAGGTGTCTCCTTCCTGATGCATCCGACATCTCTGCAGGAACTCTTTGCCGTGGCGGACGCAGGGCGCCTCATGCCGCCCAAGTCGACCTGGTTTGAGCCCAAGCTCCTGAGCGGTCTTTTCATTCATCTGATCTGACGACAAAAAAAGCAGGTGCAGTCTCCGGGAGATGCATCTGCTTTTTTGATTATTTTTTGCCTTCAGGAACCGCGGGCGGTTTCGCTCATAAGACACCGCCTGCCTTGCGGGTTATTGTTTGCGCTCATCGCCCCAGAAGAATAGGGCAACGGTTCCGGGGCCGGTGTGGCTGCCGATGGTGGTCCCTATGTCGTTGATCTCGACTCTGCCGTTGAGGTTGGGGAAGCGTTCCTCGACCAGGCGGGCGACTGCGCGGGCATCCTCTATACAGGCGGACTGAGAGATATAGCATTTTCCGCTGTAGTTTTTTCCTCCCTCCGCATGTTCCTCCATCTTGTCGACGATGGTGCGGATGACTTTTTTCTTTGTGCGGATCTTGTACCTGGGAATGAGGCGCCCCTGATCGTCCATGTTGAGCAGGGGACAGATATTCAGAAGGCTGCCGATCATACCCGAGGTCTTTGAAATACGGCCGCCCCGGATATAGAAGGTGAGATCGGTGGAGAAAAACCAGTGGTGGACCCGCAGCCTGTTTTTCTGGACCCAGCTGTACAGGGAATCCAGATCCATGCCGGCGGCCTTTTTTTCCGCCAGGGTATCCATGAGAAGTCCGAATCCGGAGGAGGCGCCCAGGGAATCCACGACGCAGATCCTGCGGCCGGGGTATTTTTCCTTGAGGAGGTCCCTGGCTGTGCAGGCGGAATTGAGAGAACCGCTGATTCCGGAAGAGAGTGTGACGTGGAGAATGTCAAACCCGTCTTTCAGGAAGCCTTCGAAATAATGATAGTATTCCTCCACATTGACCTGGGATGTGGCGGTCGGGGCGCCTGCAGCCATTCTGGCATAGAAATCCGAAAAAGGGATCGACTGCCCCAGATCATCCGGGTACTCCTTCCCGTCCAGGGAATAGTGGAAGCAGATATAGTGGACACCGATTTTCTGAAAATGCTCCCGGGATAAATCGGCAGTGGAACAGCAGCTGAGTATGAATTGATCCATGGTCATAGCCTCTTTCCGTCTAGGTGTGCTTAAGTAAATTAAGTGTGTTAAAAAGAGTTAAGAGTGAAAAAACGCTCGATAGCGTTTTTTCACTCCGGATGTTTGTGCCGGAGCACAAACATCCCCTGATGTCAACGAGA
>CAMKEX010000181.1 GCA_946411695.1 uncultured Lachnospiraceae bacterium
CCTGCGACCTCCTGGTCCCAAACCAGGCGCTCTAGCCAAACTGAGCCACACCCCGTTGGAGACCGTTGTCTCACATGCAAGAGATATTATATCTAACAATCTGCTCTGTGTCAACGACAAAATATTAAAAATATATTGACGTAATATCGATAATAATTAGGCGGATAGAAAGCAGAAGTTTATTCTTTCCGGCCATGCCGCTCCCGGGAGCGACATGGCCGGAAAGAATGATAAAACCGGATCAGATCAGTCCAAGATCTCCCAGCATTTTCCTGAGGGCCTTGCCCCTGTGGCTGATGCTGTTTTTTTCTTCCGGAGAGATCTCCGCGCTGGTCTTGCCGTACTGCGGAAGGTAGAAGAAGGGATCGTAGCCAAAACCGTTTTCGCCGGCGATGGAGTGACCGATCCGGCCTTCCATGGCCCCTCTCACGACACGGGTTTCTCCATTGGGCAGGACAGCAGCGACAGCCGCTACGAAGCGGGCACTGCGTTTCTCATCCGGGACATCTTTCAGGAGGTCCAGGATGTGTTCCATACGCAGGCGGTAGTCCGTATCATAGCCCATATAACGGGCGGAGTGGACGCCGGGGGCGCCGTCGAGGGCGTCGATCACGAGTCCGGAGTCATCGCTCATGACGATGCGGGTCGTGTTTTCGGGAACCGGGCGGGTGCAGAGCAGGTCATAGACTGCCTTTGCCTTGATGATGGCGTTGTCTTCGAAATCGGCACCGTTCTCATCGGGGTCCGCCTCGACGTCCGCCTCACGCATGGAGAGGACTTCGATATTCTCTGCATTTTTGCCGGCGGCAACGATCTCTTTGATTTCGCGGATCTTTCCCTTGTTTCCTGTTGCAAAAATAATCTGGTATTTGTTCTGTCTCATCATTGTTTTTCCTGAAAAATCTTTTTACACAATTGATGCACCCTCCTGCGCAGAGGGTGCATTGTATGATCCTGCATTTTGATTAACTGTTCAGATACACTGATTAAGGGTTTAGATGCTTTGATTACGTCTTTGGATGCCCTGACAAAATGGCAAAATGCCCTGAATGAATGTTCAGGTGCTGCTTCTCGAGCCGGTTCTGCGTCTGGGAGGACGGGGACCGGGGAACTGGTAGAAGTAGGTCTTGAGCATACCGTTGTAGATCTTCCGGTTGCGGGCGGCTTTTTTGCCGATGGCTTCTTCGCATCCGTCGTAGGAGGTGATCAGATACATAGACCAGGTGTCCATGTTTCTGAAACGCTCTCCAAGGGTCTCATACAGCTCTCTGAGCGCATTGGTATTGACACGTGAACGCGCGATGTCATTCTGATCGACCTCTGTCAGGGCCTCTGAACCGGGCGACAGGCGCTCGCCGTAGGGCGGATTGGTGATGATAAATCCGTACTTCTTGGGATGGGAGAGAGCGGAGATCGGGCGCGTCTGGAAGTGGATCAGTTTCTCCACACCTGCCAGGCGGGCGTTTTCCCGTGCCGCTGCGATCGCCTCGGGATCGATGTCATATCCCTGCAGGTCCGTGTCCACGGACAGATCGATCATATCCCTTGCCTCTTCGCGCGCATCTGCCCACACATTGGAAGGAATGATCTCTGTCCAGTCCTCGGCAATGAAATGCCGGTAGAGACCGGGGGCGATATTGGCGGACATGAGAGCTGCCTCGATGAGGAAGGTACCGCTCCCGCAGAAAGGATCCACCAGGACTCTTCCGGGCTGCCAGGGTGTCAGCATGATCAGTCCCGCAGCAAGGTTTTCGGCGATCGGCGCCTTGACTTTCATACGGCGGTAACCGCGCTTGTGCAGCGAGTCGCCGGATGTGTCGATGGCCACAGTGACCTCATCTTTATAAATAAAGACGCGCACCGGGTAGTCGGAGCCGGTCTCGGGGAAATAGTCGATGGGATATTTCTGTTTCATCCGCTCAACCATGGCCTTCTTCATGACCGACTGGATATCGGAGGGGGAGAAGACCTTGCTCTTGATGCTGGCGGCTTTTTTGATCCAGAAGCGGGATTCCCGCGGCAGGAACTGCTCCCAGGGCAGGGCCATGGTGCCCTGAAAGAGCTCTTCGAAATTCTCCGCATGGAAAGAACCGACCTTGAGCAGTATGCGCTCTGCGGTCCGCAGGCAGATATTGGCGCGGGCGATGGCTTCTTCATCGCCTATAAAGGTGACCCTTCCGTCGGTCACCTCCGTTACATCGTATCCGATTTCATAGATCTCGTTCTTGACTACGCTCTCCATGCCGAAATGACAGGGCGCGATCAGTTCAAACTGACGCATAGGACACATCCTTCCCGGGATGATTTGCAGGCCGCAAGTCTTTTTCACAGTGCCGCAGCTGTTCATAGGGTGATGTCGTTGCAAAGTCCTGGAAGCGGAAGACACCGCGATTTCTGCATAATTTCGAAATCCCGTATGATAAGTTGTGTAAAACCTTATTTGATGCAACCGGCTTGTGCGCAAAAAATCCCTAATGATGATTTTAGCTTATAAAAAGCAAGTTGTAAACGAATTCGGAAAAAAAGCACGAGAATTGATGGTAAAAAACATCTTTTGTACATGCGTCAGCGCCTGCTGCAAAGCGGCGCGCAGGCAGGCCCCCCCCGGCGTGAACCGTGCCGGACATAGGCGCAGGAATCAAAAGAGTTTTACTAATTATACTTCTTACATGTCTGCAGCAGCGGGACGGCACATTTATCCTGTGTTACAATCAATAATATAAAACAGTCGAAAAAGCAGGTGTATAAGCAGAATCTCAATGATAAAGAGGCATTTATAAAGAGGTATTTATGGAGAAGAAAAAAGTCAGCCTGATTGCCCTGGACATGGATGGCACACTTCTGATGTCCGACAAGAGCATTCACCCGGATACGGTCCGGGATATCGCCTTTGCCGCGGAGCAGGGGCTTCAAATGGTCTACTGTTCAGGCCGGGATATAGTTGAACTGGAACCTTACACGGGAACACTTCCTCAGATCCGCTATGGAATCTGTACCAGCGGTTCCGTCGTCTATGATTTTCAGGAAAAAAAGAATATCTTCCGGCGCGCTGTTCCGCAGCAGACTGTGCTGGAGATCATCCGCCTGGTGGGGGAGCGGACCGGTATGATCCATTTTCTGGGGGATGGCTGCTCGATCACCTGCAGGGAACAGATCGAGCATATGGAAGACTATCACATGGGAATCTATAAAGAGCTGTACCGCCGCGTCGCAACTGCCGTAGAGAGCATGCAGGAGGAGGCGCTGCGTCACGATTCCATCCCCAAGGTGAATATTTATTTCCGGTCGGAAGAGGACCGGGACCGGGCTCTGGGCAAACTCAAACACCTTCCTCTTACCTTTGCGCAGGCAGAGAAAACATCTCTTGAGATGACTGCGCCGGGCGTATCCAAGGCGCTGGGACTGGAGAAGCTTGCGGAGCATCTGGGGATTCCCATGGAGGAGACCGCAGGCATCGGGGATGCCGACAATGACAGCGCGGTCCTGCGGGTGGTGGGACTGTCCATCGCCATGGGAAATGCAGAAGACAAGATCAAAGAGATGTGCGACATGATTACAGATGACAATGATCACAACGGCGTCGGCAAGGCGATCCGGGAGATGATCGGCGCCGGAAGATGATGCCCTTACGGGCGTCCCGCAGATGTGACTTATAAGGAAATAGACAACATGGAGAAAGACAAAAAGATGCTCCCGCGCAATATGGAAGTGCGGGGAGCGCGTGTACATAATTTGAAAAACATAGATGTGGATATTCCGCTGAATACGATCACGGCTGTCGCGGGTGTCTCGGGATCGGGAAAGTCTTCCCTTGCTCTGGGAGTCCTCTACGCGGAAGGATCCAGACGCTACCTGGAATCCCTTTCCACTTATACGCGCCGCAGAATGACAAAGGCAGCGCGGGCACATGTGGACGAGGTCCGCTATGTACCTGCCTCGCTGGCTCTTCACCAGCGTCCCGGAGTTCCCGGGATACGCAGCACCTTCGGGACCATGACAGAGCTCCTCAACAGCCTGCGGCTCATGTTCTCACGCCTTGCCAGCCACCGCTGTCCCAATGGCCACTATGTGGAGCCCTCCATGGATGTGGCGGCCATGAGGGAGACCGTCTGCCCGGTCTGCGGCGCAGGCTTTTACGGGCCCGGAGCGGAGGAACTGGCCTTCAACAGCAGCGGGGCATGCCCGACCTGCGGCGGGACCGGCATTACCCGCACGGTCGACGAGTCGACCCTTGTGCCCAATGAGAATCTGACCATCGACGAAGGCGCGGTCGTAGTCTGGGGGACTCTCATGTGGACCCTGATGAAGGACGTGTGCCGCGAGATGGGCGTGCGTACGGACGTGCCTTTCAAAGACCTCACCGACGAAGAAAAGGAGATGGTCTACCACGGCCCCGCTGAAAAGAAGCATATCTTTTATATGAACCCGCAGACCAAACAGACTGCAGAAATGGATTTTACTTATTTTAACGCGGTCTACACCGTGGAAAATGCCCTGTCCAAAGTCAAGGACGAGAAGGGGATGAAGCGGATCGAGCGCTTCCTCAAGGAGGGAGTCTGTCCCGATTGTCACGGAACGCGGCTTTCCGAGGTGTCCAGGGCTCCCCGCCTTCGCGGAATCGGCCTCGACCAGGCGACTGCCATGACCCTCTCGGAGCTCATTCCCTGGGTCAAAGGAGTGCCCGGTTCTCTGCCTGAATCCATGCGCCCCATGGCCCGAAATATCGTGGAATCCTTCCTGGACACTTCCGTCCGTCTGATAGATCTGGGCCTGGGCTATCTGTCCCTGGATCGCGCAGCCTCCACGCTGTCCACGGGAGAACGCCAGCGCGTACAGCTGGCCAGGGCGGTCCGCAACCGGACCACCGGCGTCCTCTATGTGCTGGATGAGCCCTCCATCGGTCTTCATCCCTACAACCTGAAGGGGCTGACCGGTGTCATGGATGACCTGGCGGCGGACGGCAATACGGTGGTGATCGTGGACCACGATACGCAGGTATTGTCCCACGCGGACTGGATGATCGAGATGGGGCCGGGCGCCGGCGCTGCAGGCGGGACGGTGATCGCGCAGGGCACCATTGAGGAGATCGAACAGAATCCCGAATCCGTGATCGGTCCCTATCTCTCCGGACATTTTGCAGTACCGGCGGCAGAGACCGGAGACAGCCCTTTTTCAAAGGGGACCATCCGTATGCAGACCGGCCCGATCCACACAGTGCATCCTCTGGATGTCAGCATCCCCAAAGGCAAACTCACTGTAGTCACCGGAGTCTCCGGCTCCGGAAAGACGACCATGATCCTGGAGAGCCTGATCCCCGCTCTTTCCGCCTCCGTGAATGGGAAAAAGCTCCCCGCCCATGTGAAATCCATCGAAGCTCCCGGCATCCATCAGGTGAAACTGATCGACGCCACGCCCATCGGCATCAACGTGCGCTCCACAGTGGCCACCTATGCAAATGTCCACGATGAACTGCGCAAGATCTACGCCCGGACACCGGACGCGAAAACGCGGGGATACAAGGCGGGAGATTTTTCCTATAACACCGGTAAACTCCGCTGTCCGACCTGCGACGGGACCGGCCAGATCTCTCTGGATGTGCAGTTCCTGCCCGATGTCGATATCCCCTGCCCGGACTGCCGGGGCAGGCGTTACCGCCGGGAAGCGCATGACATTCTGCGCAGGGCAAAAAACGGGACGGCATGCAGCCTGCCGGATCTGATGTCCATGAGCGTCGACGAGGCCATTCAGGCGTGTTCGGACCTTGCGGCAACCCGCAGACGGCTGCAGGTCCTGCACGATCTGGGCCTGGGTTACCTGACCCTGGGAGAGGAGACGCCCGGTCTGTCCGGCGGAGAGGCGCAGCGTCTCAAACTGGCCAGCGAGATGGGCAGAGGGCAGGAGGATTCCGTCTTTGTATTTGATGAGCCCACCATCGGCCTCCATCCCAGGGATGTCCGTGTCCTTCTGGAGGTCTTCCGCAGCCTGCTCGACCGCGGGGCCACTGTGATCGTCATTGAGCATGATCTCGATGTGATCCGCAGCGCGGACTATATCATCGATATGGGGCCCGGAGGGGGCGCAGAGGGCGGCCGCATTGTCGTGAGCGGAAGGCCGTCCGAGGTCTGTGCCTGCCCCGAGAGCCTGACGGGGCAATACATACGCGTCAGCAATAAGCCAACATGAGTCACCGGGGACGGTTCTGAAAAACTCATTGCACACAATGAGTTTTTCGGAACCGTCCCTCTTGACTCATAAAAAAAATGCGCAGGCCCGGAAAACCGGATGCCTGCGCATTTTTTGTGTGTAGATTCAGAAGGCGGTGGTGTGCGGATATCTGAGGGGATCCGCAGCGCCGATTTGACGTCAGTTAAAGAACGTCTTTATGTGGTATTGATGAGAGATCGGTATTAGACAATACCCTGTGCTTCCATAGCGTTGAGGACCTTCTCGAAGCCGGCGATGTTGGCGCCTGCAACGTAGTTGCCTTCCATGCCGTACTTCTTGGAAGCAGCATCGATGTTGTGATAGATGTTGACCATGATGCCCTGAAGCTTCTGGTCGACTTCCTCGAATGTCCAGGAGAGACGCTCGGAGTTCTGGCTCATTTCCAGTGCAGAGGTAGCTACGCCGCCAGCGTTGGATGCCTTGCCGGGAACGAAGAGAACGCCGTTCTCCTGCAGGTACTGGGTTGCTTCCAGAGTGGTGGGCATGTTGGCGCCTTCGCAGACTGCCTGGACGCCGTTGGCAACGAGTGCCTTTGCATCATCGAGGTGCAGCTCGTTCTGGGTTGCGCAGGGAAGTGCGACATCAACCTTGATGCTCCAGACGCCTCTGCCTTCATGATACTCAGCGGAGGGCCTTGCAGCCTTGTACTCGGTCAGGCGTGCGCGCTTGACTTCCTTGACTTCCTTGAGCAGAGCGACATCGATTCCTTCGGGATCATAGATCCAGCCTGTGGAATCAGAGCAGGTGACGACCTTGGCGCCCA
>CAMKEX010000182.1 GCA_946411695.1 uncultured Lachnospiraceae bacterium
CGATGGACATGACAGCGACGGGGTTCTTGGGCATTGTGCCCTTCTCGATGCGGCCTGCGCAGATGTAGTCGAGCAGCAGAGCGCCCATCTCATTACCGGAGACCAACTCGTAGGAGCCGTCCGGGCATTTCATTGCGATACCGACACGGTCTGCGTCGGGGTCGGTTGCCAGCATGAGGTCTGCGCCGACTTCCTTGGCCAGATTCAGGCCCATTTCAAGAGCAGCGAAGATCTCGGGGTTGGGATAGGAGCAGGTGGTGAAATAGCCGTTGGGATATTCCTGCTCGGGAACGATGGTGACATCTGTGATACCCATATCCTTCAGGATGCGGGTGACAGGAACAAGTCCTGTGCCGTTGAGCGGGGAATAAACGAGCTTGAGGCCTGCGGTCTTGCAGAGACCCGGGCGGACCTGGCGCGCCTCGATCGCCTCATACAGAGCTTCCTTGCAGTCGTCGCCGACGAATTTGATGAGGCCTTTTTCCACGCCCTCTGCAAAGGAAATATACTTGGCGCCGGTCAGGACGTCGGTCTTCTGGATCGCGTCATAGACTACTGCGGCCGCATCGTCTGTCATCTGGCAGCCGTCGGGGCCGTAGGCCTTGAAGCCGTTGTACTGCGCGGGGTTGTGGGAGGCGGTGATCATAATGCCCGCGTTGCAGTTGTAATAGCGGGTCGCGAAGCTCAGAGCCGGGACGGGCATCAGCTCGTCATAGATACGGACATTGATGCCGTTTGCAGCCAGAACGCCTGCGGCGTCGCGCGCGAAGTTCCAGCCCTTGAGACGGCTGTCATAGCTGATGGCGACGGTCTGATTGCCGCCCTGGGTCTTGACCCATTCTGCAACACCCTGTGTCGCCTGGCGGACTACCCAGATATTCATGCGGTTTGTGCCTGCGCCGAGGGTGCCGCGGAGACCTGCGGTACCGAAGGACAGCGCGATGGCAAAGCGCTCTTTGATGGCATCGTCATCCCCTGCAATGTTCTGCAGTTCGGTCTTGAGGTCACAGTCAATCAGATCAGCTTCCAGCCAGCGTTTGTACTCATCCTGATACATACTTTGCACCTGCTTTCTTTAGTATATTATTGGTATTGCTTGTTGCGGCAGAGCTTGTTGCCCTGCTTGATAACCCTGATCATTGCCGACGGTTCATGCGGTGTCTTTGTCCGGAAAACCGGGCTTTTTATGGACAAAATGACATAGATTCCGGCAAAAAACGCATGAGAATCAGACAATATTCCTAAATAAAACTATATCGGTTTTTCTGCATCATGTCAATGAAAAGTCCCCCGTCCGCACAGATCCTTTTCCGGGGTGAACAGTCCTGATGTGTGCGCGCCTGACGTCGAAGAGGACGCGGATCTTCCTGCACAATGTACGGGGCAGGAAGGTGTTTTGGGGGAAATCTGTTGTACAAGATGATAAAAAATGCTACTCTATATATAACTGTCGATTTTCACGAGCAGGAGGCGGACTTTTTGTACAGACATGCAAAACGGCTGCGCTGCTGCCCGTGTTTTTATCTTTCAAAAAGAGCCGGAAGAGCCGCAAAAGAGTCTGTTCCGGCGGGGAGCTGCATGCCATGAAGGCAAAATCTTATCACGACTGGTACATACATCATCAGGAAGAATTGGAAGCGGGCCTTTCCGCTCAGGGAGAAGGACCGGGAGCAGGACTGTCTGTTGAAGTCGTGCGCTACTCGCATCTGAAAAACTATATTCTTTCCGATGAGAAAAAACCGGATATTCTGGTCGCCTGCGATGACGACGGAGAACTGTCCATACACGCGCTTAGGCTGATCCGTGACTTCTTTGCCGAAAACCCCAAGATCAATATGCTCTACGGAGACGAAGATCAGTTTTCGGAGGGAGCATACATCAGCCCCTGGTTCAAGGCCGACTGGTCTCCGGATACGTTTTTGTGCACCTTCTATTTCGGAAGTGTATTTGCCCTGCGCTCATCGGCGCTGGCGCTGATCAACCCCGGAAAGCATACTGCACAGGAATTTGAGCCGGAAGCCAGGATCCTGGAGGATGCGGTCGAGGAGCAGGAGGCAAGACGCTCGGAGCCCGATACCGCCCTGCGCTCATGGATCTACGGGAAACTCTGCCTCAAGATCGCCCAGGCGGATGAGGGCTTTTCAAAGCGGCGCAGCGGGAGAATGCCTGTCGGACACATTCCCGAGATTCTGTTCCATGCGGATTCAAAGCCTGAGGACTGGGACGCCGACCTGATCGGGGATTCTCTGACAGGCCGCTACAATGCGGCCAAGGCACATACGCGTCTGATCAGTATCGTCATTCCCAGCAAGGACAATCCGGAACTGCTCTCCCGGTGCGTCAACTCCATCATGGAGCACACCACTGTGCCCTATGAACTGCTCATAGTGGATAACGGCAGTAATGAAGAAAACCGCAGGAAGACGCAGGCTCTTGTCGATGAGATCAATGACGGCGGCATGTCTGCAAAATATATTTATCAGGAAATGCCCTTTAACATGGCCCGCATGAACAATATGGGCGCTGCCTGTGCCAACGGCGAGATGCTGCTGTTTCTGCACGATGACGTCGTTGTGCGCAAAGATGCCTGGCTGTCTCATCTGTCAGAGAAGGCCAAGCTCCCTTACGTGGGCGCAGTCGGCGTAAAGCTTCTGTATCCCAGCTCCAACGTGATCCAGCATGCAGGCATCGTCTCCGTGGCGGACGGACCGGTCTACAAGCTCCAGTACAAACGCAATGATGAGGTCTGGTATTACGGCTTTAACAAGGGTGTCCGCAACGTGCTGGCGGTCTCGGGCGCGTGCATCATGATCCGGTCGGATGTCTTCGGCGAAGTCGGCGGTTTTGACGAGGAAAATTTCCCGGATATCTTTACGAATGTGGACTTCTGCTACCGCGTCTTTGAGAGAGGATATTACAACGTAGTCCGCAACAATATGTATCTGTATTACTACGATCCGGTCTCCAAGGAAAACCTGGAGACGCTGGAGGAGCGTGAGAAGAACAGACCCGCGGAGCTGGGCGCGCTGCGGCGGCTTCATCCCATGCTGGACGGCACGGATCCTTATTATCACAAATATCTGACCCAGGACGGAAACGAATCCCGCTTCCTGCCGTCACTGGTTATAGAGGAATAGGACACAGGCTGAGAACACTTGAAGGCGGCAGCACCCGGATTCCCGGGATGGAAGTTTGTGCCCGGGTTTGTGCTGCGGGACGGAAAATACCAGGACACAGAGACGATCATCTCCAAGAGGTAGAGGCATGGCCCCGATCGGTACTATTCGAAATAAAATAGCAGCAGCGGGAATAAAGAGCGCGGAGCAGATCCGTGCTGCTGCCGTGCGCGCTGCAGCACGGAACGGCCGTGAGCCATACGTGTATGAGGAACCGCAGGAGGACGTCCTGCTGATGCAGGAGACGATCTCGGAGAGAATGCGGGAGGGAGAACCGCCCGAATCGGTCCTCGGATCCTCTTTTTATCTGCACAATGATGCCAGGCTGCCGCTCATCTCTATTTTCATGTCGGTGCGCGAGCCGGATCTGAGGCTGTTCCGCGCGACGCTCAATTCCGTGCTGGAGCAGACTTACGGTGAGTATGAGCTGTATATCCTGGACCGGGGAATCTCGGATCAGGTGCGGGATGTAATCGCATGGTACCGCGAAGACAGGCTTCACTATCTGGATGTGTCCGACGACAAGGGCCTGGCAGGAGTGGTCAATAAGGCTGCCTCACAGGCCGGCGGAGATTATATTTTCAGGATCGAGTGCGGAGATCTTCTGACCAGGGACGCTCTCTTTGAGATGGCCCTCGCGATCATGCAGACGGACGCCGAGATCCTCTATACAGACGAAGACCGGCGTGATCTTCGTGGGAAACATTTTACGGATCCCTGGTTTAAACCGGATTTTAGTATTGACTATTTGTACGCAACGGATTATATTTCGAGAGTTCTGATCGTGCGGCGGTCCCTTTTTCTGGCGCTCAGGTTCCGGGAGGAGTATGATGACGCCCCGGAATATGACTTTGTGCTGAGGGCGCCCAAATCGGGAATCCATCATATTTCCCGGGTCCTCTGCCATGTATATCAGAAAGGAAACCTGCCGGCCGAAGTGATGGACGCCAGGAAGCGGGCCCTGGAGGAATATTTCCGGATCAGAAAAGTCCGCGCCGCGGTGCGGCCTTCCCGTTCAGCCGGGATCATGGAGATCGAATACATACCGGATATTTTTGCTGCCAGAAAGATGGTCGGCGCAGTCGGAGGCAAGGTCCTCGACGAAAAGCACAGGATCGTCGGCGGCATGCAGGATGAACGGGGCAATATCCTGTTCGAGGGATGGGATGAGGTCGAAGCGGGCCCCCGAATGATCGCGCAGACGGCGCAGAATGCCTGGGCGGTCGATGTCCGCTGTATGAAGATCCGTGAAGAACTCTACAGCCTGTATGAAGAAGTATTCGGCTGTTCCTATGACGGTCATGTCATGTATGCAGATGAAAATCTCAGGAAGCTGAGCCGCGAGTTCTGCGCGCGTGTGCGCGAGATGGGCTACACGATTGTCTGGAACCCGACGCTCAAGCGCGTTGTGCGCACCTGAACATGCATACATTCCCGCACAGAAGCTTATCAGGATAATATTGACAGGATAATAAATGAAGAAAGTAACAGCAGTTCTGCCTGCCAGGAACTGCCGGCAGGAACTGCAGAAATGCCTGTCGGCGCTCAGCAGGAGCAGTTATATTCCCCGGATCATTGTTGTGGATGACGGTTCCGATGACGGGACCCGGCAGATGATCCTGGAGCAATGGCCCCATGTAACATACCTGCCGCTGTCCGCGCACACCGGATATGCCCACGCGGCCAATGCGGGACTGCGTCTGGTGCAGACGGAATATGCCTTTCTGATCAGGCCTGACATGAAACTCAGACCCGGCAGAAAGTGCACAGCCAGGCTTCTGCAAGCGATGGAGAGCGATGTTTTCTGTGCTGTTCCCCGCCTTTGTGATGCTGTAAAGAACAGGCGCGCAGGGGAAGGGAGAGGAACAAAAGGCAGAAGGCATGGCCGGATCCGCGGTGATGAAGGAATCTTTTTCCCCGAGCTTGCCGTGAGAAAGCGGAAACAGGGCTCTGCCGCGGAGGTGATCGCGGTGCCGGACGGATGCGCCATGTACCGCATGCGGACGCTGGAAGAGATCGGATGGCTGGATGAGCGGCATTTTGACGGCCTGGAGGCCTTCGACCTGAGTCTTCGCGCGGCAGTGGCCGGCTGGAAAACCGTCAGGGTGCCGGGCGCGCATATACGGACAGCGGCCGGAAAAACCGGAGAGGAAGGAGCCGGCAGTGCAGCAGCTTCCGGGACCTTCCGCCGTCAGCTTGCGGCCGGCAACGGCATGTACGTTTTTTATAAAAATATTCCGGTTTCCATGAGGATCCTGGGATTTCCAATGTTTGCATTGACGGATCTCGCGCAGCTTTCCGCATTCATCCGCCGCGGTGAGCTGGATGCCTGCAGGATGGCGGCGGAGCGCGGAAGAGCGCTCTGCAGTCTGGAAAAGGACCGCCGCGCCGCACTCGATGAGGGTGTCAGCCTGTGGCCCGAGAACCTGTCGGATGCCTCTTTCCTGGGAATGGACCAGGCGGCGGAGCAGATCTATCCTCTGTTCCTGGCCGAAAAGGGAGAGAAATCTCTGCGGCATTTTGCCCGGTATGCCCACATCCAAAGGATGCTTGCACTGCAACTGCCGGAGCTGGTCCGCCTTCTCGCACCGTGAAGTGATTAAACGGAAACGCGAGCAAAAACTTCTGTTATTTGGCACTAAAGTCTGAAAATGACAAGCATGTCTGTTCTCAATTGTAAATGGGAACAGATGATGGTATCATATGGGTAATCCCCATATCTATCTACCAGATATTGATGGAAGAGCAGACATCGGCACAAGTTACGGGAACATGTGTTTTATTCCAGCCTGTACGCGCCGGGCCTGTGACACCTGAAATAATGATCGGAGGGCAGTGATGCGCAATACGATCCCCATCATGGATCTGAATAATCCCGATGAGCTCATTCGGGCTAACGGCGCGGCGGAGGCTGCACGTACGAACAGACTCAGAGAGGAAGTCAGTGATTATACCCAGGTGATCGAACAGCTCCGTGATCTGTATGACCGGAACAATGAACTGGTGCAGAAGCTTCAGTTCATGAACCGTTCGCAGACGGATGAGATCCGCAGGCTCCTTGAGGAGAACAATGACCGGATCACTGAGAAGCTTTCTTCGCTGCAGGATATGGATACAAGGGCACTGCAGGACGGCGTTACCTCCGCAGTGACCGATTCACAGCAGACAGTTCTGGCCGCTCTGCAGAAGACACAGGATCATGTGACGACTCTGCAGCAGCAGTCTGATGATTTTAATCATAAGGAAAACGTCAGGGTATACAGGAATATTCAGGCGTCCATGATCGCGGAGCTCGGCAAACAGACGCAGGAGCTGCGCGCACAGCTGGATGCCATGCAGGAAGCTGTAAAACCGGACCCTGCCGAGAAGTTCATGCGGAAGGTTACTTTCGGCATGATGATCGCGGTGCTTGCCATCCAGCTTCTCGAAGGCGTCGGACTGCTCAGCATGTTCCTGAGTATGCACTGATGTTTTTTGTGCTTTTCTGATCAATTATTATGGCTAGACAATACTGGCGGCCCTCCAACATGCTCTATCCGGTCCCTGCTGTGATGATCAGCTGTGCGGATGAGGAGGGACGAAGCAACATTATGACGGCGGCCTGGGCGGGCACGATCTGCAGTGATCCGGTGATGGTCTCCGTGTCGATCCGTCCGGAGAGGTATTCACATGATGTGATTGCCCGGACAGGTGAATTTGTGATTAATCTTACCACAGAGGATCTGACCTTCGCGGCGGACTTCTGCGGTGTGCGTTCCGGAAGGGACGTGGACAAGTT
>CAMKEX010000183.1 GCA_946411695.1 uncultured Lachnospiraceae bacterium
AAATGTACGTGTAGCTCAGCTGGATAGAGCGTCTGGCTACGGACCAGAAGGTCGCGAGTTCGAATCTTGTCACGTACATGCAAAAAGCATCTGCATACCGCAGATGCTTTTTCTGTTTATTATTATCTCGTCGAGAGTTTACTCTCGTAAGAACCTTCAGGCTTATTTAAACATACGGCGAATGCCGCGACAGTGAGAATCAGTCCCTGGTAAGATCCGCGTACTGCGCCTTCCATGCCGTCCTGATAAAGTCGTCGGGTGCAAGCAGTATCTGACAGCCGACTTTGCCGCCGCTGATATAGATCTTGTCTTGTCCCTGTGCATGCGAATCCAGCCTGGTCACAAAATTCTTTTTCAGCCCTATTGCCGTGCAGCCGCCCCTCACATAGCCGGTCAGAGGGAACAGTTCCTTCTGATGGATCATCGCCACTGATTTCACACCGACAGATCTGGCGCATTTCTTGAGGTCAAGTTCTTCATCGATCGGAATCACGAATACATAGTGCTCTCTGTCCGGGGCCACAGTGACCAATGTCTTGAAGACCTTTTCATGCGGCAGTCCCAGATGATCCGCCGTCTGCGCACCGTCCACAAACTCATCGCACTCATAGGAAAAATGCTCATAAGATACTCCGGCACGGTCCAGTATGCGCATGGCATTTGTCTTCACTTCAACTTTATCTTTTTTTGCCATATCAATACTCCAAACAGCTGAATGAACGGATGAAAACGCTTTCACCTTTTTCTCATGGGGAAACCGCTCTTTCTGCCATGCTGCTTCTGAAAAGATGCATAATCCAATTCAAGACTCGCTCATACTTACATAAAACGCACCCCTCTGCAAAGAACTCGCAGAGGGGTGCTGTAATTTACAGAATGATCAATAATGATCTAAAAGCAATTAAGCTTTCAGCTTCTTGATCTCAGCGGTCAGAGCGGGAACAACCTCAAACAGGTCGCCGACGATGCCGTAATCAGCAATGTTGAAGATGGAGGCATCTTCATCCTTGTTGATAGCGATGATGCAGTCAGAGCTGCTCATGCCGGCAACGTGCTGGATAGCGCCGGAGATACCGCAGGCAATGTAAACCTTGGGGCCGACGGTCTTACCGGTCTGCCCAACCTGGTGAGAATGTGCGATCCAGCCGGAGTCGACTGCTGCACGGGAAGCGCCTACGACGCCGCCCAGGAGATCTGCGAGCTCTTTGATGGGAGCGAAGCCCTCGGGGCCGCCAACTCCGCGTCCGCCGGAGACGATGATGTCTGCGCCTTCAAGGTCGACGATCTCGCCTGCAGCTTCCTTGATGACCTCAAGGAGAACTGTGCGGATATCTTCGGGAGCTACGTGGAAATCTTCTTTGATAACTTCAGCCTTGTTCTCGCCAGCTTCGGGTTTCTTGAACACGCCGGGACGGACAGTGCCGCACTGAGGGCGATGATCAGGGCACATGATGGTAGCCATCAGGTTGCCGCCGAAAGCGGGACGGGTCCATGCAACGTTTCCGGTCTCTTCGTCGATGTCCAGGCTTGTGCAGTCTGCAGTAAGTCCGGTGCCGACGCGGGAGGAGAAACGAGGGCCCATGTCACGGCCGTTGTTGGTTGCGCCGATCATGATGGTGGTGGGACCATACTTCTCGGTCAGGTAATACAGAGCCTTTACATAAGCATCTGTTGTGTAGAGCTTGTACTCAGGGCCTTCTACGACGATGACCTGGTCAGCGCCATAGATGCCTGCCTGCTCGACAGACTCAGCTACGTTGTCGCCGATAACGACTGCAACGAGCTTTCCGCCCTGCTTGTCGGCCATCATACGGCCGGGATTCAGAAGCTCAAGGCCAACCTTTTTGGGAGAGCCGTCTTCGTTTGTTTCAATAAATACCCACAAATCTTTGGTTTTAGCTTCCATTCTTCAATCCCCTCCTATCAGACAATATTGGCGTCCACAAGAATCTTGGCAAGCTTCTTAGCAGATTCTTCGCCGGTCTCTTCTTTGATCTTCATGCCGCCCTGTTTTACAGGAGGTGTGAAGGACTTCTTAACGTGAGTCGGGGAACCATTCAGGCCATAGTGGCTTGCATCCATGGTGGGATCGAAATCATCGCCCAGGGTCTCGAATTTAGCCTTGTTGGCCATCAGTTTCCTCTTGATGGTGGGATAACGGGGATCAAAGCTGGGCTTTGTGAAGGTGATCAGGCAAGGAGTCTTGACGCCGATGATCTGAACGCCGTCTTCAGCTTCTTTTCTTACCTTGAATCCATCCTCAGTTGCCTCGACCTCAAGGCCATAGGTAACCTGGGGAACACCAAGCCACTCAGCGATCTCGGGACCGACCTGAGCAGTATCACCATCGATAGCCTGCTTGCCGCAGAAGATTGCGTCAAACTTGCCTTCCTTTTCCTCGATAGCTTTGATTGCATGGGAGAGGATATAGGAAGTTGCCAGTGTATCAGAGCCGCCGAATGTACGGCCGGAAACGAGATAACCCTTATCTGCGGCGATACCGACGCACTCTTTCAGGACTGCAGTTGCCTGAGGCGGTCCCATGGTGACTACGGTGATCTTAGTGCTGGGATCCTTATCCTTAACACGCGCAGCTGCCTCGAGAGCATAGCCGTCAAAGGGATTCAGAATTGCCGGAACACCTTCGCGGATAAGGGTGTGCTTGACCGGATCGATCTTGATCTGAGTCGTATCCGGAACCTGTTTTACACATACCAGAATGTTCATAAAAGCCTCCTTCTAAAGTGAATCTTACATAAAAAATAATATATCACGCAGGGCTGTCAATCGCAAGTTAGCAACCTAAAATACTTAGCAAAAAAAGTATTTTTAGACAAATTTTATATACTGACCGACTGACAGCCTGTACGTGATATTCAGATCCTGTCTTTATTTATCGGTCGCGACCTTGTTCCTGGGTCCATTAGAATAGTCATAGAAGCCGATGCCGGTCTTGACGCCGAGCCTCTTGCCGCGGACCATCTTACGAAGGAGAGGGCTGGCAGCATACTTGTTGTCGCCAGTGTCAGCATAGATAACATCCATGATTGCAAGGCAGATATCCAGGCCGATGAAATCGCCGAGCTCAAGCGGTCCCATGGGGTGGTTGCAGCCAAGCTTCATAGCAGTGTCGATGCCGGCGATATCGGAAACGCCGGTATACTTGACGTTGATTGCTTCGTTGATCATCGGGATCAGGATTCTGTTAACGACGAAACCTGCTGCCTCATTGACCTGTACCGGAATCTTGCCGAGTTTCTCGGAGATCTCATTGACTCTTGCAACATACTCTGCAGGAGTGTTGATGCCGGCGATAACTTCGACCAGCTTCATAACGGGTGCAGGATTGAAGAAGTGCATGCCGATGATGGGCTTTGTCAGGCCTGCGCCGATCTCGGTGATGGAAAGGGAAGAAGTATTGGATGCAAAGATGCAGTCAGGATTCTTGACGATTTCATCCTGAAGCTCCTGGAAGCATTTTTTCTTGATGTCCATCACTTCGAGGGCTGCTTCGACTACGAGGTCGGGATCTACGGCGATGGTATTGAGACCGCACTCGAATTTTGCAAGAATGGCATCTGCTGCTGCCTGCTCGATTTTGCCTTTGCTGACCTGCTTCTCAAGACCGCCTTTGATCTTGTTGAAGCCGCCCTGTGCAAACTCAACCTTGATATCGCAGAGATAAACCTTCTCAACTTCTGCACACTGCGCGAAAGCCTGCGCAATGCCGGATCCCATGGTGCCAGCGCCGATAACTGCAACTTTCATGATAGTATCCTCCTTAGGTTTTATATGATTTTTATGCTGCCGCCCGTTGGACGGCCGACAGCCAGTATCCATTTCATTATGAATCTATATGCTTAACAGCATCAGCCCTCCGGCTCGATCATGCCGTATGTACTGCCTTTTCTCTTGTAGACTACTGCGATCTGCTCTGTCTCCGCATTGATGAACACGTAGAAATTATGGCCGAGCAGTTCCATCTGTACACAGGCATCTTCCGGATACATGGGCTTGAGATCGAACTGTTTCTTGCGGACGATCCGGATGTCCTCTTCATCGAAGTAACTGCGCTCAATATATTCGCGCTTGAAGGCAGCCGCTTCCTGATGACGTTTGATCAGTTTGCTCTTATACTTCTTTAACTGTCTCTCAATGACCTCCTCCACCAGATCAATGGAGACATACATGTCATTACTGACCTGCTCGGAGCGGATAATGTTGTCCCGCACAGGGATTGTCACTTCAATCTTATGCCTGTCACGATTGACCTGCAGTGTGACATGAACCTCTGTATCAGGTGAAAAGAATTTGTCCAGTTTGTCCAGTTTCTGTGTCACAGCGTCCTTGAGGGATTCGGTGACTTCCATATTTTTACCGACAATTACGTACTTCATAGATGCCTCTTTCCGCAGCAAACGCCGCTGTTATTTCTATTTGTTGCAAAAAGTCTCCTGCCTTCCCCTGACGGGATATACAAAAAGCCTTTCCGCACAACATCATTATATCATAACAGCCACAAGTTTTGCACAAATATTGCATCTCTTTTACTGAATTTGCCTCTTCATTTATATAATATACACAAACATCCTCAAAAGAACAGTAAGTTTTTACTTGTATTTTGCACAAAAAAACAGACAGCCGGTATATTCCGGCTGTCTATTCAAACTTCAAGTAATAAAGGAACCGGCATCTGCCCTGTAAGACAGCAGATCAATTATCCTTTGACATTCCTGAAGAAAATATAGCTCAGATTCCTGTGATGACAAAAATCAGTTGAAAAGTCTGCGGATACAGACAATGTGCATGAAATTGGCTCTGGAAGTCGTGATTCCATGACGCTCATCCTGTGCGTGGACGATCATGCCGTCTCCCATATACAGAGCTACATGACCGTTATAGCAGACGATATCTCCGGCACGTGCCTCTTCCAGTGAGGCAACAGGTGATCCGACGCTGCGGTCGGAAACATCGTAATGGGGGAGACGGAAGCCGAAGTTTCCGTAGACCGCCATAACAAATCCGGAACAGTCCGCGCCATGGGTCAGGCTGGAGCCGCCCCATACATAGGGATTTCCGATAAACTGCGTTGCAAATTCAATAACAGCCTGTCCGGATTCCTCACCCGCCTGGCTCACTGCAACCTGGGCGACATCCGCCTGAGCTGCCGCCGCATCTGCGGCACGAAGAGCGACCTCTACGACTGCTGTGGCTGTTTCTTCATCTTCAAAGCCCGCGACACCCGCTCTGGTCTGCGCAAGCTCAACAACAGCTTCTGCCTTATCTGCCTTGCGCTGTTCGTGATCTGCACGCTCCTTGACATTTGAATTACTGACGCGGTTCACTTCTTCCCTGGCGGACTCTGCCACAGGATATGCCATACTCAGAGTGACTTCCGAAGCAGGGATAAAGCCCTCGCCGCTGTCTGTGAGGATGCCGATCCATCCGTCTTCACTTCCCGTTACTTCATACTGATCACCTGCTTTTGCCTCGCTGATGACCTTGGAGTAATCGTCAGAATCCTGATAGATTGAAGAATCAGCCTTGTCATTAACTGTAGCGACCTGGGTACTGACGATCTCAGAGAGGGCTTCCGCCTCGCTGCCGTCGACCAGATACTCATTCATTACATAGCCGACCACATTGCCGGAACGGATCTTTGTCCAGCGGTCATCCTCTTTGCGCAGCTCAATCGCGAGATCATTGCTGTACATCTTGCCGAGGACTTCACTGCTCATGGCAGGCTCTGCGTGAATATTCAGATATACATTGGGAGAAGCAACAACAATGTTTTTGCCCTCTGCGGTATCCTGCAGTGCGGGAGCAGGATTTGTCTTGCTTTCAAAAGCGGGAGCCTCTACAGCAACCTGTTCTTCCAGGACGCTGTTTGCTGAACTGTTCTTTGCCAGTGAAACAGTCAGTTCAGGAACAACCGCTGCGTTATATTCCTGCACAGCATCCGCATAAGGGAACTCGGAAGCATCTTCTTTGGTCTCTTCCCCGGCTGCAGCCATAGGAATCATCACTTCAGGTTCAGTTTCCTCTGGTTCAGCGGTTTCAGCAGCATCAAAAGCCTTGTCCTCTTCTCCATCTTCCTCAGAGTTCAGTGTACCTCCAAGAAACTGTTCTACAGTACCGGAATTGCCGACCTCCTGATCCTGATCGTTTTCCAGAGTATTTGTAAGGAAAAGACTTTCGTTCGCTGCTTCCTCTGCAAGAACCGGGGCACCGGTCATAGCAGCAATCGCCGCGGCAGAAAGCATTCCGGATAACAACTTAACTCTTTTAAACTCCATTATTCCTCCGATTTAATTTTATTAAAAAATTATAATCTAATTGATTACATAAATTTCGTTTTTGTTACAAATTTGTTACATACAGCTGTTACTATACCAGATATAACAGTATCTGTCAAGTAAAGCGTCAAAAGGTTGGCTTTTCGAGGGTATTTTCGCGCCCAAAAAGAACACATTTATCTATAATTAAAAGATATTTATCAGGTTATTTTCTATGATTTTTGACAAAAATCTTACCAATTTACCCCAAAATTCAGGAATATGCACACAAATTCTGAATAATTGATAAAAAATACCCGGAAAATGCATTGTCTGCACTTTCCGGGTATTGTTGCTGCCGGCAGTCGGGGTCGAACCGACACTCGATTTAAGTCGAACGGGATTTTAAGTCCCGCGCGTCTGCCAATTCCGCCATGCCGGCATGATCAGCATTGTATATGTACTTTTTAGCTGAGTGGATCCTCGGGGACTCGAACCCGGGACCGACCGGTTATGAGCCGGTTGCTCTAACCAACTGAGCTAAGGATCCTGAAATCGCAGACACTTCTGCAAAATGACTCCGACGGGAATCGAACCCGTGTTACCGCCGTGAAAGGGCGATGTCTT
>CAMKEX010000184.1 GCA_946411695.1 uncultured Lachnospiraceae bacterium
CAGTCAGGAGAACAGTATTCTCCGGAATGAGAGGTATATAATGGCAGTAGAAATCAAAGACGGAAAGAAAATCCTGGTCACCCCCGTTTCCGCGGAGGACCTCAAAGACATCCACATCGGCGACATCATTTATCTGTCAGGTGATCTGACAACCTGCCGCGACGTAGCGCACCGCCGCGTTGTGGAAGAGGGCAGAGAAATTCCTGTAGATGTCCGCGATGCAGCGATCCTCCACGCAGGCCCCATCATCCGCCCTCTCGGCGACGACAAGTACGAGATGGTCTCTGTGGGACCGACCACATCCATGCGTATGGAGAAATTTGAGTATGAATTCGTGCAGACTACCGGTGTCCGCGTCATCCTGGGCAAGGGCGGCATGCGTGAAAACACCGAGCGCGCCTGCAAGGACTTCGGTGCCATCCACTGCGTATTTCCTGCAGGAAACGCCGTTGTTGCAGCGACAGAGGTCGAAGAGATCGTCGAAGCACAGTGGAAAGACCTGGGCATGCCCGAGACCCTCTGGCACTGCCATGTCAAAGAGTTCGGCCCTCTGATCGTTTCCATCGATTCTTACGGAAGAAACTATTTCGAGGAGAAGAAAGTGGAGTATAATCAGAAGAAGGACGAGCAGGTGGAGCTGATCAGCAAGCAGGTCGGATTCATCAAATAATTTCATCAAATAATTAAAGAGACAAGCCTGGACAGTACCCCGGTACAGGCAGGGGCTGTGAACAGGTAAACAGCTCAGCAGAACAACATGATTTATAGCTGCGCAGAACAGCCCCCTCGCTTCTGCGCAGCTGTTGCATGCAGAAAAACACTGCAGGGAAGAACGTACAGGAAAAACGTGTTGAGGAAAGTATGCATGGGAAAACTGTGCAGGGAAGAACGTACAGGAAAAAACGTGTTGAGGAAAGTATGCATGGGAAAAACTGTGCAGGAAAGTACATGTGGAAAAAACCGTGCAGGATAAACGTGGAGGTCAGACAATGAAAGAATACAGAATCGCAGTGGTCGCAGGCGACGGAATCGGCCCCGAAGTCATGGCGGAATGCAAAAAGGTACTCACAGCAGCGGCGGAACTGGACGGCGGATTTCGTTTTGCTTTCACAGATTTCCCCTGGGGATGCCAGTATTATCTCAGGACCGGGCAGATGATGCCGGAGGACGGCATCGAGATCCTGCGCGGATATGACGCCATCCTGCTGGGTGCCGTGGGCTACCCCGGAGTTCCGGACAATATCTCCCTCCGCGACCTTTTGATCCGGATCCGCCACGACTTTGACCAGTACATCAACCTTCGTCCGGTCAGGCTCCTCAAGGGAGCAGACTGCCCGCTCAAAGACGTGAAGATCGAAGATGTCAATATGACCTTTATCCGCGAGAACACCGAGGGCGAATACTCCGGACAGGGAGCCTGGCTCTATAAGGGACAGCCGGGCGAAGTGGTCATCCAGGACAGTGTTTTCTCCAGAAAGGGCACCGAGCGTGTCATCCGCTACGCCTATGAACTGGCAAAAAAAGAGGGCAAGACCCTGACCAGTGTCAGCAAGGCCAATGCCCTCAACTATTCCATGGTCTTCTGGGACCAGATTTTCCGCGAAGTCGGAGAGGAATATCCCGAAGTGGAGACCCATTCCCTCCTGGTGGACGCCGCCTCTATGTTTATGGTCAAGGACCCTTCCCGCTTCCAGATCGTAGTCACTTCCAATTTGTTCGGTGACATTCTCACCGACCTGGGCGCCGCCATCGCCGGCGGCATGGGCCTGGCGGCGGGCGCCAACCTGAATCCGGAACGGAAATTCCCCTCCATGTTTGAGCCCATCCACGGCTCCGCACCGGACATCGCGGGAACACAGACTGCCAACCCGCTGGCGGCCATCTGGTCCGCCTCCCAGCTCCTCGATTTCTTCGGCCACGAAGATCTGGGCAGAAAGATCCTGGACACCATGGAGGAAATGCTGACTGACTACAGAGAATCCCTTACCCCCGACCAGGGCGGCAGTGCAACGACCTCCGCCTGCGGCGATGCCTTTGTGGAATTATTAAAAAAATAAACCGAAGGGTGTCAAGGGTTGTCAAGGGAACGGTTCCTCTGACACCTTGTATGCAAGGTGTCAGAGGAACCGTCCCCTTGACAACCCCGTCACGCATGAATCATGGCGTAGCGTTTGCTGCCCAGCACGCGCAGCATTTGTGCCATGGGAGTGATATTTCCGTCGAACTTATAGAACATGGTATGTGCGGCGGCTCCGCTGGACAATGCTGTTCCGCGGGTATGCGCAGTGACAGGTGTCTGCATCTGCCAGCTGTTCACATTGTGGAAGACCACTGCGGGCATCTGATAGCCAAAGGCTTCAAAGAGTTCCCGGGCGTTTTCATACACGGTTTTGTCCGCATTGCGCATGCAGCAGTTGAATTCCATGTCTGAAAAAATGTAGATCACCCTGGGGAGTTCTTCCTGAGGGGCTTCATATTTCACGGCAGTCTCCAGAATCAGATTGAATACTGCTTCCAGGTTTGTGCTGCCGCCCCAGGACAAGGTGGATAAATATCTCAGCTTGTCGCCCAGAGAAGTTCCGTGGATTTCTGCCAGATGAGGTCTGCTCTCAAACGTAATCACATGGTTATGGAAAATACCTTTACATCTCTCGGCGCAGTATAAGCCCATGGCCTGAGAAATCAGTGCCGGCAGCGGACCTTTCGTATCCGGACGCCAATACATGGAACCGGAAGTATCCACCACAGAGATGGCATTTGCATCACCGACAGCACCGGGAAGAAGCCTCCAAAGCAGTTCAAGAACGTCGGTCTCTTCAGGGAAGTTTCGATTCCTTCCAAACCAGATTTCGTTGAAAAGCGGCCTGAGCACTTCATAGGGAAACAGGGTTTCCGTATGCATCTGCTTTTCTCCGGAATCCACGCCGAGCAGATATTCTGTAAACCGATTGCGGTCGGTTTTCATAAAGGCACTGCGGTATTTCAGCATTGCCTGGGCAGGCACCGCTTCGTAGTTGATTTTTTCCGGGCGTTTTGCAGTCAGGCTGCGTTCCACCAGGCCGATGCGGGCGCGAAGAGCGGTTACCAGAGTGCGGTATTCCCTCTGCTTCATTCCCAGGGCATTGATCAGGCGTGCCGCGGTCCGGCGTGTGCGGGGGCTGGAGGCATTGTCAGAAGGCAGCCATTTTGCCAGCAGCGAAATGTGAGCATCTTCCACACCTGCGCGTCGGCGCTCCAGGGCTTCTTTGTCCTCAGCCAGCTGTTTCTGAATGATCTCTACAGCTTCTTTTTCCGCAGGTGTTTTCAGAAGACAGAGCAGATCGTCCCAGCGGCCGAACTCTGCAATGTAAGCAACATTCTTTCGTGCGGATTCCGGCCATGTAAACGCGACATGACGGAGCAAAGTACGGAAGAGTTTTCTCTCGCCCATTCCGCCGCGGATGTCCCGCAGATGGAAGAGCAGCTTCATGGCGAGATCGGGAGTTTCGATGTAGGCTCTGTCGAACAGATTGATCTGGTCAACGGGGCTGCGATAGCGCATTCCGCCGGCCACTGCAAAAAAATCCAGGCAGGCGTCTCCTGTGCTGCCATGTGTTTTCGCGCCGTTCAGAGTACGGGTGTAATTGGCTTCTGTTTTCAGCTTATCCAGATAGCTCATCTTTTTTTTCCTCCTTTCCTCCGTGCTGACGGCATTTCAGCCGCCGCGAGGATGACGATCCACGCCTCTTGAAAGTGCCCGGGAAGGCGTTTTCCCGGGAATGGATCTGTCCGGAGCATGCGGTTTCGCCGCAGCATGCTTCCGGCAGCAGACAGCCGCTGTACCTCCTTCGCCCTCAGAGGGACACGACATGATGAACATCTCAGTTTTCATGCCGCTGCAGAATGCCTGCGGAGGACCTTTATCGCCCCCCGATTCCTTTTTCGATTTGTGTATTGCCTTCCTCCCCGTTTCGGGAAAAATATCTTTCTTTCTGTCTGGGAAACAATATTTTCAGCCCTCTTTTGAAAAAATAGTCTTCATCCTTTTTTGAGAGAAAAGATGCGGCAGAGAATGCTCTGCAATGAGCGGATCGAAGTCAGTCCGCCGCCTGTGTTTGGAGTGACCGCCCTTTGTACCGTTCCATTTCCTCGGGGCTGATCCACAGTCGGCTTTCTTCCTTGTCTCAGGCTGCATCGCTTCGCACGCCGGTCGTGGAGGGCGCCATGATGAACGCAGTAAAATCACCGGGTATTAGGGTCAGACGCTCTGATTGATCAGATCCGTTTTTTACCGCCAGATTACCATTTCGACTGTACCTCTCATTCCGGAGCGGTTTTGGTGCATGGTGAATGGGTGCCGCACGACCTGGGCTTTACCATTTCCTTTTTTCGGGTCTGCCCTGTTCACGCGTTTCCTCTTAAATAATCCCCATTATTGGCGGCGCTGCTGTATGCGCCTGTGCCCGGCAGGAAATCTTTTGTTCACCGGAAGTCGGTTCTCTGCCTGACTTCCTGAGCGGGAATTGTTTGTTCCCTGTCGATGAACTGATCATATCAGCACAGGATAGGGATTGTCATTGAAGCGGTAGTTTAAAAAGAAGTCACGTTTTCCTCCTTTTTGCCGGCAATTGTATTCCCAGGCGGAAAGATTAGAAAACTTGTCATATGACAAGATAAATGCTAAAATGAAGCTGTCTGGATTTTTTACAGGAGGAGATGGAAGGAGATGAAAGACCGGAAAGTCATTACGCAATTAAATGATTTACGTCATTTGGACTGGACGAAGACCCGCCGCTCTTCGGGAACAGCAGGATCCTTTCTGAAAGCCTCGGAGACAAGAAAAGGAGTACATTGGTATTACAAATTGTCTGATTATGATGCCTGGCGCGGAATCGTCGGTCATGAATGCATCAACGAGATCATTGTGGACCGGCTTCTGACACTGCTGAAAATTCCGCATCTCTCTTACCAGCTCATATATGCAAAGATTATTATTGACGGGAAGGAATACATTACATGGCTTTGCAGATCTGAGGATTTAAAAAAAACAGGCGACAGTAAAATCGCGCTGGATGCCTATTATCAAATGGAGCGGATCCATGGGGAAAGTCCGCTGGAGTTCTGCATTCGTCAGGGATGGGCGGAATACATTTATCAAATGTTGATCATCGATTTTCTGATCCTGAATCGGGACCGCCACGGCGCAAACATGGAGGTGCTTCGCAATCGTTCACATAAGACAGTGCGGCTTGCACCTCTTTTTGATCACGGGTTATCACTGTATTTTTCAGCACATGAAGAAAAACAGCTGGTCAGCGCAGATCCCCTGTCGGACAAAAGGGTTCAATGCTTCGTGGGGTCACATTCGGCAGCAGAGAATCTCCTGCTGATTCCGGATGAATACCGCAGGCTTCCCGGGTGCCTGACAAAAGAATCCCGTGCATATCTTTTTGCAGATCTGGAAGACGCACTTCCCGGCCCATGGAGAGATGCAATCTGGGAGATGCTCTGGAAGAGATGGGAATACTATGAAAATATTTGCAATTCGTGACGCGTCTATTGCCAGGGACCGTGATCTGGCATGGCTGCTTTATTATCCTGCAGCAGATGAATTCCATATTGAAATTTGTGACGGAGTGGATGAGTGGGAGGCCCCTCTTCTTATCTCCTCCTTTGTAAAGCGCGGAAAAAAAAGCCTGGATTCCGATTCCAGCAGGCTATGGGCAGAACTGAGAATCATTCCTCCGGACCGCCAGAACCTGGGCATGATTCTGCGGGATAATGGCCTGGACAGTTATGATCCATTCCGCCTTTTGGTTCTTGCCGGAGGGAGATGTGCTCAGGATGATTGCTTTCTTGTTCCTCTTAGAGAAGATAACATGCCAAAGGAACTGGAAAAACGTCTGCAAAGGACAATCCAGTCTTTTCTTCCCTCACAAAACCACATCAAAACTGACAGCTGCGATGTCCTCTTTTTTTTCCGTGACGGAATGATTCGACGATTGTCCGGGGCAGAGCTTTTTTCTGAAACAAGTCTGCATCAAAAACAAAGGGAGCGCCTTTCTCTCTACCGGAATTATTTTTCAGAGATTTCGCTGACAGCGGGAGGCCACGGGGTGCGTCTCGGCGAGAAGGTATTCCTCTCTGCAGATGAGCTGCGCAAAAAAGGGATGCTTCTCCCACTGACAAAGGGAGATTTCCGTTCCTATATCGAGAGTAATGTGGTTGACACTGCCACAGCTGCTGAACTCCTGCACTGTACCCGTCAGAATATCCAGGACCTGGTCCGGAGAGGAAAGCTGCATCCGGTGTTGACACTCAAAAACAACTTTCTGTTTTTGAGGGATGACATTTTGAAATGAAATACAATGAATCAAAAAAGGCGGATCATGTGAATCCTCGCGGCTCACATGGTCCGTCTTCATTTTTTCCAAAAAAATGACCTCCTGGTCCTCACAGACCAGAAGGTCTTCCATCCTCACGTGGAGGATCCTGGACAGGGCCAGGAGATTATCCACTGTGGGCAGGCACTCCCCGTGCTGCCATTTGTAAATGGCCTGCGGGTACTCGAAGCCGAAGTAGGCCTGCAGCTCCCGCACGCTCATGCCCGCATCGCGGCGGCAACGCTCAATGTTGCGGCCGGTCAGAGGCAGATTAATTACCGGAAAATCTGCGTTTGTCATCATAATCATTACCTCCAAGCTGTTACTGCAATTTTATAACATACGAGCAGAGTATTTTGAAAAATGATTCCAAATTTCTGTTTTTCGAACTTTTGTGGATTCGGTCGGGACGCGATTCGCCATGCCGACAGGCTCGCAAACGCTTC
>CAMKEX010000185.1 GCA_946411695.1 uncultured Lachnospiraceae bacterium
CTGCTCACGGGAAGTCCGCGCAGCTGGAACTGCAGCTGCATTTTTTCTCCGGGTTTGAACACGCTGTAGGCATCCGCAGGCACGTCCAGGCGTTTGTAGCGGAAGCAGTTGATATCACTGTAGTGCGCATAATTATAGACCAGCAGCTGCAAGGAGTCGTTTTTCCGTGTCAGAAACCATCCATTTCCGGAAGCCACGCGGTCCGGACCCATCTGTCCAATCATGCGCATGGCGTGGTAACCCGCCTTGGGAATTCCGGTGCGGGTGAAAAGTCCGTAGCCTCCATGGTAAACGCTGCGGATGTAGGCGCGCTCCTCGATGAAATCTGTCAGCAGCCAGTAGCCGAAGACCGCTCTTCCTGCACTGATGGCCATGTTTTTTGCAATCCATACCGCCTTGTAACAAGTGTCACTGGACAGATCCCTCTGCCAGAGGGTGGAATTGCACTCCTCCAGAAAAAACTCGCGCCCTTCCACATGGTATTCCCGGAACAGTTTTTCCAGTTCATCAAGTTTTTTGCGCAGATGATCCGGATCTGTCGAGAGCAGGGCAGGGGCGGAGTGCTGATTCAGAGTGTACTCCATAAAAAGGGAGTCGTCTGTCCGGATGCAGGGATACCACTGCATCGTATGAAAATCAGGCAGGCAGCCGCGGGCGGAAGCATACTCCAAAAACCAGGGGACACCGATCTCCCGGTCTTCGATCAGGTCCGGAAAATATCCGGCTCCACCAAACTGCAGCTGAGAATCGACATCTTTGACAGTCCTATACGTCATCTCGTAAAGTCCTTCGTAGTCCTCCCGGGACAGGCATCCTATCCTCACATAGCTCAGACTGATCGTAGTAAATCTCCAGTTCCGAATGGTCTTTTCTCCATATCTGGCCGACAGATGTTCCAAGACCGCGCGGATCAGATTCTTCCATTTTTCAGGCTGTGCACAGCCCGAGATCACTGAGGGACGATCAAAAATTCTCCTCTGTTCCTTTGCCAGCTGTTCCGGCATAAATCCAAGCTCTACGATGGGAGTCAGCCCCAGCTCTGTCACAAAATCAAAAAGGGCATCCATATTGGAAAAAGTGTAATAGGGATTCCCCTCTTCATCCTCCCGGTAGATATACATATCCCCGTCCAGGAGTCCGTGGCAACGAAAGTAGGTGAAACCCACTTCCGCCTGTGCGCGTCGGAGCTGGTTCTGGACCTCAGCAAGCAGTCCCTCCCTGGCATAGCCGATATTGAGAATTCTCTCCCAGAGTCTGTTCTTTCCCAGTGATCTCCTCCCTGTAATATTTCCCTCGGAAAAATCGGAAAACTTATTTCCATCGCCGCCGGTACAGTCGATCTCAATCGTTTCCTTCCTGAGCGAAATCTCATCGGTCTCCTTCTCCGGCATATATGCCAGAAGCGCGGAGAGATCGCTGCGCTGATCCCGTATAGGAGCGGCGGCTGTCGGGGAGGCAGCCGAATCCATCATGCCCTGTCGGAACTGACCGGGTGTCATGCCGTATTCCTGCTTAAAGGTTTCTATGAATGCGCTGGGATTGCGGAAACCACAGTCATAGGCAATCTGCGTGATGGAAAGCTCCCCTTGCATCAGAAACTGCCGCGCATGGATCAGACGCACCTTGCGCAGATAGGCAGAGAAGCCCATGGAAGTGATTTTCTGAAAATAACGGGAGAGATAACTGACGGAGAAATGTGCTCTTTCTGCCAGGATCGACAGGGAGAGTTCTTCATTCCACTGCTCATCGATCAGCCTCAGGATCTCTGCCGCTTTCTGATCCGTCTCCGGATTTCTTCCGTGCTGACCTCCACCGGTACCGTCCGCGGCAGAACGCACTTCTCTCTCTGTGGAAAAATGCTCCCTCAGATACTGCAGCAGCTGCATCAGGTTTCCCTGCGCCGCTCCTGAAACCTCATGATGGTTCTGGAGATATTCATAGAAAAGTTCGGCATACCGTTCACGGACCGGCAGAAAGAGGGGCTGAATTCCCTCATCATCTTTGGAATAGCAATGATAACTATAAGAGTACCCCCGCCTTTCTCCGGCAGCCTTCCGGAACTGCGCAGGAACATGCAGTACGATCAGAGAAGACCGGAGGGCACTGATCCGGTACAGTTTCCCGGGTTCCACTGCCAGAACGCCTCCCGTTCCCAAAATATATTTCCGATCCTCGATATAGGCTTCCGAGGTTCCCTCCAGCCCGAATAATAATAGTAGTGAATCCTCTGTCTGAAATGTTGTCTCGTGCTTTTGCAGAATCCGGAATTTGATCTGCGATGCATTCGTTCTGGTGCTCATCTCTGCCTCCCTTTTTACGTAAACAGCACGATATCCTGATGGGAATTAACGAAAAAACGGAAAATGTCCGCAAATGACTGGGCTGGTCCAGTCAATTGCGGCCGCTTTTTCCACTGCTTTGATTATATTTCATGAGAAAACATATTCCTATTCCCGGTTTTTCCCCTCCATATCGGAAATTTGACCTTCTTCCCGCAGTCTTTATGATTTTAAACGGTATCATTTGGAAAAAAACCGATATGAACACGAACTCCTCCGAGTATTTCCGGATTCCGGGGTTTTCTATAATTGTGTCATCGGAAGCAAACAACCGCACCGGCAAGCGACACAACAAAAGGCAGAAAACGCTTGGCAGTTCCTTTGCCTCCGGAATATCTTCCGATCCCGGATCCACGAACCAAAACCCGCGAATAATCAAGGAGGAGTAAAATGGCAAACACAAAAGAGGGAAGCGCAGCTCCCGCAAGAACAGTCTACAAGACTTCGACAATTGAAAAAATCGCGTACGGCATGGGCGATGTCGCCTGCAATGTCGTCTTTGCGATCACATCCAGCCTTCTGGTGTATTTCTATACCAATGTGGCAGGCGTCTCCGCCGCTCTGGTCGGTACGATCCTGCTGGCATCCAGAATCTTCGACGGCGTCTCCGATCTGATGATGGCGCAGATCACCGACAAGGTCAACTCAAGGCTCGGCAAATACAGATGCTGGGTCCTCTGGATGGCTATCCCCTACGCAGTCAGCGCGGTTCTTCTGGTCTGCGTCCCGGGCGGGAGCTCGACCGCAGTGCAGGCCGCTTACATCTTCATCACTTACAACCTCTGCACGACAGTGTGCTACACGGCTCTGAACCTTCCTTATTCTTCATTGGCACCTACTATGACGAATGACGATCAGGATCTTGCCAAGCTGAATCTGTTCCGCATGTCCATGTCTCCCATCGGAAACCTGATCATCACTGCGCTGACGCTTCCTTTCATCCGCATGATGGGCGGCGACAGAAGAGCATGGATCATCGTCACTGCAATTTACGGAATCATCGCGATCGCAATGCTCCTGTGGACATTCTTTGGCTGCAAAGAGCGCTTCCATCCGGCAGCTGCAAAAGAGACTGAGGGACTTCCCTTCAGCCAGCGCCTGAAAGCCCTCTTCGCAAACAAATACTTCATCATCCTGACCTTCACAATGATCGCTGTATCCCTGTATCAGAACGTCAACGGCACCTGCACAACTTACTATGCACAGTACATGCTCGGCAACCCCGAGGGCATGGGTCTCCTGCAGACTGCAGAGAAGATTCCGTGGATCATCGGTGTCATCATCCTGGCTCCCTTCATTAAGAAGTTCGGCAAAAGAAACATGGTCCTTGCAGGCGCAATCCTCTGCGTCGCTTCCATGGGTCTGGTTCTGATCGCTCCCACAAGCTATCCCATGCTGCTGGTCGCGGCGGTCATGAGAGGTTTCGGCGAAGCCCCCTTCTACGGCTGCATCTTCACAATGCTGGCAGACGTCATTGAATACGGCCACTGGAAAACCGGTCTCCGTGTCCATGCACTGGTCTTCTCTGCTTTCACAGTCGGCCAGAAGCTCGGCGGCGGCCTCGCAGCCTGGATCATCGGCCACCTGATGGAGTCTTCCGGTTTCACCGGTCTCGAAGTCGAGATCCCCTCCGCAGTCGCAATGGTCAAAAACCTCTACATCTGGGGCAGTGTTCTGGCCTGGGGTCTGGTCGCAGTCCTGATGATCGTCTATCACCTCGACAAACAGTACAACACCATCATCACTGAACTTGCAGAGAGAGAAAACGCAAAAGCATAAATAATCACAGACTGCCGATACTGATCCGGCAATGGCGCACCATTTGCCGGGTCAAAGCTGCACATTCGAATAAGAACATAAAATAAGAACACCGGAGGAAATCTTATGTATACCTATAAAAAGCAGGAAAAAGTCGACCCGAAAAATCCCTATGCTCCCGAATTTTACGGGACCTTCGAACTTTCGATCCCGACCGGCAGCGCGGCAGGGACAAGACGCGTGATAGCCTATGTCCCCCGCGATACAAGAGAATCCACCTCCGTTGTTCTTGTTCTCGGCCCCAACGGAAAGACCGCCGATGATCTCTACCGCGAGAGCGAGTGGTGCAGGATCGCGGATCAGGAAGAAAATAAAGAGAAACTGATCGTTGCCTTCCTGGAGCCGGAAAACGGCGTCTGGCATACCGATGAGCCCTATGGAAGACCGGACGGAGATGCGGCTTATATCAATGCCGCTGCCCTCAAGGTCACTGAGCGCTACTATTTCTGTGTCCACGAGTCCAAAGTCTATGTGGCAGGCATCGGCGAGGGCGGCATCCTGGCAAATATGGCAGTCGCGTCCAATCCCGCCTTCTATGCAGGTATCGCGACCGTCGGAAGCTCCGCAGTCTCAGGAGACTATCTGGCACAGGCCCGCCGGGACTACTGCATCATGCTGGATGGCTACGAGGATCCCGGCCACCGCAAGGGGATCCGCAAAGGAGACGTGCCGGTACCCGCATGGATCATCGAAGACCCTTCTGCGGAGGGAGCTGATATTTCCTCCAAAAACACTGCTCTTTCCCACTGGAAAACCGTCTGCGGCACGACCGACGAAGCTCATCAGACCGATCCCGACTGCGTGGAATACCGCAGAAGCGCAGAGACCATGTATCCCGGCAATCAGGAGCGGGAAGCCTGCCGCGTCTGCAGCAGTGCCATCGACGGCTCCTCTAAAGACCTGGCGAACCGTCTCTCCAGAAGAATCTGGAAGGATTTCCTCTACAGACAGCGCCGCTGGATGAGCTGCCCCGGAGGTGACCTGCGGGTGACCAGAGATCCGGTCAGAGATCTCCATATGGAATATCATTACGAAGAGATCGACGGCTGGATGCGCGAGTGGTATGTCTATCTTCCCGAAAGTGTCCGCAAGGATCTTCAGGCAAACAGATCTTCCGCAAAGAAGGTTCCCCTGGTTCTGGCAATGCACGGCTATACCTGCAGCGGTGAGATCTACACCGGCAACAGCGGCTGGACAGAGGTCGCCGACAAATATGGCTTTATCGTCATCCATCCGACTGCCCTGCCGGCCCACGTCAATATGCCCGAACAGGGTCTGATGCCCGAATACGCTCTCTTCCCCGCCTGGAACATTTTCCAGGAGGACGACCGCCCCGACGAGCTCAGCTTCTTCAACCAGATGCTGGACCGCACCATCGCCCAGTATCCTGTCGACGCAGATCACGTCTTTGCGACCGGCCACTCCTGGGGTTCCCTGATGACCCAGATGCTGGGTCTTGGCATGACCGACCGCCTTGCCGCAATTGCCCCCTGCTCAGGTGTCTTTTTCGGAGGCTCCTCGAAGATCATGACTGCTCTTCCGGATCTGAACCGCTTCAACGACCGTCAGCTTCCCGTCTGGATGCACTGGGGCATGGAAGAGGACTGGCTCATCCCTTCCTCCCCGGAACATGACAATGAGACCGGCTTCACTCTCGACATGTGGATGCGGCGCAACGGCAAGGAAGACATGATTCCCGGCAACTGGAACGACCTTCCTTTCGAAGCCAACGGTCCTCATAAGCGTTTCCTGGACCGCAGAATCGAGAAGGAAGGCACCGCGCCTGTCTGGTTCACCCAGGTCGACTACATGCCTCACGCAACCATGCCGGAAATGAGCTTCCGGATCTGGGAACAGTTCTTCAGCAAATATTGCTGATTTCCCTTCCCGCATTTATCGGAGACAGGGAGACAGGGGACGGTTCTTCGTCTCCTGTCTCCCCCCTGTCTCGCCGGCTGTTGTTCACCCATTCAAAATATAATCATCAGCAAATCTGAAATCAAATGAGCAGCTCCATGAGCTATCATTGCATAGCCAATTCCGTATTTTCGATACAGCCATCCGAAGCACAGACCCAGTCCGCCGTTGAACAAAAAACATCTGAACAGCAGTACAGGAGTTAATGTTGTCATGGCCATAGTAGCGGGAAGATGTCCTGCCGCAAATAACAAGGCGGAAATAATATTGGCTGCAGCGAATACCTTCACAGGTATATCTTTTTCGTTTTTACAGATTAGTTTCGAAATAATAAGTGCCAGCAGAGACATGAAGAACAATCTCATCATGACTTCTTCAACAACTCCGCCGACCAGCAGACCGGAAACGATTTTCGGCAATCCCGGCGATATATGATACAGATCATTAACCCAACTGCTGAACGAGCCAAATATCAGTTTGTCACCAGGGAATAAACATAATGCAGCTATAATCGTAATAATCGCTGTTACGGCGACAGCGTTTTTATCAAATCGGAATTCCTTCCATAAACGGACTTTCTTTGAAATGGTCACACCTGCTGCTGCAAGTATAAGGCCATATATGATGCCATATTGGACAGCACCGCTGAGCGCCAGCATTTCAGTGGTCATACCCTGTTCCTGTAATTGCTGCAGCATCTCCTGCGAATACATTTC
>CAMKEX010000186.1 GCA_946411695.1 uncultured Lachnospiraceae bacterium
TTTCGCGGATGAAATCTCTATCTCAATAGGATAGTGAAACGCGCGGAAAAGTCAAGAGGTAATACACTTGGTCATTTCGGGGAAACTATGATAGAAGGAAAACTGAACGAGAAAAAGAGGAGTGAAGAATGAAAAATCGGCTAAAGAAACTGAGTGAGAATAGCGTTGTCGTTGGCATCGTTATTTTTTTGATTGCACTTTTAACCGCTTTCGCGGCAAGCAATAATCCACTCACTGTCGGAAGGACCGTCACAGATTCGTCTGTATTTCATTATGTAGCCAGGGTGATTCGAAAGGGAGGTATGCCGTATCGCGACACTTTCGACCATAAAGGCCCGCTTATCTATTTGATAGATGTCCTCGGACAGATTATGAACCCTAGTATTGGGGTATGGATTTTGGAGTTGTGTTTCATATTCGTCGCGGCTATATATGCTTATAAACTTGCAAGACTGTTTGGTGCAGGAAAGTGGAGCTCTGTTTTTTCGTCATTCGTACTCGGGAGTGCTCTGACATATTATTTTGAGGGTGGCAATATGGTTGAGGAGTATGCAGCCACCTTTATTATCATTGCCTTGTATGTTTTTGCGAAGTATTTCCTTAAGAAAAATGTAAAATGGTATGATTTGTCGATATGTGGGGGCAGTTTTGCCGCGGTGTGTCTGCTTCGTGTTAACATGGTTGCCCTTTGGGTGGTTATGTGTATTGGCGTTTTGATAGATTGTATTCGGAATAAGCAAGCAAAAAAAGTGATATGGTACTTACTTTGGTTTCTTGTTGGTGCGACGATGGTGTTCCTGCCGATTGTTTTCTGGCTTGTAAAAGGGGGAGCACTAAAGGCATTCTTTGAAGATTATTTTCTCTTCAATCTAAAATACACCTCTGATAAGGAAAGGTCTGGGCTCGGACAGTTTATTGAGGCGGTTATCACTTTCTGTAGGGGGCTGCCGGTCATCCTTGCTGGCATGTTTTTAGTCCACTATGCTTTAGAGAGGAGACGTCTCTTTGAATGGCTATGTGTTGCCTCCTTGGGATTCTCCCTGATAATGATGTGCATTTCCGGACAAAGTTATGGGCATTATGGAATGATTCTTTGCCCTTTGATTGCGTGTGCTTTCGCGCTAGCTCTTGGTGAAATAACGTTGAATGAGCCTGGCAAAGAGGTTCTCGTGACATTAGGTGAGAAGACGAGAAAATATCGTATTATTGTCATAAAAGTTGTTGTTTTGATTCCAATACTATTCATTGTAAGTAGAAACCGTCCGACATTTTTGACAGAATTTGACCTCGGGCTAGAAGATATTGTAAATGTAATTGTGGCTAACTCGACGGAAGAAGAGAGGATTACTGTCTGCGGAAATCACGATATTGTGTATCTTCAATCAAATCGAATGTCCTCTTCCATTTACTCGTACCAGGATCCGATTGCGTCAGTGAGCCCGAAAATAAAGGAGCAATACATACAGGATGTCAAGAGCCCTCTCACGGTACTGCTCGTTATAGGCACTTCGAGCTCTTGGCATAAGGAATTGGATTACATTATTGAAGCCCAATACGAGCTTGTAGAAAAAGTACATGATACCGAGATATATCGAAGAAAAGAATAGATAGTGGTTATCAAAAGACAGGCGAGGAGAGTATATTTTATGAAGGAAAAGAAAAGGGATGGCAATAGGAGCCCCCTCTTCAATGAGGCTATTTTTCGAAAGAATCCGGTGCCATTTGGGGACGTAAGAAAGTACTACTACGCAGGGATGATAGAGACAGTTGTCCTTTTGGCTGTCTGCTTTTACATTTCTTTTTCCGCAGTAGTGCTTAGAACAGATTCTTGCGTGCAGATTCCTAATGGAATTATTGCCGTTCTGTTGCTGTGCGCTTTGTTAAGTATTGTCGGGCACTATTCTCGTACGCTTGCAGGGTATGGTCTTTCCGCAGTTATGGGCCTAATCATTGTTCTTGTTCTGCAATTATGTAATGGCGGAATCATGTTGAAAAGTAACCTTTCGGATTACGGAGAGGTTGTGCGTGAGGGAATCAAAGGGACCGACTTTTGGATTCTTCTTGCTAAAGTGTTGGCTGTTGTTCATATGCTTTTGTCTGTGGTGTTTATCAATTCCACGCTGAAAGTAAAGGAAGAGCCGCCTGTTAAGGGAATGAATATAAAGATTCAGAAGTTCCGCGAATGGTTCGCAAAGAAGGATGCAGTGACGTCTCTAGGGTGGCGCCCCTCGGAATTCTGGATGGCTTGCGTGTGCCTTGCTCTTTGGATGCTTGTGGCGCAGGCTAATCCCTTTGAGACGGGTAGATATGATTATATCGCAATGATCTTGGTTATTCTGGGAGTGGCACTTGTGTTTGTCGGAAAGGCTTATGTCGGGGCGCTTTGCCTGATAGAAGGGCTACTTACCTGCTGTTCCATGTATCAGTTGCGATTCGGATGGAGTCTGCCGACGGTAGGAGCCTATGTGGGTGTTTGGATGGCATTGACCTTACTCTTCATGGAGGCATATCGGAGGAGAAGTTTAAAAGGCGAAAGGGAATGGAACGCTCGATTGGGGAGTCGTATCATGATTCGAATTCCCGTTAATGAAGATACAGAAGAAGTTGATAGAGGGCTTATGGCTTGGAAGACGATTTGTGTTTCTGGAGCTGTTATCATTGTTTTGTTGATGCTCCCGATACATGAATTTTTAAGTGGATTCGCCGGAAGTTATATGAATCAGCCAAAGGATAATCTTCCGTTATATTTCTTCCTGCCGTTGGCGATGCTTGTATGTGCCTGGGGCGGAACGGCTTTGGGGTATTTATGCTCGGCTATCGTTTCGCTTGGACTATTTGATGCGATTTACGATGTATCCGTGAAGTTCTCTAAACTGTTTTTGTTTAATAGCAATGAACAGCATGGTGTTATTGGAGAACTTCTCACTGATAGAATGAATGGTTATGTCTTTTGTGTTGAGTGCCTGGTTCTGGTATACTTTATTGTGAGCATGATAACTACTGTTATGGTTGCGAGGAGAAAATATGGAAAGCCGAAAGAAACGCTGGATAATTGATTTTTTCACAATCCTCATGATGATGGCGACGGTTATCCTGTTGTGTCATCCGATTGGCCGGAATTGGACGGAAGAGGAGATTGATCGTTATGTCGGAACGGATGGGGATTATTCACCCGATGTAGATACCTACTATTATCTTCGAAAAGCCAAGGAATTCTCTCGTGGCGGAATTAATTCAATCACCTTAGCTGTTCATCGCGCCGACGACCCAATGTGTACAACTGGGGATGCTATTGCGAGGGAGGCAAACGGCACGATGCCGATGCTATTGCCAGCATCTGCAGCTCTTACATGGTATGGTCTTCGTTTAATCGGGGTTGATGTAAGCATTTACACGGTAACTATTCGGTTCTGTTCATTTCTCCTTTCGCTATTTGTGATCCCTGTTTATCTGTTTTTGAGAAAGAGGACGTCGTGGCTTGCCGCTGTATTGGGGGCGCTTTTGGTAGCGCTGGAGATGCCATTCTTTCGTCACTCTCATGCTGGCTTTTTTGATACAGACGCGATGATAGGCTTTTGGGCACTCGTTTTGGTTCTGTCTCTTTTTGAATGCTTCGTTGCTAAAAAGCGCAAAAATCAGGTGTTCTATGGTGCTTTATCACTTGTTGCGCTTGCTTTTTTACGCTTTACTTGGACGGCTTTCTTCATTTATGGTGTGATTTCTGCAGGAACGGCGATGATGGGAGTTGTAGGTGTTCGGCTTTGCGGGAAGTTCAACAGGGAGCAAAGAAAGTCCCTTATGATTCCCGTGGCGTTTTGGGTAGCGGTTGTTGTTTCCAGCCTTGCTCTTGGGTGGAATTCGTTTGTGTCTTTGGCGAAGGGATTCGTTTCAGCTTCTGCTAAAGCCGGAGATTGGCCTAGCGAAACGATGTACATTACAGAGCTAAATAAGGTCTCAATTTCTGATGGTGATTCGTTGTGGTATCATTTTGTTGTGGTGGGAAGAGATATTACAAGTGTTACCGGCGGAATCATTGCATTGTTGTTGCTGCTGGTGTTAGTAATAATTTGCGTTGTTGAATTGATTCGATTCATCAGGTGTCGTTCAGAGAAGACGGATGAGGTTTTTCTACTGTCTGCAAGTTTAACTTGGCTAGCGGGAACCACTATCTTGGCTTTTTTCGGAGCGCGTTATATGGAGTTCTTTACGCTTCCGTCTGCCATAATAATTGGACTGAAGTTTGATTGTATCAAAAAGTTTTGTGAAAAAAGAACCATAAGCGGGAGGAGAGTCCTATATGTTCTAGTAGGATTCTTGCTGTTTGGCGCAATGGTGCTTAAATTTCCAATCGCTGCAGTAATAACGTCAGCCACGGTGTTTGCCGCTGGATGGTATATTTCGACGAGGGAAAAAGCGTCTGTCTTGGCGGTGTTTTTTGCTGTAGCAGTATTACTTCCAATTGGGATAAGTTGTTATGCTATATGTGCGCAGGAAGAGCCATACGTTGAGCGTCCGATTGAAGAGGCTATGATTTGGGTTCGCGAGAATACGGCTTCAGATTCGGTGCTTGCGGATTTTTGGAATTTGGGATATATCTATCAGTATTATGGAGAACGTCGAACCATAGCTGATGGAGGGACATATAATGGACAATTCTTTTATTGGCTTGCAGTTATGGAGGTCACGGAAAATCATCAGTTGTCGGCTGGGATTGCCAGAATGCTGCAAAACTGCGGGATTGACGGGTCAGAATATGCGCAGGACTTAACCGGCGATGCAAATGGCGCCCGGGCACTGTTGATAGATATTCTTCCCTTGACGCGTGCTGATGCTGAAACAAAGCTACAAGAAGCCTATGGTTTCTCGGGGGAACAAATAAAACGCCTACTAAACTACACTCATCCGGAGGAGTGTCCGGACATATATTTTGCGGTGAGCCATAACACGTTTAATCTTGTTTCAAGCTTTTTGATTTATTGGAACTGGGGTGACGAAAGCAAAAAATCGCCTGAGGGGGGGACGTACTATAGCAAGGAGGCAATATTGCACCCTCAGGAGGGAGAAATCAAGTATTTAAAGCTGTCTCTTGGAGCAGATGATTCCGTAGGGGTGCAGGTGGCCTTGGAGGCTCACGGAGATGAGTTGGCAGGAGCTGTAGTAACCAATAAAGGGTCATTTAACTGTGGTAGAGAAATCTATTTCAAGGATGGGGATATTATATTTGATCGCAAGGCTGAGGGCTTTGACGGATCAACCCAGGAAGAAGAGATGCTATTTGAAGAAGCATTGTTGCTAGTTGAGGAAAAAGGAATGGTTTCAGCTGTTTTGCTTGACAAGGCGGCGGTGGATTCAGTCTTCATTAATCTATTCCTTAAGAATGGGATGAACCAGAGTGTGTTTGAAAAGGTTTACGATTCCGAGGATGGAGAAGGTGTTCAGGCTAGGATATTTGATAATTCTTCTATCAGCATCTGGAAGCTAAAAACAGAACGATAATGTAATTAGTCGCATCGAGCAAGGGGGTTATCTGTGCTAAGCGATATACTTCTAATCATTCCTGCTTATAACGAGGAAGCAAACATCGAGCGGGTTGTGGAGACCTTGATCAAGGATTATCCCGAATATGATTATGTTGTGGTCAATGACGGCTCGAAAGACAATACGGCCCGCATTTGCAAAAAGCGGGGGTTTCACTTGGTAGACTATCCGGTAAACCTCGGGCTTGCAGGTGCCTTTCAGGGCGGCATGAAATATGCCCATGAAAAAGGCTACAAATACGCGATGCAGTACGACGGTGACGGCCAGCATGATCCGCGTTTCATTGGGGAGATGCTCAGGACCGCAGGGACCGAAGACTGCAACATAGTTATCGGATCCCGTTTCGTGAACGAGCAGAAGCCCTGGACCGCAAGAATGCTCGGCAGTCGGCTAATCGGCGCCTGCATTGCAGTGACAACGGGAAGAAGGCTTAAGGATCCGACATCGGGAATGCGCTTGTTCAATCAGCACATGATTTCGATTCTTGCCAATCAGGTAAATTACGGTCCTGAACCGGATACAATCGCTTTCCTGATTCGATGCGGGGCAAAGGTAAAGGAATGCCAGGTTTCCATGAATGAACGGACTGCCGGGGAGAGTTATCTGAAGTTCGGGACGTCCGTAAAATATATGATTCGCATGTGCATGTCAATTCTGTTTGTGCAGTGGTTCAGAAAGAAGGTGTAATATGTCACTTCCTTTACGGGTAATGCTGATTGTGGCATCGGTGTTGACGGGGTTCTATATTCGAAAGAAGCTGCAGAAATCCCAGATGCAGATTGCCGATGTGGTATTCTGGATGTTTTTCGGAATGGTGTTGATTCTGATGAGCATCTTTCCAGATGCGGTTGTATGGCTTACGGAGCTGATTGGCGTACAGTCCCCGGTTAATTTTGTGTTCCTTGTAATAATCTTCTTGGTAATTGTCCGATGCTTCTCTCTTTCGGTAAAGGTTTCTCTTTTGGAAGCCAAATTGCAGCAGCTGGTCGAGGACGCTGCGGTGTCCAAAACCTTGGAAGAAGAGAGAAAGGCGGATGATGAATCCGAGTAATCAGGAGATTACGAAAGGTTAAGTAACGAAACATATGTCGAAACTCTTTTTAATCATGGGCAAGAGCGCGTCCGGAAAGGATACGCTTTACAAGGATATCGTTGCGAGATTCGGGGACAAACTCGGAACGGTTGTTCCGTATACCACCCGCCCGATTCGCGAGGGTGAGCAGGA
>CAMKEX010000187.1 GCA_946411695.1 uncultured Lachnospiraceae bacterium
TCACCATGCAGAAGCTGGATCCCTATCTGAATGTGGATCCGGGGACTATGAACCCCATCCAGCACGGAGAGGTCTTTGTGACCGAGGACGGGACAGAGACAGACCTGGATCTGGGCCACTATGAGCGCTTTATCGATGAGAACCTGAACTTCAACTCCAACGTGACCAGCGGCAAAATCTACTGGTCGGTCCTCAACAAGGAGAGGCACGGGGATTACGGGGGAGGCACAGTGCAGGTCATCCCCCATGTGACCAATGAGATCAAAAGCCGTTTTTATGCTGACCAGCCGGGTGACGCCCGGACTCTCCACGGGAGTCTGACGGCAGAGAGAGAAACGGAAGCAGACAAGGCCCTGATTTCGGACACGGAACTGCCCGAAATCGCCATCATTGAGGTCGGCGGAACGGTCGGGGACATTGAATCCCAGCCTTTCTACGAGGCAATCCGCCAGTTCATGCAGGAAAAACCCCAGGGGACCTGCTGCATGATCCATGTGACGCTGATGCCTTACCTGTACGGTTCGGAGGAACTCAAGACCAAGCCGACCCAGGCCAGCGTCCGGGAACTGCAGAGAATGGGAATCCGTGCAGACATCATTGTCTGCCGCTCCGGACGAGAGATTCCGCTCTCCCTCCGCGAAAAGGTTGCCCTTTTCTGCAACGTTCCTGTTGCACATGTCATCCAGAACCTGAACGCGGAGTCCATTTATGATGTGCCCCTGATGATGGAAGAGGAGCGGCTGGCCCAGGCGGCCTGCCGGTGCCTGCAGATCCCCTGCCCGGAACCTGACCTGGAAGACTGGAAAGAGATGGTGGACAGCCTGCACCATCCGCTCAGAAAAGTGACCGTCGCCATGGTGGGAAAATACACGGCTCTTCACGATGCCTATCTCAGTGTGGTGGAGGCCCTGCACCACGGCGGGATCGCCAACAGGGCGGAAGTGGAAATTCAATGGGTGGATTCGGAAGAACTGGAAAAATATTGTGAAGAAAAAGCGGCTGCAGGATTCGATAGAAACAAAGCTCTGCAGGAGCAGCTGGGCGGCATTGACGGCATGATCATTCCCGGCGGCTTTGGAACCCGGGGAACAGAAGGCATGATCCTCGCGGCGCAGTACGCCAGGGAGAATGGAATTCCTTTTCTTGGAATCTGCCTGGGCATGCAGATGGCGCTTGTGGAATTTGCACGCAATGTCGCGGGATGGACAGATGCCAACAGCGCGGAACTGGATCCGGCAACTGCGCATCCCGTCATCGACCTGATGCCGGAGCAGAAAAATGTGACGGATCTGGGCGGAACGATGCGTCTGGGTGCCTGTCCATGTATCCTGTGCCGGGGCACCTTGGCACACAGACTCTATGGCAGGGACACAATCTCAGAGCGCCACCGCCACCGCTATGAAGTGAACAATGAGCTGAGGGATGCACTGGAGGAGACCGGGCTTTCGCTTTCCGGGACGTCCCCGGACGGCAGGATCGTGGAAATGATTGAATACGCCGGCCATCCGTTTTATATTGGTACACAGGGACACCCCGAATTTAAATCCCGCCCCAACCGGCCTCACCCTCTGTTTGCGGGACTGGTGGGCGCTGCCTGCGAAAAAAGAGGCAGTGCGGAAACAGAAAAGTCAGAACTGTCGGAAAGGAAATAGCAATGCAGGGATATGAAGAATTGATGCAGTTTGTCGAGGAAGAAAATGTGGAGTTTATCCGCCTGGCCTATTTTGACGTATTCGGAAATCAGAAAAATATCGCCATCATGTCCGGGGAACTGGAGCGCGCCGTGCGGTGGGGAGTGTCCATCGATGGCTCTGCGGTGGCCGGTTTTGAGGCAGATGTGCGGAGCGATCTTTTTCTGAAGCCGGATCTGTCGACCATCTCCATTGTCCCCTGGCGCCCCTCCGACAGCCGTGTCTGCCGTATTTTCTGTGACCTTGCTTATCCGGACGGAACTCCCTTTGAGGGGGACACCAGATATATTCTCCGCCAGGCTGTGCGGGATGCCGCAAAAAAGGGGATCGAAGTGAAATTTGCCTCGGAGATGGAATTTTACGTCTTTAATAAAGACGCCCAGGGGGAAGTGACCAGAACCCCCATCGACAGAGGCGGCTACATGGATGTGGAGCCTCTGGACGCGGGGGAGAACCTTCGGCGGGATATCTGTTTCGCCCTTCTGGAGATGGGCATAACACCGGAGTCCTCCCACCATGAGCGCGGACCCGGTCAGATGGAGATCGACTTCCGCTACAGCGACCCGGTCGCGGCGGCGGACAATACCTCGACCGTCAAGTGGGCGGTCCGCAGCATCTGTGCCGCGGACGGACGGGCGGCGGATTTTTCTCCCAAGCCCCTTCCGGGAGAGCCGGGCAGTGGAATGCACCTCAACATCTCCGTACACAGCGACGACGGCTGTGACCACACAGATGCCTTCATGGCAGGCATCATGAAACATATCCGTGACATCACGCTCTTCCTGAATCCGAGTGAACAGTCCTACGCCAGACTGGGCAGGATGGAGGCGCCCCGCTATGTCAGCTGGGCGGTCCAGAACCGCAGCCAGCTCATCCGGATCCCCGCGGACCCTTCAGGCCGCAGGCGCATTGAACTGCGGTCTCCCGACCCGAGCGCGAATCCTTATCTGGCCTTTGCCCTGCTGATCCGCGCCGGCCTGTACGGGATCGAGCATAATCTGGCTCTGCCTGCTTCCATCGACATTAACCTGTACAATGCGGATCCCGTTCTCATGCGCGGACTGGAACAGCTCCCCGCAAGCCTGCAGGAAGCAGTACAGACCGCGCGTACCAGCGACCTGGTCAGAGAATACGTTCCTGCCGCCTGCCTGAGGGCATACGCAGAAAGGGCGGATTAATAAGGGGCAAAACCCTGACGAGAAGAATATTCATTGAGGTATAGACATGAAACAGACAAATGCCTCCTGCGGCATTGTGGCAGCAGCCGGCACAGAGGAGATGATGCAGACGATCCTGCTGATTCTGCGCGATGTGCAGAAAGCCGCAGAGTCGACAGGCCCTTCGCTGCGGGTCACGAAGGCATATACGCCGGCAGAGATCAGACAGGCCCTGTCGCCTGCCGGCGCCGCTGCGCCTCCCGGCATTCTGCTCTGCAGTCTGACCGGTAAAGGCTCCTTCAGCATTGACGACCTGCTGATGATTTCGGGCAGAAACCCTCACCTGCAGATCATACTGCTGACCGGCAAAGACGCCCGGGAGAAGATTGCCTTCCGGTGCAGGAAATATCCGATCTATGCTTTTTCGCTCCCTCTCCGCAGGCAGATCCTGGAGGAGATCCTGCGTATGCTGCTCTTTATGTCAGGCAGGATTCTGGACAAGGAAGGGGAGCTGCAGCGCATGCGCAAAAAGCTCAATGAAGTCGGCATTGTCACCAAGGCCAAGTGCCTTCTCATTCAGATGCGGCAGATGACGGAGGAGGAGGCCCACTATTACCTGGAAAAGAGAGCCATGGACGAAGGAAGCACCAAGCGGGAGATTGCCCTTGGTATCATCAACATGTATTCCTGAAATACCTGAAGGTTTTATACTGGCCTTTTACAAGGGACTGAAAATGAAGTAGTATAAAACAGAAAGGTGGTGATTATGTGTGAGAACAACAAAGATCTTTTCAATGATGGTTGCATTAACACTACTCTGCGCGTCACTGACTGCATGCGCAAAGGCAACAAATCCGAATCAGCAGCCGACTGTAAGCCAGCCGGCTGCTGAGGCTCAGCCCGAAAACAACGCGGGCAACGTTGGTATCGAATCCCCGGACAACAGTCGAGCCGAGAAGGACAAGGAAGCGCGGGAAGAACTTTACCCCGAAAATGAGTCCGAGAGCCACAAAGGCAACCTTGGTATCGAATCCCCGGATAACAGCCGAGCTGAGAAAGATAAGGAAGCGCGGGAAGAGCTGGAACGCCAGCAGGAAGAGCAGGCACACTCCGGAAACGGCACTTACATTCTGAGTGACGGCACCGAAGTACATACTGATCATAGTATCGAGGACTATATCGAAAGAAACGAGTATTACGTAAAGAGAGACGGAGTTCTGACTCCTAAACACGAGTTTATTCTCGATATTGGAAAAATGTGCTACGACATCTTTGGCTCCGGCGAGCTCGAAGGGGCGGCCGGTTTCGATTTTGTGGGCGGCGGAATCGAGTTCTCAGAGTTCGACGAAAAGAATCTGGCGCACGCAATTACTATTGAGGTAAGAGACGCCGACAACTATACTGCTTACTCCATCGTAAAGATGTTTGACTGCTCAATGCAGGCAAACTGGCTTCCTGACGACGAGCACGATATCAAAGTTGGCGAGTCGTATATGCATTTGGACTTAGCAGTACTTATTCTGTACGGGCTCGAGCAGGCGGAGACCAACCCCAGACGGGATATTTTTGCGGATATCTCGTTTGTAAGCAATTACGGCAGCAAAGACGCTCGACGTTGGCAGCCGTGATTGCCAGGAATAATACAACCATAAACGAACCACCCTCCGGGGTGGTTTTTTGATGCAACGACTGCGGCGCCACTGTCTGCCCGGACTGCTGCCGAGCAGGCAGGTTTTTATGAGAGGAGACATAATGGACGCACTGACATGCGTGGAGCTTGGGAAGGAAATGGTAAAGGTTTTCAATCTGGACTTGCTGGATGGCTTTTACAAGGGACTGAAAATGGAGTAGGATAAAATAGAATTACAAAAACAGTTTTAGTTCTGCTTTTGTCATCATCTAAGACTTCATATTACAATCAGGGGGCGTTCTTATGAAAAGATTATTTAAAATTTTAATCTGTACTATACTGACTACGGCACTGCTGCTCCCAATGGCAGTATATGGAGCGGAAGCCTCCGCGGGCAATACCAAAGATCCGGCATCCGCTTCAGAGGATTTTCAGGCGCAGAACGAGAAAGAAGAAAAAAAGGATATTATGATCCTCTATACCAGTGATATCCACTGCGGGGTTGACAATGGATTCGGCTATGCCGGGCTGGAGCAGATCCGCAAACGTGAGCAGGAGAAGGGCTATGACGTCATCCTGGTTGATAACGGAGATAATATTCAGGGTGATGCGCTCGGGCTTTTGACCAAAGGAGAAGCTCTGCTGGACCTCATGAACAGGATGGGATACAGCATCGCCATACCCGGCAATCATGAATTCGATTACGGGATAGACAACTTCCTTTCTCTGGCAGAAAGGGCTGAATTCGAATACATCTCCTGTAATTTTCAGTACAAGGGCGAAAATGTCTTTGACCCCTATGTCATTCGTGAGATCGGAGGCAGAAAGACAAGGAGGGGAAAAAGGTTCCCCGCTCTGCCTGCGGAACCGGCATGCAGTGCATCGGATGGTGCAGGATCCCCGTGGAGGGAGAAGTGACTGCCGGTGTTTATTCCTGGACCATGGACGATCCGGCCCCCGAGGTGTTCGAAATTGAGAATGAGATGTCCGAAGCAGTAAAGGAAGCGAGAGCAAAAGTCCAGGCTCTGATGGAAGAGAAGATTGCTGTCTCCGGGCAGGATCTGACAATAAACGATCCTGTGGCAGTGGATCCCAAGTGGGGGAAAGTCCGCATGGTCCGCCGCGCGGAAACCAATCTGGCGGATCTGTGTACAGATGCCCTGCGGGTCATGACGGGAGCGGATCTTGCAGTCCTGGGCGGCGGAGGCATCCGCGTCGACATTCCGGCCGGTGATGTCACCATGAAAAGCATTTACGAAGTATTTCCGTTCGCAAACGAGGTCTGTGTCGTCGATGCAACAGGTCAGCAGATCCTGGATGCCCTGGAATGGGGCGCGAGGTCTGTTCCCGATGAAAACGGAGGATTCCTGCAGACATCCGGTATGACTTATGAGATCCACACCTATATAGACCATTCCTGCACAAAGGATGAAAATGGAATGTTTACCGGTGTGGAGGGCGAAAGACGTGTGAAAAACGTGATGGTGGGCGGCAGCCCCATTGATCCGGAGGCCCATTACAAAGTGGCCGGTACGGATTACTACCTGCTCATGAACGGTGACGGACACACGGCTTTTAACAAAGCCGAGCGTGCGGATACGGGAGGTATTTTGGATACACAGGTTCTCTCCGGATTTATCACGGAGGAACTTGGCGGCGTGATCGGTGAGGAATACAGCGACCCGAGAGGACAGGGCAGGATCGTTATTGTCGAGGAGAAACCCGCAGAATAAAGTCCGCTGTCGATGCCGGATCGTTCACCCGGCATGCTTTCTGCTGTGCGGCAGCGCCGACGCCGTGTGAGAAAAGATTCCTGAAATGAAGGACAGTATTCTGTGAGACAGACCGGATGAACAGGTATTTACCCGTTTGATCCGGTCTGCTTCATTCCGGTCCGCTTCATTTTTTGACACGACGCCTTTTATATTTTCTTGACATTGTATTTTGCCTATGGCAATATAACTCCATGGCTTTTTTTGATGCTTAAGAGAGTCCTGCGCTGTGTGTCTGCCCGCTGATCAGACTGTTTGTCACTGATCCGGCACATTTTTCAAAGGAGAAAACACGGCAGGTCTCTTGTTATGCTGTATAAAAGCTGTTATGCCCGCGAAAGCGCCGCAGCACTGCAGGTTTACAGTGCGTTCCGGTCAGATCGGCTTGCGGCTGCAGCAGAGGCAGCTGCTGTGCGAAAGCCCGTATCTGAGGAGATTACAGCAGCGTTCCGACAGAAAGAGATAGGAAGGAAGCGAGACAGGATGTACAAAAAGGTAAACCCGGACCTGAA
>CAMKEX010000188.1 GCA_946411695.1 uncultured Lachnospiraceae bacterium
ATTTACATTAAAAGAGTTTTATCATCAACCACTGCACCGCGAGATGTACAGCCGAAGACGCCAGATAGCCTTCAGAAATCCAGAAAGCCATTGACGCAAGCGCACCGGTTGCAGGAAGCTTGTTGTCACGCGTCCGCTCCTCGCGGAATGTCCCCGCGATCCCCTTTCTGCCCATATACAGCGATGCTGCCAGAACAGGCAGTCCGAAGGGAAAAAACACCGCCACATTCAGGACAAGCGACGTCAGCCAGACAATATTCAGAAAATCCGCGAGCTTCTTTGCCCGCGCACGGCCCAGAAACATGGGGAGTGTACGGCGGCCGGCAGCATAGTCCCGATCCATGTCGCAGGTATTGTTCTCCAGCATGAACTGAGATACCACGAGAATCATCGGAAGAGAGCGCAGCAGAATAAGGGGCGTATCCTGAAGACGTCCTGTCAGGGACACATAGACGGCCAGCGGGATCAGTCCGCCCATTGTAATCCCCGAGAGTACTTCTCCAATCGGCATGTGGGAGGTGGAAACCCATCTGCCGGAATAAGTTGCTGTGACCAATGCACCGAAGACTCCGATCGCAGCCGGCACCGGTCCGCATTCTATCACCACATATATGCCCATCAGACAGGCAGCAGCAAAAAAAAGAAGCCCGTAAATAAGAGCCGGGCGCGGGTTTTCCACCTGATGATAGACAAGAGGACCCTCTGCCTCTGCCACAATGTTTTCAGCCGTATCATTACCGCTGATAAAGTCATAATAATCGTTGAGCAGATTCACCGAACAATTTGCCAGAGCCGGAATCAGCAGGAGGAAAATCGTCAATGGCCAAGACAAACTTACCTCCTGCTGCAGGGAGATAATCACTCCCAGCAGAGCAGGATTGATGGCAGAGAGAAGAACTGCTCCGGGAGTGATCATATCGACAAAAACTTTCCAGGTGATCCGCCGCACAGGCTGCGCGCTCTTTACCTGCATACAACAAAACCTCACATGCGGATGCCGCCGCGGCGGCTTATTCATTCTTCATCGCGCAATACCCGTGACTTCAGTCGTGGGATACGCGCAAGACTCTCGAGCGAGTCTTGAATACACATAAAACGAAACCGGCCTTTGCCGGAAACGTTTCAGCCAATGCTGTCCCTTGCGTTGAAAACCATACGTACACAGTGTCAAATCAGGCATGTTATAGCAGCATTATGGAACAAAGGGGCATCGCTCGGGACAGCATTCTGCTTTTAACTATTAAATGGAGCTTATCCTTTGCGGAAAGCTACACCCATTCCGCCCATGGGATGGTCCCAGGACTCAACAATACGTCCGTGTGTGAGGACGCGGCAGGTGCCGCATTCCAGACATCCTTCATAGTTGAAATCAATGCTTCCGTCCTCCCGCTGGCTGTAGAGTTTTGCGGGGCAGGCCATGATCACTCTCTCGACCAGCTTCTGGTCGTCGCATTTATCTTTTACATGGATATGCGCATAGCTGCTGTCAACGTTAAACCGGTTATGTCCAAGCTTATCTTCAATTGTCATTGCCATTACAGTGCACCCATCGCCTTTCTGACATCTCCGAAGAGTTTGAAGATGCCGACCTTCTTCACTGCTCCCATAGCTGTCTTGAAGAACTTCTCCTTCTCCCCGCCGTCTACCAGCCACAGTCCCTTCATGATCTCTTCCATCATGCCGGGATACTGTTCAAAGATGCGGTGATTGTCAATAAATGCAGGCATCTTGCGGTAGTGCTTCATGTCCTTTACGATAAAGCTGTCATTGAGTTTCTTCTCGTACAGGGAGAGAGAAGCTTTGCTGTAGTCACCTTTCTCCTTGGCGGCAATAATGGTCTCTGCCGCAAGGCGGGCGGATTCCGCGCACAGATCCATGCCGCGGATAGTAAATCCAAGGTTCATGACCAGAGCCGCCGCATCACCGGCGACGATCACACCGTCGCCGTACAGCTGAGGAATCATATCATAACCGCCCTCTGTGACCAGATGCGCGGAATATTCCACCAGTTCGCCGCCTGTCAGATAATCTCTGACAGAAGGGTGATTCTTCAGGCGCTCCACCATATCTCTGGGAGCGAGGCCGCCGTAGCCGATCTCTTCGATCGTCTCGACAATACCGATGGAGACACTGTCCTTGTCTGTATAGAGGAAACCACCGCCGACTGCTCCGTTTGTGACGTCACCGGCAAACAGCCATGCCAGGCCCTCTCCGTCCTTGACGCCGAAACGCTTGTTGATCTCTTCTTCACTGAACTGAATGACTTCCTTGACGCCGACCGCGACCTGTTTGGGCTCCAGCTCCTTTTTCAGTCCCAGCTGCTGGGCGAGCAGAGAGTTGACGCCGTCCGCCAGAAGTACACAGTCCGCATACATTTCTTCCTCACCGGCCAGAACACCGATTGCTTTTCCCTTGTCATCCGTCAGGACCTTGTCCACACGGATTCCATGAATGAACATGGCACCCGCCTCCTCTGCCTTCTCTGTCAGCCAGGGATCCAGATTGCCGCGCAGAATGGAATAACTTGCCTTCTCCGGTTTGCGCATCTCTTCATCGTCATACTCGAGGGTTGTAGCAGTTTCCTCTGCCAGGAAAGAGATTCTCTCACGCACGATCTTTCTCTCTACGGGAGCCTCTTCGCCGAAGCCGGGGAAGATCTTCTCCATCGCATGTCCGTACATGCGTCCGCCGGTCACGGCCTTCTGTCCCGCTTCCTCTGCGCGCTCAACAACAAGTACTTCCATCTCTGCCTGCGCCAGAAGGTAAGCAGCTACACATCCCGTAATGCCTCCGCCTACGATTATGACATCAAATTTTTCTTCTGCCATATGTTCCCCCTGTCCTTTCTCATCATCCTGTGCTGTGTTGATCAGTAACTGTATTGCATCTGTAAATATATCGTCTTTCCCACGCTCAGTTTTTTCCCAAAAATCTTGCGCAGAGCACGCTGACTTCAAACAATACCAGAAGCGGAAGAGCCAGCATGCACTGGGAGACGACATCCGGCGGTGTGAGAACCGCCGCCACAGTAAAAACTGCCAGAATTATAAATTTCCTTGCCCGGACCAGCTGCTGCGCCGTCACCAGGCCCAGTCTCGAAAGCCAGACCACCAGAACCGGCAACTCGAACATGATCCCGAAGGGAACCAGAAACGCAAACAGAAAGCTCACATATTTTCCGAGTGAAAACATGGGTGTCGCCATGTTATCCCCCATGGTGACAAAAAAGTTCACTGCAAGAAAAAAGACAAACCTGTAAGCGAACATGACTCCCAGAATGAACAGGATCAGTGCCGCAGACAGATAGACCAGCGCAGCCCTGCGTTCCCGCCTGTGCAGAGCCGGGCGCACGAACCACCAGATTGAGCCGAATACCACCGGGCTTCCCAGCACCGTGCCCGCGATCAGGGACATCCTGGTCTGGGCACTGAAGGCCTCGGCGACCTCTGTATAAATCAGCTGTATTCCTTCTCTCTCCAGCGGTTCGGTCACCCACTGTACCAATCGGCTGCTCCATAGAAAAAAGACGAGCAGAAAACCGATCAGGATAGCCGCCATACTCGCGAGCAGGACTTTGCGCAGAGCCTGCAGATGTTCCAGCAGAGGCATTGCCTCCAGCGTCTCCGTTTCTGCAGGAGCTGTCATGGCTGTCCCGGCTGTCCTTTTTGTCAGGGCGGAAGCGTCCTCTTTCCTGTCTTTTCGTTCAAGATCACGCTTTTTCATCGGACCTGCCGTCCTCTTCCTTCTTTGCGGCAGGATCGTCCGCGTTCACCTCTTCCTTGAACTCCCGGATACTTTTTCCCATTGCCTTTCCGATTCCTGCGATCCGGCTCGTCCCGAACAGCGCGATGGCAATGATCAGAATCAATATCAGTTCTGTGCTCCCTAACCGCATATCGCTTTCCTCCCTGAATGCTGTGCAGTAAAAACTCTACAAAGATTATACCGTCTGGGTATTTCAAAAAATATCAGGGGATTCCCTCTAATTGGAGAGGGAATCCCCTTTGAGAAACGGCAGGTATGGTGTTTTCAGACTGAAGGTCAGGCTCTGCTAAGCAATCAAGCAGAAAGACAGGCAGAGTGTACAGATTAATGCTTAACGGCGCCTTACTGCAAAAGCTTCTTTTTGAGGGCATATTCGACCAGTTCCGCACGGGTTCGAAGGCCCAGTTTGTTCATGATCTTGGCCCGGTAGCTCTCGACGGTTTTGACGGAAATAAAGAGCTTTTCGCCGATTTCTTTGTTTCCGTAGCCGCGGGCGATGAGAGAGAGCACCTCAAGTTCACGCTCCCGCAAAGACAGATAGCCGGACTTGCCCTCCTCGTGTCGGTTTACGAATCCGTCCACAAGATGCGGTACCATCTCCTTGCTGATATAATCACTTCCTCCATAGACCGTGTGTACAGCCTCGATCAGTTCCTCCTCGGGAACGTTTTTCAGAAGATAACCGGAGACGCCGGTCTGCACTGTATAAAGCAGGTACTCCTTGTCGGCATGCATTGTCAGCATGATGATCTTTACTTCCGGGAAATCCGCATGGATCTTGCCTGCGGTGATCACGCCGCTCTCCCCCGGAGGCATGCTGATATCAAGCATGACAATATCGGGCTTAAGCTTTGCGACTGCATCGTAGGCCTCCTGGCTGTTTGCTGCGGTTCCGATCACTTCTATATCAGGCTGATGATTCAGCAGCATTTTTAATGCATTTCGCACAATCGTGTGATCGTCCGCAAGGACGATCCGAATCATCTGGTTCCCCATCTGACACCCCTTTCTATATATTTGCGCCTCACGGCACTTCCACCTCGAGCAATACGCTGGTCCCCAGATCCGGCGCAGACCGCACCGTCAGAGACGCGCCGATATTCCCCGCCCAGTAATACATACCGGGCAGTCCCATTCCTCCGCCGGAGATCTGCAGATTATCTGCATCAAATCCCTTTCCGCTGTCCCGGATTTCAAGGCGGAGCATATTTCCGTCCAGATACAGACGGGCTAAGACCAGTTCCGTCCCGGCATATTTGCAGGCATTTGCCGTGGCCTCCTGTCCGATCCGGTAGACCACCGTCTCAATGTCCGACCCGAATCGCCTGTCTCCTATATTTTCCTGAAAGTCCACCGTGATCTGATAACTGGCTTCCATAAAACGAAAATGCCTGAGAAAGGCAGCCTTCAGCCCAAGAGTCTCCACGATTTCCGGCTTCACGCTGACCAGTATTTCCCGCAGTTCCTTCTGAATATGGCTCAATGAAGTATCCGCCAGCTGCAGTCCCTCCCGGACTTCTTCCACAGTATCTGTGTATTTGAGTGTGCGCAGCTGCATCTGAACCCCGAGAAGATCCTGAATCACACTGTCGTGCAGATCCTGCGCAATACGGGATCTCTCCTCCCGAAGCGCCGCCCGCAGCGGCACATCAACCAGCTCATAGATCGGCAGTTCACGGTATTCCTGCCGCCAGACTTCATCCAGTGCAGCCTCATAAGACTCCGGAATGACCCGGCGCCCGAATATCCCCTCCGAAAGGATCTGCTGCAGCTGCCCGTAGCGCTCCCTGGTGACCGAATCATTCTCCCGCATGCCCAGCATCAATACCGCGTCCACTTCCCCGTCCTTCCAGAGCGGGAAAGCGACAAAGCTCTGAATATCCTCTGCCAGGAGTATGGGTGTGTGCACCCTCTCACTCTCACTGTATTGGAGCAGGACATTCTGTACAACCATGGTCTTCCTGCGCTGAAAGACGCCTCCCGCAATTCCCTTGCCCGGTTCCAGGACAATTTTCAGGTAATTACGGTTGCGATTTCCGGACGCCTCCCGCCATGTCAGAAGTGTCCTCCTGCCCCGAATCGCACAGGCAAGTCCGGCAAAATCAAATCCGCACTGCCGCCTCAGCATACGGAGCTGCACCGACCATTCATATTCTTTTCTCATCAGACACCTCGGAAGAGAACACTGGTTATGTTATACTGTCACTGGAAATACCACAGATGATGGTGTGAAAAAGAAAGGAAGCCTATGTCCCTGTGGAACGATTATCTTGCGCGAAAATTGATTTTTGAGAGCCATCCGACAATAGACCAGGATCGCTGCCTGAACCGGATGCAGACACGTCATCCATGCAGATCCTGCATGGATGTCTGTCCGGCGGGCGTCATTTCCATGCCCTTTGCCGGCAGCATGAAAGCGGACTGGGATTCCTGTTCAGGGTGCGGTCTGTGCGTCAGTGCATGTCCCTCACGCGCTGTTTCTCCCGCCCGCATACAGGCAGAAAGGCTCTTTTCCTACGCCTCCCGTTTACAACATGATACCATCATTTCATGCAAAAGCGGGCTGTCATCAGACATTCCGACGGAATATCCGGGCGCGCTGAACTGGGAATTTCTGTGCTTTCTTGCCCTGCACGGTATCGTCACGATCATTACCGGCGACTGCGCCGGCTGCGAAAAATCCTCCTGCCGCAAGTCCCTTGCAAAAAACCTGTCACAGGCAAAGATTTTCCTTGGAGAAGAACTCTATTCCCAAAGAGTGATCCTGACACAGGACCCTTCTGCTGTACCGGCCCGCCGTTATACACGACGTGAGGCTTTATCCCTGCTCATGACAAAGACCGGAAGGACTGCTTCCGCCCTTCTGCCTCTTCCGCAGGAATCTATTCCCGACGGAACACTGTGGAGGCAGATTCTGCTCCACAAAGTAAAACAGCTCTCCAAAG
>CAMKEX010000189.1 GCA_946411695.1 uncultured Lachnospiraceae bacterium
CGCGGGAGCTGATCCGCCAGTATGTGGCAGCCGGTTTCACCAAGATCCATATCGATACCAGCATGAAGGTAGCCAGCGATGATCCCGATACTCGCCTGGCAGATGAAGTGATCGCCCGCCGCGGTGCCGAACTTGCAAAGGTTGCGGAGGATACCTACGCAGAGCTCGAAAAGCAGAATCCCGAAGCCGTGCATCCTGTCTATATCGTCGGCAGTGAGGTGCCGATTCCCGGAGGATCCCAGGATGCGGTGGACCAGGGTGTGCAGGTCACAAAAGTCTCTGATTTCAAGGCCACGGTGGAGACATTCAAAAAAGCTTTTGCGGAACATGACGTCGCGGATGCATGGAATTATGTGATCGCTGTTGTCGTTCAGCCCGGCGTTGAAGAGAAGGATGCCGGCTGCACCGAGTATATCAGGGAAAAGGCAACCGAACTGTCCGCTGCCATCCGGGAATTCCCCAATCTCGTATTTGAGGCGCACTCCACAGATTACCAGACCAAGTTTAAACTCCGCGAGCTCGTAGAGGACGGCGCGGGCATCCTGAAAGTAGGTCCCGGACTCACCCTGGCCCTTCGCGAAGGCCTCTTCGCACTCGCCAATGCCGAGCGCGAGCTTTATAAGGACGAGCCGGAGAAACAGAGCTACTTCATCGAGATCCTCGACAGAAGCATGCTCAAAAACCCTAAATATTTTGCCAAGTACTATTATGGAACTCCCGGAGAGATCGCCTACAAGCGCAAATATTCATTCTCCGACCGCTGCCGTTATTACTATGCAAATCCCGAAGTGGAGGAAGCGGTTGCCAAACTCTTCGACAACTTCAAAGACGGCGTTCCGCTCGGACTTCTGAGTCAGTTCATGCCCATCCAGTACACAAAGGTCCGCGAAGGGCAGCTTAAGAACGATCCCAAGGAACTGGTTATGGACCGCGTCATGAACTGCATCGACGAGTACCTGTACGGCTCTCAGCAGCAGATGCTGGGCTGACAGCAGATTAAGATGTAAAGGGAGGAAAAAGATGGCACTTGTAACATCAAAGGAATTATTGCTGGATGCGCAGAAAAACGGCTATGCCGTAGGCGCTTTCAACGTTGAAAATATGGAAATGGTCATGGCGGTGCTGGCGGCGGCAGAGAAGACAAAGTCCCCTGTTATCATGCAGACGACTCCCGGCACGGTCAAATATGCAGGCCTGGACTACTACCTGGCAAATGTTAAGGCTGCAGCCGACAGAGCTTCTGTACCGGTGGTCATGCATCTCGACCACGGCGACAGCTTTGAGATGGCCATGAAAGCCTATCACACAGGCTATACCTCGATCATGATCGACGGGTCGAAACTTCCCTTTGAGGACAATATCGCCCTGACCCGCCGCGTCACGGATGCATGCCATCCCGGCGGTATCCCCGTCGAGGGAGAGCTGGGGCGCGTCGGCGGCAAAGAGGATGACCTTGAAAACGCGGACGAGAATCCCTACACCGATCCCGAAGAAGCCAGAACTTTTGTGGAAAAGACTAATGTTGACTTTCTGGCAGTGGGAATCGGAACCAGCCACGGCGTCTACAAGGGCGTACCCAGGGTCAATGTGGAGCGTCTCTCCGAAATCCGCGCACTCGTAGATATACCCCTCGTTCTGCACGGCACCAGCGGCGTTCCGGACGAACAGGTGCGCGACTGCGTGAGCCGCGGTATCTGCAAAGTCAACTACGCGACGGATCTGCGCATCGCCTTCACAAAAGGCGTCAAGGCCTATATGCAGGAAAACCCGAATGCCTTCGATCCGAAAAAATACTCCGCCAGGGGTATGGAAGAAGTGAAGGCTTATGTCATGCAGAAGATGGAAGTGGTCGGAAGCATCGGAAAAGCAGCAAACTGAACCGGCTCTACCGCAGAATACTTCTGAATAATAACAGGACGGAATGAAACAAAGAGAAAGCTCCGAGTCCCGGTTGACTCGGAGCTTTCTCTTTTTGACACTTTTCTCTCAAGGAGGAGGAGACAGGGGACGGTTCTGTATCTCCTTGTCTCCCCCTTTTCAGGTTTATTCGTCGATTGCAGTCAAGTGATAGAGGAAGGCAGTGTATTCAGGAATTTCCCGGGGAATGGGAAGGCCGGCGTGCATGAGTGCCATGCCGCTTGCGATCAGGGTGTTTCCGTCTCCTTCGACACGGTAACGGGTGTTGGGAGAGAGGCCTTTGCACTTGATGTATTCCTGGGGGCCGTTGACGGTCAGGTTGACAGTGATCACGGTCACAAGGGCTTCGCTCTTATCTTTTGCGACACTCTCCCAGGCAACCAGATTGACCTGCTCGAAGGGGTTTGCCAGGCGGTAGTAATCGCCGAAGAAATTGAGGTCGTAATATTTGTGGTAGAGGTCACTCATTTTTTTGCAGGAACGGATCTCTTTCTTTTTCAGCTTTGTCGCGTCCAGCTCATATCCAAAGGTGCCGCACATGGCAATGGCAGCTTTTGTCTCGAAGGGAACCATGGGGCTGGCTTCCGAGACATGGGCACCCATGGTGCATACCGGGTAGAGGAAGGAGGAGCCGTAGTGGAGTTTGAGGTTGTCCAACGGCTTGGTGTTATCAGAACTCCAGTACTGGACAAAATAGGTCAGCATGGCGGGATCGAAGCGCCCGCCGCCGCCCGCGCAGCCCTCGAACATGATGTCCGGATGGGTCTTGATGATACCGTCCATGACGCGGTAGAGGCCCAGGACATAGCGGTGAGAGACTTCTCCCTGGCATTCCGCCGGGAGTGCATTGGACCACAGATCCGTGATGGCGCGGTTGATGTCCCATTTCACATAATAGATGTTGGCGCTGTCCAGGATCCGGTTGATGCTCTCGATCAGGTAGTCCTGGACTTCTTTTCTGCCCACATCGAGGGCCAGCTGGTTGCGGCTTCGTACCGCCCTTCGTCCGGGAATCTCCATTGCCCAGTCGGGATGAGCGCGGAAGAGATCGGAGTCCTCGGAAACCATCTCGGGCTCGAACCAGATGCCGAATTTCATACCCAGATCATTGATCTGGCGGACCAGCTCCATGAGACCGCACTTGATTTTCTTTTCATTGACATACCAGTCTCCCAGACCGGAATTGTCGTCGTCGCGCTTGCCGAACCAACCGTCGTCCATGACGATCATTTCGACGCCCATGCCTTTGGCGGCTTTTGCGATCTCGATGAGTTTCTCATCATCGAAGTCAAAGAAAGCTGCTTCCCAGGTGTTGATCAGGACGGGACGCCGCACATCGCGGACAAACTTACTCCTGTTCAGATTGTTCCGGATAAAGTTGTGGTAGTTGTGGCTCATCCGGGTCAGACCCTTGTGGGTGTAGGTCATGAGCACAGCGGGGGTGTCAAAATCTTCTCCGGGATTTACAGGATAGCTGAACAGGCGGTCGTTGATGCCCATTACCAGACGGGCCTGGTCGTACTGGTCAAGCTCGGCCTCCGCCAGAAAACTTCCGGAATACATGAGGGCGAAGCCGTAGCAGGCCCCGAAATCTTCGGTCGTTGTCCTCTCTGCCAGAGCGATGAAAGGATTCTGCTGATGGGAGGAGATGCCGCGGCCGCTGCGGATCTTGTGCACATGGTGGGTCAGGGGCTGGCGCTCAACCTGCCGCTCCTGGCCGTACCTGCCCGGCAGGGAGATCAGATCCAGATTCTGCCCGTTCATATAGTCCATGTTCATAGACATGATCCGCTTGAGCTGGATGGGCTCTTTTCCGCCATTGTGGACCCTGGCGGCGCGCATGATAATGTCCGCCTCCTCAAAGACGGAATACAGGAGAGTGACCTGGACGTTGGTTACCGCATCCTCAATGGTCAGCTCCAGAGTATCGACAGTGTCGTTTTCTGTCGCAAAGGCAGTCGGAAGCCCCTGTAAAGTAAAGGGACCCTGATACATTTGGTGCGAGACATATCTTCCGTTGAAGGAGAAGCTTCCGTCGGAATTCTGTACTTCGATCGAATTGATCCGGAAATCTCCCTGCTGCTGTGTCGTAAATTCCTGCGGCTGGGCATCCAGCGAGAAAGTACGCTCCTGCAGGGATTCATAGGGATTGCCCGAGAATCCGCGGTCATATTGACGGATCAGATAGACCAGGTCCTCATCGCGGATCGTTGCCCCGTAGTAGAGGTGCTTGACATAGTTGAGATTGCCGACCTTCAACTGGTAGGTCGTTTTGGCAGTATGAAGGGAAAAGGTCTTTTTGGTTTCGTTGTACACAATGGCCATGGCAAACTCCTTATACTTGCTGGCGGAGGCAGCTGTGCTGCCCGTTTTTTGTTAAAATACTCCATTCTCAGGATACTGCCAGAGCCTGTGCTTTCCCATATTTCAATGTATGCAGTTTATGGATTATTCTACGATATTTTTGTTTTCCCTTTGCGAAATGCTGTTCGCCTGAACGGCCCCAATGGGCTCAGCGGAGATTTGCGCTGCCGTGCGGCAAAAAACTCAGAAAAAAGATAAACTGGTCAAAAGCAGAAATTAGAACATTGACACCGCAGATCGATTCATGCTACACTGCGTTAAACCGTTGAAGAAGAGTGAGTAAGCAATTCTTCCTTCATTCCAGAGAACTGCAGGTGCTGAGATTGCAGTATGAAGCGTATTGCCGAATGGACTTCTGAGGGCGACCTGAAATACAGATTTGTAAAGTATGGGAGACGGAGTGATGGACCTCCGTAAGAAAAGTTCAGCATATGTTGGTATGCAGCCATTTTTTATAGACGATGCATCCCTACGTATGGCAGAGTGGGCGCAAAACAGCGTCAAGCCGGGTGGCACCGCAGGATGAATTTATCAGCCTGTCCCAGCAGCAAATGTATAAAGCTGCAGGGACAGGCTGTTTTTTGCGCGAAGCAATGAGCCATGCACGTACAAATCAAAAGACTGGCGTGTCGAGCTTGCTCGAAAGCGACAGGATTTAGATTTGGACGTATACGGCGAACGCCGCGACAGTGAGCAGCCGAAGGCTGCGAACCTGTCGGCATGGCGAATTGCGATCGAAAAGAAGAGCGCACGTACAAATCAAAAAACTGGCGCGCCGAGCTTGCTCGAAAGCGACAGTACCAACCAGTTCCTGTCCCGGAAGAAACCAGTCTCAGCGCTAAGGCGCATCAATGAAAGAAAGGAATATTACCATGGCAGACAAGAAGGTTCCCTACAAGATCTATCTCAACGAAGACGAGATGCCTAAGAGCTGGTATAATCTGCGCGCGGATATGAAGAACAAGCCCGCGCCGCTGCTGAATCCCGGGACTCTCCAGCCGCTGAAGGCGGAGGAACTGGCACCGATCTTCTGTGAGGAGCTGGTTGCCCAGGAACTGGATGAGACGACCCCTTACATCGAAATTCCGGAGGAAATCCGTGATTTCTATAAGATGTACCGGCCCTCGCCCCTGGTCCGTGCCTATTGCCTGGAGGAGAAGCTTCAGACCCCTGCAAAGATTTATTACAAGTTCGAGGGCAACAATACCAGCGGCAGCCACAAGCTTAATTCCGCCATCGCCCAGGCTTATTACGCCAAGAAGCAGGGCCTCAAGGGTGTGACGACGGAGACCGGTGCCGGCCAGTGGGGCACTGCCCTGTCCATGGCCTGCTCCTATTTTGACCTGGACTGCAAGGTTTACATGGTCAAGGTCTCCTATGAGCAGAAGCCTTTCCGCCGTGAAGTCATGAGAACTTACGGTGCCTCTGTTGTTCCCTCCCCTTCAGAGACGACCGAAGTCGGCAAGAAGATCCTCGCAGAGCATCCCGGGACAACCGGAAGTCTCGGCTGCGCGATTTCCGAGGCAGTGGAGGTCGCTACAAAGAACCCCGGTTACCGCTATGTTCTGGGCAGTGTCCTGAACCAGGTCCTGCTGCACCAGTCCGTTATCGGTCTGGAGACAAAGATTGCTCTGGATAAATACGGCATCAAGCCCGATATGATCATCGGCTGTGCCGGCGGCGGCTCCAATCTGGGCGGCCTGATCGCTCCTTTCATGGGAGAGAAGCTCCGCGGCGAGGCAGACTACCGCATTATCGCGGTCGAGCCCGCTTCCTGCCCCAGTTTCACCCGCGGCACTTTCGCCTATGACTTCTGCGACACCGGCATGATCTGCCCGCTTGCCAAGATGTACACCCTGGGCAGCGGCTTCATCCCCTCCCCCAACCATGCGGGCGGCCTGCGCTTCCACGGTATGAGCACGACCCTCTCCCAGCTCTACCATGATGGCTTCATGGAGGCCGTGAGCGTCGACCAGAGCAGCGTCTTCGAAGCAGCCGAGCAGTTTGCGCGTGTCGAGGGTATCCTCCCTGCCCCCGAGAGTTCTCATGCGATCCGTGTTGCCATCGACGAAGCCCTCAAGTGCAAAGAGACCGGCGAAGAGAAGACCATCGTCTTCGGCCTGACCGGCACCGGCTACTTTGACCTGGTCGCTTATCAGAAATACAACGACGGCGAGATGACCGACGAGATTCCTACAGACGAGCAGATCGCCGCATCTGTTGCCAAGCTTCCCCGGGTAGACATTTGACGGGGTTGTCAGGGGGACGGTTCCTTTGACAACTTAAGGGTAGCATAGAACTGTCTC
>CAMKEX010000190.1 GCA_946411695.1 uncultured Lachnospiraceae bacterium
CCCGGAACCATTTTTTTGCCCAGGCTTTTTCATAGATTACTTGACACTACCCATTCAATACTTAGTTACTGTAAAAAGCGGCGCCTGCCTGTAAGGGAAAACTTCAGGCCGGCACCGCCCTTGTTAACTTTTATCGGTATTTTGTGACAAGCTGCTGCCGGATACTTCATCCGGTATTACTCCAGGGATCAGCCGATCGTAGCAATCTTTGTCTCGCCTGCGGTCACTGCTTTGCCGTTTTCGAAGGCAAGCTTCTCGTTACCGTTATCTTCGGTGACCACCATCATGGTGACCAGAGGATGGCCGGCTGCTTTGATCTTCGCTGTATCAAAGGTGATGAGCCTGTCGCCCTTGCGGACAAGCTGTCCCTCTTTTACGTGGCAGGTGAATCCGTCGCCGTTCATGCTGACGGTGTCAAGGCCGATGTGGAGCAGGATCTCTGCGCCGTTGGCGATGCGCATGCCGACTGCGTGGTTGGAGCCGGGCATGGTAGTTGTGATGACTGCGTCTGCAGGAGCAACGAGTACATTATCAGTGGGTTCAATGGCAATCCCTTCGCCGAGAGCGCCGGAAGCAAAGACCTGATCGGGAACTTCGTGGATATCTACGGTTTTGCCGGAGAGGAAAGCGCCCATCTCGACGGGACCGCTGACAGTCTCAAGATCCGCTTCGGGAATCTCTGCTGCCGCTGCCTCTGCCGCCAGAGCAGCCGCCTCTTTGTCAATGCCGCGGGCCTTGCCCAGGACGGTGGTCAGGATGAAAGGAACACCTACGGCAATCAGCATAGCGATCGCATAGAATGCCCAGAACTGAGGCTTGATGGACAGGATGCCGGGCAGGCCGCCGACGCCGATACTGGAGGACATGCAGCCGGTCAGTACGGAGAACATGCCCGCAAGCGCGGAACCTGTCATACCGCAGACGAAGGGGAACATGTACTTGAGGTTGATACCGAAGATAGCGGGCTCTGTGACGCCCAGGTAACAGGAAATGCAGGAGGGAACGTTGACTTCCTGCATCTCTGCGTTCTTCTTCTGCAGGAAGATCATGCCCAGAACAGCACTGCCCTGTGCGATGTTGGAAAGGGCGATCATAGGCCACAGCATGGTGCCGCCGAAGTCAGCGATCAGCTGCAGGTCGATGGCGTTGGTCATGTGATGGAGACCGGTGATTACCAGCGGTGCATAGACGAAACCGAAGATTGCCGCAAAGAGAACCTTGGCGGGTCCTGTGATTCCTGCGTAAACTACGGAGGAAATGACAGAGCCGATCTTCCAGCCGATGGGGCCCAGGATGAAGTGTGCCGCCATGACAGAGAGCGTCAGGCTGAAGAAGGGCACGAAGATCATCGAGACCACCGAAGGTATAATCTTACGGAAGAATTTCTCCAGATAGACCAGGGTGAAGGCTGCCAGCATAGCAGGGATGACCTGAGCCTGATAGCCGATCATGTTGACCTGTGCGAAACCGAAGTTCCACTTGGGGATGTCTGCTGCAGCAGTGGTCGCCACTGCATAAGCGTTCAGGAGCTGGCCGGAAACGAGGGTGAGACCCAGGATCAGGCCCAGCATTTCGGTCGTGCCCATCTTCTTGGTGATGGACCAGCAGATACCGACCGGAATACCGACGTGGAAGACTGCCTCACCGATCAGCCACAGGAAGTGGTCAACACCTGCCCAGAACTGGGAAAGCTCGACCAGTGTATGTCCGCCCTGGAAAACATAGAGACTGTCGATACAGTTTCTGAAACCGAGGATCAGACCGCCGGTGATGATGGCCGGCAGAAGCGGTGTGAAGATTTCCGCCAGCACTGTCGCCAGACGCTGGAGCGGATTCTGGTTCTGTTTGGAAGCCTGTTTGACCGCATCCTTGGAGACGCCGGAAATACCGGAAACCTCAGTAAAATCATTATAAAACTCATTGACCGTATTTCCAATGATGACCTGGAACTGTCCGGACTGCGTGAACGTTCCCTTGACCACCTTCATGGCTTCGATCTTTTTGATGTCCGCTTTGCCCGGGTCATTCAGAACAAAGCGCATTCTGGTCATGCAGTGGGCTACGGCCGCGACATTCGACTTGCCGCCCACATATTCCAGAAGTTCTTTACAATCATTCGTATACTTTCCCATTACAACCTCCGCACTAAATTAGTCCGTCAACCCGCCTCGTAAGGGTGCCGTTTCTATGATGAATCCGGATTGCTTTCCATACACTATGCCCTTTACAAATTGTTCAGGTTTTCCGATGCATCGATTTGTTTGAACAACTTTGTATACTGGTATTGTATCTTGTTTAAACAAATATGTCAAGAGGTGTTTTTACTTTCTTTGTAACTATTCAGCTTCACCGGATCGTGGATCAAACCCGGCCGGGGAGCCTGCTCACCGGACAGGTTTGAAACATAATCCGGTGAGGACCTGGGGGCGGAGCCCCCCTGACTTTCCGCAGCGGGCAATGCCTATCATTGCGAACCGGGGAAAGTTGAATAGTTACCCACTGATGGGCTCCGGTATGATTGGAAGATAAAAAAAACAGCAGGATGCAGCAAAATGATCATTTGCGCTTCCTGCTGTTTCAATCTTGAGTTTTCCTTGCGCAAGTATCGCGGGTCAATACCTGAAGGTGTCACGATCTTGTCTTATGATTTGCCGCGCAGTATCCGTGCCTGAAATCCCGGTATATGCGCGTAAGTGCCCGCAGGCGGTTCCTGAATAATCGCCGTATTCGTCAAAAATACGCTTCTCAGATCCTGCGGCGCGTCGCCATAGTGGAGAATACAAAACGATCCGGCCTGTGGCGGGACTCCGTATACTCAAACATGATTCCTTTTGCGTTGAATGTATGGGAGGAGACAACTGCAAGACAGTCATAGTCTCCCAGGTCGAGGTATTTGCAGTCCATCTCTGTCGCCTTCTCCACCGTCATGACCCGCTTGGCGGTCACGATGGATTCTCCGAGGACATTTTCCATATAGGCGTAGACAGAATCCGCAGCGATTTCCTCCGTGAGACCGGGGACAACGGATTTGAGGAACCAGTTATTGTCCATGATCACCGGTGTGTTATCAAAATAGCGGACACGCTGCAGATAGTAGACCTCTTCGCCTACATCAAACCCCAGCCGCTCATGAAGCCGCTCATTGACCACAAACTCCGTAAATACCAGGACACGGGTGTGATATTCCTTTTTGTTCCGCGCAGCCGCTTCCTTGAGGCTCTCGATCACCCCGATGGAAAAATCGGACCACCCTGCCGGCCGGTAGATCACGACGACACCCTTGCCGTGTATGCTCTGCACATATCCGATCTCGGAGAGTTCCTTCACTGCTCTGCGGATCGTATTTCTGGAACATCCATACTTCTCTACCATCGCAAATTCCGTCGGCAGACAGGACTGCGGTTTATAGACGCCTTTTTCAATTTTCCTCTTCAAGTCTTCATAAATGGTGCTGTATTTCTTTGCCGGCACGGCGTCCTCCTAAATATGCAGCCCGGGACAGACATGCACCTTCTATCTTCTATCCTTTTATCTTCTATTCAGAAGCCGCATCCCATCATCTGCTGCATCGGTAACCAACTCTCTTGCGATCATTATTATTATACCTTTACACAGTCAGAAAGGAAACAATATTTTCCGCTTATGCAGCGTCCGGATCCCTGAGTACGGAATATCCTGTCAATGTATAAGACGCGTACTGCAGAGCATCAGCAAAGCTCTTTTCACTGACTGCGTGTTTTGAGAGAACATCCGCTTCTTTTTTTCCAAGATTCACTTTTCCCCAGACGCCGTTCATATTGTTCAGCGTGTTCTCAACATTTTTTGCACAGTTGCTGCAATGCATACCTTCTATCGATAAACGGTATCGATAGGGGTAATGTGAAACATCCGTATCCTCCACTTTTTTTGCGGATACAGCCTCGGCAGTCCCGCAGCAACTGCTCTTCGCCCTGCCGCGAACTTTCTGGATTGTCTGCCAGAGCGCATAGACGATCAGCAGGAAACCGGCAGCAATGATCAGTTTATCCATTTTAAATCCCTTTTTAAAAACCTTTCCATGTCTTTTTTAATCAGGACAATCGTTGAAAAATCGGAAAACTCTTCCCTTCTTCTCTTTACTTCTTGATCCCGATTTTTTTATACATAATCCCTTTATTTACAGAATCAATTTTGTACACAACTATTTTATTTACATAACCAACAGAAGAGGCGGAGATCCGCCTCTTCTGTATAAATACCTAATGATTGCAACTATGTGAAGCACTTTGTTTTTTGCCGTACTTCTGGCAGGATCCGGCATTGGGGCAGCCGATACAAACGGTACCTCGCTTTTTTTCCCGGATGATATAGCGGATGGCAAGAGAGATGATGAGTGCCAGAACTACAACAGAAATAAAGGTAGCCAGATTCACTGTATTTCTCTCCTTTCAATAGAACATTACAAAAAAGATTACAAATAATTACGCTTTGGCGCCCTGTCTGACTGCCTGATGGAGAGCATATTCCTCATCGAAGTGAGACCTGACTCTCTTTCCAACCAGCACGACTGCGGCGGCCATGCACAGGACCGCGATCAGTCCGGGAATAAATCCTACGCCCAGATGACCTTCTGTGATCAGGGTTCCGAGCTGATAGATGATAAATGCAACCGTATAACCGGTTCCCAGCTGCAGGCCGATCGCGCCCCACAGCCAGCCTCTGCTCTTCATCTCGGAATTCATAGCGCCGATCGCAGCGAAGCAGGGAGGTGTGTAAAGGTTAAAGAACAGATAAGCCAGAGCAGTAACAGAGGTAAGACCCATGGTAAGTGCTACCTCGTTGGCACCGCCTGTAAGTGCAAGCTCATCCACATCGATAAATGCAGTAAGACCGTAAACGACTGCCAGTGTACCGACGACGTTCTCTTTTGCGATGAAGCCGGTGATCGCTGCAGCTGCCAGCTGCCAGACGCCGAATCCCAGCGGGATCAGGAGGATTGCAAAAGGATTTGCAATGGTGGCCAGGATGGAAGTGTTCTCCATTCCCTCTTCCACGACCTGGAACTGCCAGTTGAATGTCTGCATGACCTGAACGGCCGTGTTGCAGATCAGGATGATGGTAGCTGCCTTGATGATATAAGCTTTTGCGCGCTCCATCATGGACTTGAAAGCGAACTTCAGGCTGGGCACCTTGAACTTGGGAAGCTCCATGATGAAGAAGGATCTTCTGTACTTATAACCGGTGATGCCCTTGATGAGCAGGGCTCCCAGGAAGATCAGGACCAGTCCGAAGAAATAGCTGAGTGTGCTGACCCAGCCGGCGCCGTTGAAAAACGCGCCTGCAAAGAGTGCAATGACCGGGATCTTGGCACCGCAGGGAATGAAAGTTGCGAGCATGGAAGTCGCTCTTCTCTCCCTCTCATCGCGGATGGTACGGCAGGCCATGATGGCAGGAATACCGCAGCCTGTTCCGATGACGACCGGGATGACGGATTTTCCGGACAGACCGACTCTCTTGAAGATAGGGTCCATAACGGCGCTGACACGGGCCATGTAACCGCAGTCCTCAAGAAGGGCGATCAGGAAGTACATGACCATGACGAGGGGCAGGAAACCTACAACCGCGCCGACACCGCCGACAATGCCGTCGGCCAGAAGAGCGGACAGGATCGCGGGGCTGTTCTCAAGCTGACCTGCCACCCACTCCTGGAACATTCCGATATATCCGACCATCCAGTCAGCGACCAGAGGTCCCAGCCAGGTCTGGGATACCCAGAAAACAAACCACATGACCACTGCGAAGATCACAATACCGGCGATGGGATTGAGCAGGACCTTGTCCATGGCGTCCTGTTTGTTGATCTCTGCGGACTTGACTGCTCTCTTCTCTACTTTGGCAACAATGTCATTTACAAATTTATAACGCTTGCGGTCCTCCGCGTCAACGGCGTTTTTGTCATGCAGATCGATCTCAGCCTGCACATAGGGTGCCTTCTGTGTCTGACCGTTCAGAGCAACTGCCTTTTCGACGACTTCCGCAAGACCCTTGCCTTCAGTTGCGGTCGTGTTGACAACCGGGCAGCCCAGCATCTTCTCAAGGGCAGCGACATCAATGGTAGTCCTTTCTTTCTCATTGATATCCGCCTTGTTCAGAGCAACAACAACGGGGATACCCAGTTCCAACAGCTGAGTAGTAAAGAAGAGGCTGCGGCTCAGGTTCGTCGCGTCGACGATGTTGATGATGGCGTCCGGATGCTCATCGCGGACAAACTTGCTGGTGATACTTTCCTCCGGTGTAAAGGGGGACATGGAGTAGGCGCCGGGCAGGTCAACGGCAATTGCCTCGACACCTTTTGTATATTCACTCTTGATGGGGTATTCCTTACGGCCGACTGTTACACCGCCCCAGTTACCTACTTTTTCACTTCTGCCCGTCAGATCATTATACATTGTAGTCTTGCCGCTGTTCGGGTTGCCGGCAAAAGCAATTCTCATACAAAACCTCCTTTAAAAGTAACATAGTATATATACTTATTCCCGG
>CAMKEX010000191.1 GCA_946411695.1 uncultured Lachnospiraceae bacterium
GACTGCTGCGGATGCGGCGGGTGCAGCAATGCCTGCCCCGTGCACTGCATACAGATGAAAGCGGACGCAGAAGGATTCCTGTATCCGGAAGTGGACGAAACGGCCTGTATTGAATGCGGTCTGTGTGAACGGGTATGTCCGGTGCTGCGTGCGGGAGAGGATGTTCCTTTTCCGCAGGCAGCATATCTTTTGCAGTACAAAAATGAAAAGGTCCGCCGGCAGAGCACTTCCGGCGGCGCCTTTACTGCCATCGCCCGCTATGTGCTGGACCGCGGCGGCATCGTCTACGGTGCAGCCTTTGACGACCGGCTGCGGGTACATCACACATCCGCGGTCAGTCCCAAAGGACTGCAGATCTTCAGGAACAGCAAGTATGTCCAGAGCGATACGGAGAAGACCTTCACACAGGTGAGGGACCATCTCCGCGCCGGCCGTCTTGTCTGTTACAGCGGGACGCCCTGCCAGATTGAAGGCCTCCTGTCCTTCCTGGAACCTTCCGGGACCGAAGGCTCCCGCAGTGAACTTCTGGATCACCTGGTCACAGTGGATGTAGTCTGCCATGCGGTGCCTTCCCCTCTGGTCTGGGCGAGATATCTGGAGATGCAGAGAGACAAGCTCGGCACAGAGATCGCGGACGCGAAATTCCGGGACAAGCATTTCGGCTACAACTATTCGACCATGACTCTCCTCGATGAAAGCGGAGAGGAGCGGTATGTGCAGGGGATCGACACGGACCAGATGCTGCGGGCATTTTTTTCCAACATCTGCGACCGGCCTTCCTGCTATGAGTGTGCTTTCAAGAAGCGCTACAGAAAGAGTGATTTTACCATCTGGGACTGCTATCCGGTCTATGCCTTTGACAAGAAACTGGATGACGACAGGGGAACCTCCCGTGTCCTGATCCACTCGGAGAAGGGACGCCGCATATTCGAAGAGGTCCGGCAGAGATGCCGCGTCCTCGAGGTAGAGCCGGACCGTCTGACCGCAGGTGTAAAGGAGATGTTCCACAGCGTGGACGGCAATCCGCGCAGAGAGGAATTCTTTGAGGATGCCGCCTGTATGGAAGCCCGGACTTTCTTTAACAAGTATTTTCCCATGACGGCCAAAGTGAAGCTGGAGCGAACGGCCCGCATAGTCTGTTACCGGACCGGCGTCTATGCTCTCGCCAAGAGGGCTGCGAGAAAGATCCTGAAAAAGGACTGAGAGACCGGGACGCCTCTGAGTTTGTTCGGATGCAGTGGGGAAGGATGGATATATGACTGAGAATGCGGAAAAAATCGTAAATACAGAGAAATCTGCGGCCGGAGCCGACAGCTGTGCCGGCCTGCCGGCGATCAGTATCATCGTGCCGGTCTACAAGGTGCCGGAGCAGTATCTGCGAAAATGCATCGAGAGCTGCATGTCGCAGACGCTGGAAGACATTGAGATCCTGCTGGTGGACGACGGATCACCTGACCGGTGCGGAGAGATCTGCGACGAATATGCCCGAAGAGATTCCAGGATCCGTGTGCTCCACAAGGAGAACGGGGGGCTCTGCAGTGCGCGGAACGCCGGTTTTGCCGCTGCGCAGGGTGAGTGGATCATGTTTGTGGACGGAGACGACTGGATCGACGCCGACATGTGCCGGGAAATGCTGGAGCCGGGCGCGCGGGAACAGGTCGACCTGGTCATGTGCGGGATTACCCGGGAATATGAGCATTCCTCTCAGGATTATAAATTCTATCTGCGCGACTATACGACGAGCGGGAAGGTCTACCGGGGGAAGGAATGCAGGTGGCTGCAGCAGCAGCTTCTGGTATACAACTGCAATATAGCGGTCGCCTACTCCAAGATCATCCGCCGCAGCCTCCTCGAGGAACACGGCATCGTGCACGATGAGCTGCTGCGCCAGGGCGCGGAGGGACTGGAATTCAATATCCGTCTGTTCGAGCAGATTCAGAGCGCCCTCTTTATCAACAGGCCCTTTTACCACTACCTCTATAACGAAAACTCAATTTCCTCCTCCCACAGCGAGGAGAACCATCGCTTCGTCATCCGCTGTTTTGAAAAGATCCGTGCCCTGATCGAGACCAGCAGCAACCGGGACAGACTTCTGCCCTGGTTTGACAACCGCCTGCTCTACGTCATCATCACGACAGCCATCAGCGGATATTTCAATCCTGATAATACGGCTCCTTTTTCCGAGAAGAAAAAGGGATATCAACAATATCTGCAGCAGCCCATCGTACAGCAGGCTCTGCAGACCGATAACCTGCGCGGCCTCTCCAGACAGAGGCGGGTCGTGCTGTTCCTGATCAGGCACAGACAGTTCCGGGCACTGGATGTCATGGGACGTGCCAGAAAATTCCAGAAAGAGCATCTGTGACAAAAAGCAGGTAACAGAAGGCAGGCAGCAGAAAGCGGATATTTTATAGGGAGGATTATATGAAAAGTGCAGAGGATCTGATTTCGGTGATCATCCCTGTCTATAATGTCAAACCTTATCTGCGGATGTGCGCGGACAGCGTCTTTTCGCAGACATTCCGGAATCTGGAGATCATCTTTGTTGACGACGGATCAACCGACGGCAGCGGTGAGCTCTGCGATGAACTCGCTGCGGAAGACTCCAGAGTCCGTGTCATCCACCAGGAGAACGGAGGCCTCTCCGCTGCCCGCAACACCGGTATCGATGCGAGTACGGGTGCCTATCTGTATTTCCTGGACAGCGACGATGCCATCTCTCCGGTCACGATCGTCCACCTTTGGACGGCCTGTGTCCGCACAAAGGCGGATGCCGCCGTCGGGGATTTCATCCGCTTCAGTGAGGAAGCCGTTCCGGAAGAGAGAAGGAAGTTTACCAGCCAGGCTTTCGGCACCGAAGAGGCGCTCCGCCGGATGCTCATGAATGAAGGGTTCGGCCACCAGGCCTGGGGGAAGCTTTTCAGGCGCGGCCTCTGGGAGAAATACCGCTATCCCAAGGGCCTCCTCTACGAGGATTACGCCGTTATTTACGATGTGATGATGGGGGCGGAGAAGGTCGCCGCCGTCACGGATGCCCTGTATTTCTACAGGATGCAGGCGGGATCCATCATGCACAGCCGGATCGGGGAGAGGAACCTGACCCTGCTGGATACGTCCGCCCGCGTGACAGATATGATCTCCAAAGAATATCCCGCCCTGCGGGGCGCGGCAGTCCGTCTCCAGGTTGTGACTTACATGCGCTTCCTCTCAGACATGCTCGCGACGGATTATCACCTCTTCCCGGATGTCCAGAAACGGATCGTCGATACCGTTCGCGGACTCAGGAAGGAATTTCTGCGTGCACCCGGCGTGCGCAGGGTTGACAAGATGAAACTGCGTGCCCTGATGACCGGAAAAAGAATTTTCTATCTGATGTACAGGGCTTCCGATGCCAAGAAAAAAGAATGATTCCATGAATTTTCCTGGAGGTCTCAGTGAGTCAGTATCTTGCTGTTTTTTCAATATCCATACTGATCTGCGCCGCGGGAGAATGGGCCTGCAGGAGGAGCAGGCTTGCAGGAGTTTTGCTCTGCTGCCTGTCCGTCGCCTTTCCCGTTGTCCTGGCGGGCGCCAGGGACTATACGGTGGGGACAGACATTGCGACCTACGGAAACTATGTCTTCCGGGGTGCCTGTAATGCGCGCAGACTCCGTTCCTTTCTGCGCACCCAGTCGGAGATCGACCTTCTCTACAAAGGGCTGGCTTATGCGGTCTCCAGATTTACCAACAATCCCCACCTGTTTTATCTGGTGACTGCTCTGATCATCTGCGGTTTTACCATGGCAGGATTGTGGTACTACAGGCGCTGGTGTTCCATCACTCTGGGCTGGGCCTGCTTCCTCTTTCTGTTTTACGGAGACACGCTCAATACCATGCGCCAGTGTCTGGCCCTTGCGGTCGTGTTTGCGGCCTTTCCCTTCTTTCTGGAAAAAAAATACCTGCTCTTCGCAGTCTTTAACGTAGCGGCCATCCTCTTTCATGCGACAGGCATCCTTGCCCTGGCCCTGCCCGTATTATTCCTGGTAATGAAAAAGATGCCGCCCCGCTGGCTGCAGTTCTTCCTCATCATCGCCTGCATGGGTGTGATCCTCTTTTACAGTCCCCTGCTGCGGATCGTTTTGAACATGAACCTTCTGCCTGCCAAGTTCGCGAGGTACATGGCAAAGGGTGTCGCTGTGGCGCTCAATCCGACCATCCTGCGCCTGCCTTTCCTGCTCCCTGTTATTCTTTATTACGACCGCTTCTGCGGATTTGAGGAAATATCGGGTGACAGTGCTCTGGCGGGATCCGCGCGTATCACCGGAAATGAGGATACGGCAGAAGACTCGGAGACAGCGGGAAAAAAAGGGTTCTGGGAGGACAGATTCGGCACACAGGTCCTGGGAATGTTCGTCGTGATCATGCTGCTGTTGGAAATCTGCACAGTGCAGCTGCGCAGCGTCCGTCCCGCCCTGTACAGGATCAGCTACTATTTCGGCTACTACAGGTTCATTGCCTATTCCCGCCTTGTCCGTATCCTGCGCAGAGACAACCGCGCCATTATCGCTCTTGCGCTGATCGTCTACCTGCTGGCTCTGTGGTATTACCAGAATGTCATTCAGGGCAATAACGAGATCTATCCCTATGTCTATGCCCCGGATTGGTATCACAGAACCATCTATGTCATGCCGGCCATGCCGGCAGAATAGATATCTATGCGCCGGATTGGTTTCACAGGATCATCTATATCATGCCGGCAGAGTGACAGAACCTGCACGGACTTCCCGCACAGGGAAAGCAGGGAAACTGCTGCACAGCCGGCTCCTGAATCGGTATCTGCTTTTGCCCCGCGCCGGTTTCTGACAAAGATCCGGTCCGCGAAAGTGCAGAAGAGATCACATAAATCAAATGAAAGGACTATGTAACAAATATGAAAAGAGAAAGCGGAATTCTGTATCCCGTATCATCCCTTCCCTCTCGCTTCGGAATCGGAAGCTTTTCCAGAGAAGCCTATGAGTTTATCGATTTCCTCAAGGAAGCAGGCCAGTCCTACTGGCAGGTCCTGCCCCTCTGTCAGACCGGATTTGGCGATTCGCCTTACCAGTCTGTCTCCTCCTTTGCGGGAAACCCTTACTTCATCGACCTGGAAAAGCTGATCGAAGAGGGACTCCTGACATGGGATGAAGTGAACAGTTTTGATTTCGGCAATGATCCCGAAAAAGTCGACTACGGCGCGCTCTATAATAACCGCTACAGCGCCCTGAAGATCGCTTTTGAGCGCTTCCGCTCTCTTGAGAATTCAGAAAGCCACAGCAAATATCACGCGGAGTATCAGGAATATCTGGAGAGAGAGCACTACTGGCTTTTTGACTATGCCCTGTATATGGCCCTGAAGAAAAAATATGAGGGAAAATCCTGGACAGACTGGGACAAGGGCGAGCGCCTGCGCCAGAAGAGAGCCCTGGCCCATGCGGCGAAGGAACTCTCCGACGATATCGATTTCTACCGTTTCCTCCAGTTCCAGTTTGACCGCCAGTGGAAAAAACTCCACGCCTACGCGGCGGAGCAGGGCATCAAGATCATCGGCGACATCCCCTTCTATGTGGCCATGGACAGCGCGGCGACCTGGGCGCACGCGGATATCTTCCGTTTCGACAAGGACCTCGTTCCCACCGTCGTGGCGGGATGCCCTCCGGATGCCTTCTCCCCGACCGGCCAGCTCTGGGGCAACCCCGTCTATGACTGGAAAAAACTCAAAAAGAACGGCTATGACTGGTGGATCCAGCGCTTTGCCCGCAACTTTGAGTTCTACGATGTGGTCCGCCTCGACCACTTCAACGGATTTGCCGAGTACTATGAAGTTCCCTACGGCGACGAGACTGCCGAGCACGGCAAAGTTGTCAAGGGACCCGGCAGCGATTTCTTCAATGCCGTAAAGAAAAAACTCGGTGATGTCGCGATCATTGCAGAGGACCTCGGCAACATCACCCCCGCGACAGAAGCGCTTCTGGAAGAAACCGGCTATCCGGGCATGAAGGTGCTCCAGTTTGCCTTTGACCCCAGCGAGTCCAGCTACTATCTGTCTTACAATCACGTAAAGAACGCGGTTGTCTACACAGGCACCCACGACAACACAACGACCCGCGCATGGATCGAGCAGTGCAGTGATCACGACCGCGATTTCGCCCGCCGCTTTATCCACTCCGAGTACACCGATTACGGCGCATTTACATGGGATTTCATCCGGGAAGCTTTCCGCAGTGTCTGCGATCTGTGCATCATCCCCATCCAGGACTTCCTGGTCAAGGGTGAGGAAGCACGCCTGAACACCCCCGGAACCGCTCAGGGCAACTGGCAGTGGCGCGTCGTCCCCAACCTTCTGTCCCATGAACTGGCGCACAGCATCTATGATCTGACAAAGACCTACGGACGCCTGCCCAAGGCAGACAAGGAAGCTGCGGATCAGCAAAAATGAGAAACATAAAGAGCCCTGCAATAAAGAACTATGAATAAAAAAAGAAGTACCCGGCGGCTGC
>CAMKEX010000192.1 GCA_946411695.1 uncultured Lachnospiraceae bacterium
GAACTAGTATGACCTTTTTTAATTAACTTGACATTTCCAATAATGTCTTGGTTTTAACGGATTCGGTGGGATCAATATCATTGAGATGCCATTTCCAGTGGAATACAACCGGCTCTGCATTGATCTCATCAAAATAAGTATATATACGTCGGACCAGCTCCTCTTTGGATTTGACTCTAATGCCTTTGAGCATTTGTTTGGTCATCTTGCTGAAGAATGATTCGACAAGGTTTAGCCAGGAGGCGTGCTTTGGTGTGAATACAAACTCGAAACGACCTTCTACAGTAGCCAGATATTCTATGACTTTCTTGGCTCTATGAACCTTTAGATTGTCAAGTACAAGCCGGATCGTATCACCCTTTGGATACCTGGCATCAAGTATCTTAAGGAATTCGATATAATCTGCACTGTTATGACTGTCACTGACAAGCGGTATGGCTTCTCCTGTTTGCAGGTCAATCCCCGCGAGCAATGATACTGTGCCGAGACGTTTGTATTCATAGTCGCGCTTGATCGTTCCATTGTTTTCAGTTGGCGGCAGGTCATCTGCAGTGTTTGCAATTGCCTGTATTCCGGGCTTCTCATCATACGATACAACATGGACCACCTGGCCCTCTTCGAATGGGAGAAGATGCCCTTCTTCGTCGAACTGCATTTGCAGCTGCTTATAAACCAACAGCACGTTATGCATCTTCTCGTCGAAGTCCGGGTCCCGGCGTTCACAATAATACTGGATGCGAAATGGCTTGATCTTGCACTTGTCCAGAATTCGATATACACCGGATTCTGTGATGGTCGCGAGCCGTTCAAAGCCTGCATCTACAGCTGTCTTATTAATGTGCTGTGTAAGAGCTTTTGTGGTCCAGGTCTCCGCTGCATAACCATAATCCTTAGGCTGTGTACAAGCTATACTGATCAGCCAGGTTTTCGCCTCACCGGTGATCTCCTCTTTACGGCCACGACCCTTATCTACATTGAGAAGATCCTCAACAGAATCGTCTTCTGAACGGGTACGGTATTTCTTTATCCAAAGCTCTGCAGTATGCCGGCTAACTCCGAGTTCCTCAGCGATCGCTGATGCAGACTTGCCGTCAGCTTTCATGAGCAGGATCTTCGCTCTTTGAGCGATAACGACCGGGGTCATACCCGAATTTGCAAGCTTTTCAAGCTCTGCTCTATGGTTTTGTTCAAGCGTGAATTTCATACAAGGGGCCCTCCGATTGCCTCGTTTGTATGATATCATAGCTTTTAAAAAATGTACAGTTAATTAAAATGTCATATACTAGATGATTATATTTCTTTCTATCTTATGGCTCCTGACATAGCAATAAGCTGCATCCGTTATATCCGCTCCAAAATAGCCGGGCTTAGAAAAGCTCCGAAACGGTACAGACTTATTGAAGATGAACCTTGGCATTCCCGCGGGATACGCCGAATGAATGCTAAAAACTTCGCCGTTTTTTACTATGTTTATGAAGAATACGCTGAAGTCTATGTTCAGAACATTATCTATCAGAAACGTGACCTTTCAAGGATTCTATCTGAGCGTTATACGGACTTGGATGAATCAGACTGAAAAACGACAAATCCAGTTCATGCAAAGAGGTTTTATTATGAACCAAATCGCGCTTATGCGCAATTTGGTTCACATAGAATCCTGGATTGACAAAGATTGACTCAGCTTGACACAGTTTTACCCACACCCGCAAATGTCAAGGTGCTGACGAGTGTTCACCTAACGCTGCGCTGAACAATTGTCATCTCCACTCATCACTCAGGAAGTGTATGGCATAATGCCTGTCGAATGATTCTATATCCTTGATCTGTTCCTGTTCCATTTTTCGTTCACGTAATTCTTCGGCCTTTTTCAAGTAGACTTCTGCAGTCTGCTTTCGCCTCTCATTCAGCTTTTTAAGTTCAGACATATTCATCGAGAATTCGCTGAAATGATTTTCCCTAAGTGTCTCCCTCGCCATATAAACATAGTAATCAATTGTGATGGCTTCTTTGTCATAGCGATCTTCCAGGTACACCCGCTCGGGCTTTCTTTCAAAGCCGGCTGTCGGCAGCCCGGTAACAGGATCAAAAGACAACGACGGGTAATATTTTGCCTTTTTGTTTCGAATCAGAGGAGGCTCAGCCTGGCCGGTTCTCATCCCATCAAGCAAAGGGAGACAGCATTTTTTAAACTTTTTCCCACTTCCACAGGGGCATAGATCGTTTCTGCCGATCCCCTGATACGGATTCTTCGCAGTTTCCTGTATTTTCTTTATAAAAAGACGGTCATCGATTCTTTTGAATGTATCATTCATAGTGGATATTTCTGCATTCTCAAATCTGTACCAGTAACCGGCCTCTTTTTTGAGAGAATAATCCTTACGAATGATTTCGTGGTCTCTATAGTCATAGAATAGATCCACATGATCCGCATATGCCCCGACGACCCTAGGATCGACCCAGCCTCTGTCGATCCATCTTCTGACATCCGGCATATATTCTTCCACATGAGCCTTCGCCATATAATCACAAATGAAAGTGATCACATCCAGATTGAGTTCCTCCTCATCGATCAAGTCAAAGTGACGCATTATGGATAACAGATGGTCCACAGGAATGCATTTGTCCAAATATTTTTGGATCGCGATCTGCGCATAGCTGAGCCTGACGAAGGAGGTCATCCGGCTATTGTACAGAAATTGCGTCAGCAACAGATAATCACCATCAAACAACTGATATAGGATATGAGGCAGATTTTCTGTTATTATATCTCCCAGCCATTTTTCGTCATCTTCTCCCAGCAGACTCAAAATCTCGCCCACCTTTGCGAAAGCAGTGGTGTCCTTCCACTCAGCCAGAAAAAAGAGGCCAAACATAGCATCATCCAGAAGCTGGCCATCTTCCAACGTTACTTTCTTATCCTCAAAAGACAATCGATCCAGAGCTTCATGGAAATAAGCAGCTGCTTCCTCCTTATGACTACGAATGATATTCAGTTCATCATCACTTATATAATTATTCTCATTTTTCCCGAGATTCCGGATCCCATACAGTAAATCAAACATTATCCTTCTCCTGACGCAGAAAAAACCTGTTCGTCTATTATCTTCCATGATCACATACTATTCACCCATGTCGTCATATCATCTGAACCGGCTGCGTTGAACAGCATGCTATTTTTCAATCTTTTTTATCAGTTTCGCAGGCACACCGCCCACAACTGTATTCTCCGCAACATTCCTTGTCACAACTGCCCCGGCTGCGATCACAGCACCGTCTCCTATGCAGACGCCCTTTGTAATGATCGCTCCCGATCCGATCCAGACCCTGTTGCCGATCCTGATCGGGGCATAACAGTTGTGCCGGTCATAGGGATCCAGGTCATGATCAACAGTCGCAAGGATAACATTGTGGCCGATCAGTGCGTCATCACCGATATATATTCCACCCTGATCCTGAAAGTGGCATCCGGAATTAATAAACACATTTCTGCCGATGTGAATATTTCTCCCGAAATCTGTGTAAAAAGGCGGGAACATGCGGAAAGTCTCATCCAGCTCCTCTCCGGTGATCTCCGACATGATGCGAACAATTGCCTCCGGCGTATGGTACTGACTGTTTAGTTCCATCGTCTGTTTTCCGGCAAGCAGGCTCTGGGCATATGAGCATCTGTTCATTTCTTCCGTCATCTCCTCACCGCGCCCGGTATTCAAGTATTCCAAAACCTTTTCAATCACTGTAATTCCTCCAAAGTAAAACAGGTATTGATCCTCATCAGCTAAACTCTGCCCTATCTCCAGACAAAGCTTTCGGAGCATGGACGATTCGCCTCTGTCAGCAGGAGCAGTTGCTTTATCCTCCAGTTCTCCCGTCTCAGCCCCAGCATGGATCCTTCATAAGTTCGCGCCCGACACCGATCAGGTCTGCAGCGCCGTCTGCAAGGAGGTCCTCCGCATCGCTCAGGGTCTTCACTCCCCCTGTCAGAAGGACAGGAATGGAGACTGTCGCCCTGACAGCTTTGGACATATCCTGAAAATACCCCGCTTCATCATGTCCTGTCCGGGTATATCTGCACATTCCTCCGGAGAGACTGATCATGTCCGCACCGTACTCCTCCAGGACTTTTGCTGCGTACACACTGTCATCGATCGTGCTCCCGCCATCCATGTAGTCACATCCGCCCAGGCGGACAGACAGGATGAAGTCCTCCCCGACCGCACCGCGGACAGCTTCCAGGACTTCTCTGTGGATCCTCAGTCTATTTTCCAGGCTTCCACCGTATTCATCTGTCCGGTGGTTGGTAAGGGGTGAATAGAACTGGTTGAGCAGGTAGGCGTGCGCCGAATGGATCTCCGCGCCGTCGTACCCTGCCGCCTTCGCCCGCACTGCCGCCGCCGCAAATGCATGCACCGTCTCATTGATCATTGCCTGATCCATCTCCAGCGGCGCCGTTCCATCGCCCATCATGGGATGTGTGGGAAGGATCACACTGCTCGCGGAAACCGCTTTTCCTTCCGTGACTTCAGAGGGTGCGGCACTCCCCGCATGGTTGAGCTGTGCGATCGCCAGGGCTCCGCCCTCATGGATCACATCCACCAGGCTGTGCAGGCCCTCGATATCCTCATCGGAAGAGATGGACAGCTGCCTGGCTTTTGCCTTCCCTGCGACCGCGATAAAGCTGTGCTCCGTGACCACGATCCCGACATTTTTGTTTTTGGCGCGGGCGCCATAATAGGAAAGCATGGGCTCTGTCACCTTACCGTCTTCCGTGCTCAGATAAGTCGCGATCGGCGGCATGACGATCCTGGTCCGGGTCCTCCGTCCCCGGACCATCAGCTCTTCTCCTGCCAGCTTTCTCCCATTCTTTTCCATCACAGCAAGTTCCTCCAGAAACAGTTCATAATAATCATCCTCGCCTACAAGCAGGGGCGAGTTCTCTCCACCGCCGTTGGTAGACCGCCGCATGGCGGCATAATAATCCTCCCCTGCGGACAAAAGATCCATCTCATAGAGCTCTACGCCGGCCTGCATGCTGATCCTGCAGAAATCCGAAAGCGGTGTCCGGCTGTGTCTGGTCTCCAGAAGGCTTTTTCTCAAAGCCACGTCCCGGGCAGCCTTGTCCCGAAGTAATGTCAAGGCTTCGTATACTTCCATTCCTGCCTCCTATTCATTCGTCCCGGGCTGCGTCCCGGCAATCTGCCCCGTCCGACAATATTTTCAGATATCTCTCCATCCTGTCCAGCATCCGGTCCAGGCTGAAATAGCCGCTCTCGTCAACAGCCAGCTTTCCGTCCATATAAAACCTGACCGTTGGAACCGTAAAGACGCCCATCTGCGCGGAAAGCTCCTGGTCATCTTTTGAAAAAGCCCTCAAGTAAGCTACTTTTCCATTCTCTCAAGGACTTCCTGATAATTGATGGCATACCTCAGTTTTGCACTTTTCATCAATCTTGTGTATTTAGCAGAGTCCTGCTTACTCTCAGCATCCTGTAATAGAAAGATAACTGTTTCCGTCAGGTTCTCTTTACACTTTTTCATGGCGAGTTCTGCTATTTCAAGAGCCTTTTCATAATCTCTGTCCTTGTAATACATTATAAGTTCTTCGTATAGCTTCCCATCTCTTGACAAACATGTCTCGAGATAGTCATAGTATTTTTCAGGCAGCCCACACTCAAGATACACTTTGGCACCATCTTTTTTCATATAACCAGACCCAAATTCAAAACACATGTCCGCACTTGTGATCCGCTCCTTTTTTGAAATACATAGTGCAGAAAAAAGCTGTTTCATTGGGTCGAATACGCCATATTCGTCAAAGTACTCACCCTCTATAATATCCTGAAGGATTGCCTGTCTAATGGCCCAGGAAGTATCCTGAATTTTCCCGCTTTTAATCAAGTCTTCGCATATGTCCCATATCTCCTCAATCTCCACCTGATCGTCAATATACGGTTCGTAGTCCAGAGATTTCATCAGTCTTTTAATTTCCATCCACCGTTCTTCTAAATATGTCATCTTTGTGGCAGAAGCCTCCATTTTCCTAATGGAGTCAGACAGATAGCTAGCAGACTCTTTTTTTCTTCCAATGACAGAGACTCAATCATGTCAAATGGATCCGGTCTGGTATATCTCATTTTTTCCCTCATCTCTCCAATCCTGTGCATATCGATCTTGGCTGTACACCTGCATAATACTGGACATTATTTCCACCGTAATCTAATAGGCCTCCTGACACTCGCTGGCTCTGCTCCAGAATCTCTTTTCTGTGCGCAGCCAAGAAAATGCGGGCCTAAGGTGCCGTTGTTTGAATCTCTTGTAATCAAAGGCGGCAATCACATTTTTCCGCCCCCGCAAATGTCAAGGTGCTGACGAGTGATTGCTTGGGGCAGATGCCAAAACATCCCATATCTTTTCAGATATGAGATGTTTTTCAAATGACCATGACCAGACAATCCGAATCATCCTTCATAGAATCCATTCTCACTGTCCTCAGACCATCTCTTA
>CAMKEX010000193.1 GCA_946411695.1 uncultured Lachnospiraceae bacterium
GTGCGGTTTGTGCCGACGGAGCCCGAAAAAGAGAAAATACAGATCGAGGATATAGCCCATGCGCTTCCCATGCTCTGCAGGGGGAACGGGCATGTGAAGACTTTCTGGTCGGTGGGGGAGCACTGTATCTGCTGTGCTAAAGAGGCTCTCGCCCGCGGTCTGGGTGCCCGACTGGCTCTGGCCTGTCTGCTGCATGATGCCAGCGAGTGCTATCTGTCTGACATTCCTCGTCCTTTCAAGGAGTCATTGCCGGCCTATCAGAAGCTGGAGGACCATTTACTGGACCTGGTATATGAGCGTTTTCTGGGCAGTACGCTGACAGAAGAGGAGCAGCGTGAACTGAAAAGGATTGACGATGACCTGCTCTGGTATGACCTGGAGGTTCTGCTGCAGGAGCCTCAGCCCCGGCCGGAACCGGAGATTCATATCGATCTCGATTATGCCGTGCGGCCTTTTTCGCAGGTCGAAGAGGAGTATCTGAAGCTGTTTGCAAAGCTATATGGAGAGACGGTGTCTGATTAGGAAAGTTGGTTTGATTAGGCTGGCGTATTTTGCAGAGGCAAAATGCGTCAGCTTTTTTATCGCAGTGCCGCCTCTACCCTATTGTCCTGAACAGCCGAACATTCCGGCAAGTTATTTTGAGGGACTGTATCCCATGAAACTGCATTGCCCGTGCAAAAAGCATTCTTTAGGATAGCTTTAGGCACAGCACAGCACGAGGCTGCGAACCTTTCAGCATGGATCAATGTGTCCGGCTCAAAAACAAGGGTATGGAAAAACTGTGACCTTGACCGGGGCAGGTTCATTGTTTTCAGTTTTCATACAGAGGGCTGCGGAAGGCGTGCGGAAGCAGAAAAGCTGTGTGTGCCGCCATAAGTAAAAAAAGAGGAGGTACACGGATGAATGCTGTAATCGAAGACCCTATGGGGCTGGAATCGGGAATCCGGATCGACATGGTGAAGACGGTGACGGACCGCAAGGCCGGCAGGATCACGATCAGGGGGAGAATGACTGCCTGCACAAAATCCCCCGCTGTGCCGGATATTGAGCCGGAAATCGAATGTGCTATAATTGATGAAAATGAGGCTATCGCGGAGATTGCCCTGAGCCGCCACAACGGGTGTTTCTGGACCAACCGGCAGGCACTCTGGTCGATTGAGATCGAGGATGTTGACGCAAGGATCCCGTGGGATGAGATATCTATGCTGCATCTGAGGCTCATTTACTGTAATGCCGATCGTGCAGCAAACTGAGAGGATTGAGACAGAACTATGAGCAGTGATTATATTCTCACGCTGGAGGCAATAGACCGCCGGCTGTATTCCAAGGACAGGAGCCGTCCGCTGATGCGGTTTTCGGCCTCTGATCTGTCCATGCCCGCAGGGAACCACACGGAGAAGGGGCTTTCCGAGGAGTGTCTGACTTATATGACGGAGATCCTGACAAAACACGGCCGTCCCAATGTGCAGATGAACCATTTTCTCTTCCTGCATTTCGGAGGCTGGGATGCCCTGATGGAATATATTCAGGCGGACGCCAAGCGCCGCAGCTTCCTGCTGCGCTGTGAAGAAAAGGGATATTCCGTCTCTTCCGGGAGAGCCCAGTTTGACCGCATGCTGGTCGACGGCGACCCGGAGGAGGGACAGGTCTCGGCTTCGGCTTCTATGCGCTGTATTCTGGAAGCGAACACGCTGATCGTAAAAAAATACTGCGGCATCTACAGCGGCAAGAGCAAAAAAGATCTCCGCGGCGAGATCGAAGGGTTTCTGCGCAATCCGCCGGAGGAGGAAAAGAAACTGGTTCCGCAGATGAAGCCTGCGGACAGATATGCGATCTACCGCTACATCCGCTCCCTTCTGGATACCTTCGACACATCCGACGCAAGCGGAGAGGAAGAGAGCGCCGACAGGGCGCTGGGCGGGGCTCTGACCTGGCTGATCCTGGCGGCCCTTCTGCGCGACAGCTGCCGCTGCCTCTGCAGCCTTCTGCCGCAGAACATACAGGTCCTGCAGGTGGAGGAGAGGGAGTCGAGGCTCAGCGGGCTTCCCGCCATTGCATCCGTCTCGCAGCCGCCCCGGACCGGGCGGATCTTCAAAGGCAGGAGGAAGGAACTTGCCTGGATCGGCGAACAGTTCCGCCACAGGAAAAGCCCGGTCTGGATCACCGGAGACGGCGGCTGCGGCAAGACTTCCCTTGCCCTGCAGTATGCCGCTGAAGCAGCGGACGGGTGCTGCATTTATGCGCCCTTTCACGGAGACCTTTTGAATACCATCGCCGGAATCCGGTTTCAGGACAGGCTCCGCTGGGAGGAGATTTCCCCGGAGGATCTTTTTAACTTCCATCTGTCCCGGATCACCCGCTACGGAGGACGCCTGCTCCTGATCATCGACAACTTTGACGCCGAGGACTATGACCGCACCTTTTTTGAAATGATGGGAGAGGTCTGCGAGGCGGATCCGGAGCAGAGGACCAACGGGGATATTCTGGATATGCTCTGCCGGACAGGGGCCGATATTCTCTTTACGACCAGGCTCTTTGTGCCGCCCCAGTATCCGTCGGTCAGCCTGTCCGCGGAGGACCACCTTCTGTCGCGCGCGGAACTGACGGAGCTTGCAAAAGAGATCTACGACGATCACATCTGGACAGAGGCAGAGGAGGTGATGATGGAAGAAATCATCCTCTCCGTGGGAAAGCATGTCATGGTCGTTGAACTGATCGCGGCAGCTCTGAAATATGATGCCGGATTCAGCACCATTGAAGAGGCTCTGGCAAAGGTGCGCAGCGGAAGATATTCGCAGATCGGCGGCGGAGGCAGCGGCCGTTACCGGGGGGCGCCCGATGTGTACAGCCAGATGTCCGGGTTGTTTTCCTTTGCCGTTTTTTCAAAAGAACAGCAGCTTCTGCTCCGCATCCTGTCCCTGCTTCCTGTAAGCGGGATCGAGCGCGGACTCTTCATGGAACTGTGCGAAGGGACTTTCCGCCCGGAAGTCCTGCGGGGCATGCTCCTGCGCTTCCGCGACCTGCACCTGGTCAGTGCCGGAAGAATGATTTCCATGCACCCGGTGACTGCGGACCTGACAGCGGACAGACTCCTGCCGGACGCGGAAAACTGCGGGGACTTTATCCGGCGTTCTCTTTCCTATTACGAGCAGTACACGGAGAAGAAACAGGATTACGGTCTCCTCGGGCAGATTTCCCGCCTGCTCATGCGCCTTTATAAAAGGCTGGGAAACACGGATCGTGCGGCGGACGGACAGGGCCCTGCAGAAAAAAACGGACAGGCCCGGACGAGCAGAGGGACCGGTCCGGAAGCGGCAGGACAGACCAGTAGGGACAGGGCAGCAGAGGCCGGACAGACCGGCAGGGAACAGGCGGAGAGAGCAGCGGCAGAAAAGTCCGGCGGAGCGGAGCGGGCGCAGGCGGCCTGGAAGGCGTCCCTGATCGAGTACGAGACAGGACATCCGCAGGCTGCACTGCAGTGGGCATATGAGGCGGAAGACGCTGTCCGAAGGCTCCCGGCTTCGGCCTCTTCTGCTTACATCAGCGCATCCGTGTGCAAAGCCTGCGGACAGGCGGAAAGTGCGCTGGGCCGCTTTGAGGACGCCATGGCTCACTATCATCGCGCCATCGGGCTGCAGGAATCCATGACGGGCGGCGGAATCCCGGACATCGCGATCACCTATAATGACCTTGCAGTGGTGCTGTATGAAATGGAGGAGTACGGGGAGGCGGAAGAACTTCTGAAAAAGGCTCTCGGAATCCAGACGGAAAGCTATGGACCCGACAGCTTCGTGCTGTCCACGACCTGCAGCAATCTGGGCCTGGTCTGCTCCGGATGCGGCGAGCACGAAAAGGCAGTGGAATACTATGAAAAAGCGCTGGAGCTGCACCGGAGCTGTTACGGGGAGCTGCACCCGGGCACCGCTGTCATCTGCTGCAATCTGGGGCAGGAATTCAGCGATCTCTCTCAGATGGAAAAGGCCCGTACCTATTTTGACCGCGCGCTGAGGATCAATACAGAGCTCTTCGGTGAGGACTTCGCCGGGAATGCCGGGATCTGCAACAATGTCGGCCTGCTCTTCGATGAGCTCAGCCGGCGGGCCTGTAACGAGCGGCGCGGGGAGGAGGCGGATACCCTGCTCGACGAGGCTTTCCGCTGGTACTGGAAGGCACTCTCCATTCTGGAAAAACAGTACGGGACCGAAAACCCCCACAGGGCGGATCTGTATAACAATCTTGCGGAGGCGTATCTGCTCAGAGGAGATTTCAAAAAGGCTTCCCGCTGTTTTGAAACAGCCATCGCGATTCTGGAAAAAATATTCGGCCCGGATCATCCGCGCACCCGGGCGGTCAAGGAGGATTATGCCGCCGCCAGGGACGCCGGGGTATAGAAAAAAGCCATCCGCCGGGGCAGCCGGCCGGATGGCTTTTGGTACAATCATTACTGCAGTCATTACTGCAGAGTTTTGGCCAGCTTTGTGTTGATCCGGCCCATGACTTCCGTGTAGTAGACCAGCTCCTCATTGGAGAGGTCCCCGTCGTCATCGATCTTGTCGAGCGCTTCCATGGTTTCCGTGTAATCCTGCATGTATTTGGCGTAATCTGCCATCATTGAGACAGCGTCTGCCGGGTCCGCGTCCATGTACTTCTCCATGAATTCAACATAGGAATCAAAGAAAGCTTCGTACTCGTCCATTGCCGTCTTGAAGGAAGGACGGATTCCGTTGACGGGGGCGTCGTCCCCTGCGTCGCTTTCCTTGTCTGCCTCTTCAGCGTCTGACGTGGTCACTTCGCTTTCCCCGCTCTGCTCATCGGCAGAAGCCTCTTCTTCCGGGGCTTCTGTTTCCTCCTCTTTTTCCTGTTCCGGAGCCTCGGTCTCCTTCTCTTCCTCCGGAGCTTCTGTCTCCTCTTTCTTTTCTTCTTCCGGCTCCGACTCTGCCGTCTGCGTCTCGGCGGGAGCCGTCGCCTCTTCATTTGCTGATTTGGAACCCTTGCCTCTCATCATGGAAAAAACGATGAGCAGCACGACGATCAGAATAATCCAGGGCAGCTTTTTCTTCTTCTTTTTCATGTTATCCTCCAGTAAAAACAGTTAAAAACGGGTTATACACTTGTGTCTGCGGACCGATGCCCGCAGACACGCGCAATGAAAACAATGATTCCTGGTGTGTCCGTCCTGTGCGGAGCTTTTTACACTCCGAAGCGGGTATATAAAATATATCCTCCGCACGGTTTCACCTCTATGCAAAAAGCGGGGATTGAAGCCCCCAATATTGCGCTCCGGACGCAAAAAAAGCCTCCCGCCTGCCGCTTTTTAACAGAAGCGGCAGACAGAAGGCGGATTGCTTTGCCCCGGGACAAGTCCTCCCTTCTGCGGCGGGAGACTTCCGCGCCGGGACCGGAAGGATAATTTCCTGCGGGAGGAAAACCTTGGATCAGAGCTGTGGATCAGAGCTGTGGATCAGAGCTGTGAGGCGACGTCCAGGGCGACCTCCATCATGTCGGTGAATTTGTTCTGGCGTTCCTCGGGAGTCGTCGCCTCGCCGGTGACCAGGGAGTCGGAGACTGTGAAGATTCCCAGAGCCTTGACATCCGCGTGGGGATTGACCGGAATCTCTGCATCCGGATCGGCGCCTTCCGCTGCATAGGCGGCGCGGACGGCGTTGCAGTAGAGGGCATAGGTCTCCATCTCGACGCCCAGACAACCCATTTTTGCCCAGTCTTTCCAGAGGGGTTTTTCTTTGTAGAAGATGTCAGTGGACAGGATGTTGCCCACGGCGTAGGGGAAGCCGTGCTCATCGGCGGACAGGACCGCCCTGCGGAGCAGGTCATAGGAGGCGATCGCCGAGAAGGTCCCGTGAAGATCGTACTGGTAGGCGTAGTTGGAATCTGTGCAGGCGCCCTGGGCGATAAGGATGTCGCCGATCCTGACCTGTCGATTGATGGCGCCGCAGGAGCCGATGCGGATCAGGTTTTTGACTCCGTACTCATGGATCAGCTCATAGGTGTAGATGCCGATGGAGGGCATGCCCATACCGGTTCCCATGACCGAGATCCTCTTGCCTTTATAGAGGCCGGTGTAGCCGTGCATATTGCGGACAGAGTTGAACTGGACAGGGTCCTTGAGATAGGTCTGCGCAAGTTTTTGGGCGCGGAGAGGGTCTCCGGGAAGAAGGATAGTTTCAGCGATGTCTCCGGGATTGGCTGTATTATGAGGTGTCGGCATTTTTACCTCCTCTTCTGAATTCAAAAGCTGTTTATGAAGCAATAATTATGAACAATGATTATGAAGCAAAGATTATCAAGCAAGGTGCATAAGATCATTGGAGTTACAGACAGTTCGTTACAGTATACGCCCTGTCGAGGACCTGTACTGTAAGGACAGACTTATTATATCATAGATTCGTGACCGGTAACGCTTGTCTTTTTGATTGCTTTGGATTACACTGATTCGCTGAAGA
>CAMKEX010000194.1 GCA_946411695.1 uncultured Lachnospiraceae bacterium
TCCCGTAAAATAAACGATTTTAAACAATAAATGGGTGGTGAACTATACACTACCTATGAACAGATTGAGGCAGAAATATGACAGCAAATGTGCCGGAAAACAGATGCATTTTGCAGATTCTCGGATACCACGTTCCTGAACGCTGTCGATAATGACAAAATGGTATAATAAGAGATGTCAATACTGTATTCCGTATACAGGCACATGACTGTATACGCTGTATTGTATGTCCCGCATTCGTCCGTCTGATTGCATTCGCCCGTCTGATCCGCTCCGAGCACAGGACAAGCTTTCTTCAGTTCTCCAGCTGTTCAGCTGTTCAGTTCTTCGGCTATTCAGTTCTTCAGCTCTTCAGCTATTCGGCTGTTCGGCTCTTTGGCTCTTCAGTTCTTCAGCTCTTCAGCTATTCGGCTATTCGGCTGTTCGGCTCTTTGGTTCTTCAGCTATTCGGCTGTTCGGCTCTTTGGCTCTTCAGTTCTTCAGCTCTTCAGCGGACGATCATAAGGCTTTTTTTACAGAAATCATACTCTTGCAAAGGAGAAACAATGGCACCCTATACGATTCTTGTATGTGACGATAAAGAGGCCGTACATGAGAGCCTGTCTTTTTTCCTGCGCAAGGAGGGGATGGAAGTGCTGGACGCCTATGACGGAGCCGGCGCCCTGCTGCAGTGCGTCTCTCATAAGGTAGATCTGGCTGTCCTGGATGTGTCTCTACCGGATATGGACGGCATGGAAGTGTGCCGTCTTCTCCGAAGGAACAGTGAGATCCCCATTATTTTTCTAAGCGCACGCACAGAGGAAGAGGACCGCATCGCCGGCCTGGAGATCGGAGGGGATGACTATGTGACCAAACCCTACTCGCCCCGGGAAGTCGCCCTCCGTGTCAAGAAGCTGCTCAAGCGCCGCGCGGTTTCGGAAACGTCGGAATCATCGGATTTGCAGCAGCCTGCGCCGTCCCCTTCTATGCTCCGCTTTGCCGAGCTGTCCGTAAATCCGGAGACCATGGAAGTGTTTGTAAACGGCGAAAAAATCGACATGACCGGCCGGGAAGTACAGTTTCTGACCTATATGATAGAAAACAAAAACCGCGTCCTGAACCGTGAGCAGATTCTCACCGCCGTTTGGGGATATGACTACTATGGAGAGACCCGCACCGTAGACGCCACCGTCAAGCGGATCCGTAAAAAGCTTCCTTCTGAAAATGTCCATTTCTCCATCCAGTCGATCTACGGCGTCGGATACCGGCTTGGCCCTCTGGAAGGCAGCTGAGAAAGAGAGGTTTCCATGCGTTCCCTCACCCGCACAGAATGGATCGTCCAGATTGTCCTGACCAATCTCCTGCTCATCATGGTGGGAATCTGCGCAATCTACTATATTGCCTGCCGCGAAAACCTGCGGTCTGTCGACATGGCACGCACCGCCGCCGCTGAAATCGCCGAAAACCTGCAGAGAAAGGAAATAATCTCCCCTCACAGCCTCACCGAACCGGAACAGTATCTGACTTACAACATCTACTATCAGAATTCGCTTCCGGAAAGCTTGCTGCAGGAAGAATCTGCCGGCAGCGGCCTCACCCATATCTTCCGGAATCCATCCGGGCGCGATGACATCTGGGCAGCCGAATCCTCGGCCAAGGCCAAGAACAACGGCGCCGCGCAGTCCGGTGATTTACAGGTCCTCTATGCCTTCTACGGACAGCGTGACCTGCAGATCGATCAATTACTGCTTCCTTTTTCCAAGTACATCCTGACCTCCAGATCTTTTTATACAGTGGCTCCATCGCTCTCTCCCTTCGGGTTTGTCTCAATCGCCGGACAGCCCGTGCAGTCAGAAGAAGACCGCTGCTGCTTTGTCTATGCAGCCAGACACCTTCCATCCCTGCCGGCTTACATGGCCGCATACAGCCTGCTGGCCACCATATTATTCCAGCTCTGCGTTGTTTCCCTGATCATCCAGAAAAGAAGCCGCGACCGCGTGGAACAGATCTATCACCGTTACATCGCCAACATCAGCCACGAGCTCAAAACCCCGATTGCCTCCATACAGGCCATCACGGAGATCCTGAACGACGGGGCCGTTCACGATGAGACCACCCTCAGCCGCTATTACGGTATCATCTCCAGAGAATCTAGGCTCCTGGAGCACTCCGTCCTGCAGATCATCGAACTCTCAAAGCTCCAGGATCATCAGCAGCAATTTGAGAAAACAACCGTCTCCCCGCATGCTCTGCTTGATTCCATTCAGGAGCGCTTCTCCTCCCGCTGCGAGGACGCGGGAATCTCCTTTTCCATTGACAAAAGCGTCTGGGAACTGCCGGACTTTTACACCAACGCCTTCCGCATGACCCAGCTTCTGGAAATACTCCTCGACAACGCCTTCAAATTCGTTGCCGATGACGGCCATATTTTCATCGACGCCACCTCCAAACACCGACAGGCCACCCTGCGCGTCAACGACGACGGCCGCGGAATCTCCCCAAAGGACCTCCCCCATATCTTCGAACGTTTTTACAAAACTGCCGTTGACAACCCTACCGGCAGCGGCCTCGGCCTCGCCATCGCCCGCGAGATCGTCGACGGCCTGGGTGAAAAACTCTGGGTCCAGAGTGCAGAAGGCCAGGGCACTATTTTCTTCATTACTGTCACCACTAAATGAGTTCCAGAGAACCGTCCCCGTGACTCAGAACCGTCCCTCGTGACTCATTCTCCGCCTTCCTCTTGACTCTTTCTTTCATATATCATACATTAATATGAATATATTATATTTTAATGTATACACTCATGAAAGGAGGGGCCGCTTATGCCGCGCATGCCTCGAAAGACTACTTCTGTCGGATATATGCATGTAATCTGCAGGGGAATCGGGAAACAGGTCCTGTTCGAGGAGGAAATGGACTATAAATATTTTTTAAAACTATTAAGACGCTTCAGTGAGGAATGCAATGTGACTCTGGTTGCATACTGTCTGATGGAAAACCATGTTCATCTGCTGGTCAATGATCTGCATAGCAACAATATCTCGAAATTTATGCAGAAAATCGGAGTCACCTATTCCGGATACTATAATCGGAAATATGACCACAGCGGGCATCTGTTCCAGGACAGATCCAGGAGTGAAACGGTCGAAGATGAAAGATATCTGCTGACTGTTTTCCGCTATATCCTCAACAATCCGCAAAAAGCCGGTATCTGTCCGGCATCTTCCTACAGATGGAGCAGTTATCATTCTTTTGGATCGCAGAAAAGGCCAAATTCATTAGTGGACACATCTCTGCTGTATCAGTTGATCGGCGGAAAAAAGGCCTATCAGGAATACATGAACACAGAGAATGATGATCAGTGTATGGAACATGAACTCCCCATAAAAGATGATCAATGGGCAAAATCTGTCATACATCGATGTCTTTGCGGAAAAAGCGGAACTTTTCTCCAGTCACTGGATAAAAAAGAACGAAATGAATATTTGCGTCTCTTGAGAAGAGAAGGATTAACGATTCGGCAAATTGCAAGGTTTACAGGAATCGGCCGCAACATTGTACAGCGCGTTTAGATTGCTCGGAGAAGAGTCTGTTCAGCCGTACAATGCATGGACACACTTCCCGCAAGCATTTTCTGTAAAACTCCTTTGCGGTTCCTATAGATTTATATAGATTTCTATAGATTCCTATAGATAAAGACAGAAAAGATAGAAATGGAATCAGGAAAGGACGTACGTGCTTTCTTTACATTTCAGCACAGTACGTCCTTTTATCATTAATGTCTATCCCTTTATGTTTATTGATGTAAAAATGAATTGATCAAAAATCAGTGATTAAAAAATGAGTCAGGCAGAACCGTCCCTCGTGACTCATCAGTCCTCGATGTGGGCGATGGCCTTTGCGAGTTTCTTCTTCATGCCGAGGTTGCCCTGGCGTGCGATCATGACGCGCTGTGCCTGAGGGGAGCCTGCGCCGTGCATGGACTCTGTGCGGTAGCCGACAGCTGCGGTGCCCAGGCAGAGGTTCTCGATGAGGCGGAGGATCTTGAGGCGGTTCTCGGTGGTGACATCGTTGGTGCCGCGGAGGTATTTGTCGATGACGGGTCCGAGCTTGGGATCGCGGAAATCTTTCTCGGAAGGAGCGGTGACCATGAGGCCGCCTGCGATGTCTTCAGCGAGTCTGACGATCTCATAAGGGAAGCGGGTGACGTTCTGCTTGCAGACGTTCGCCAGAAGCAGGTTGATCATGTAGTTGCCGCTCTCGGTGGGCTGGCCTTCCGCGGAGCATGCGATGCCGCAGCAGAAGAGGGTCTCGTTGAGGTGCTGCATCTCGATGATCTTGTCCTTGATGTGGCTGGCCTTGGGGCATCCGTTGTAATCAGCGGCAACTGCTGCTGCGCCGATGAGGACGTCGCCGACACCGACTTTACATCCGCCGTAACTCTGGCGGTGATAACCTGCAAAACGCTCAACCAGCATGCCGGCGAATTCGAACTCACCGTTCATGAAGATGCGGTCATTGGGCACAAAAACATCGTCAAAGATCACAAGTGCTTCTACACCACCGAACTCCACATTTCCGACATCGAGATCAGAGCCTTCCAGTTTGCGTGTGTCGCAGCTCTGACGGCCGATGATCATGTAGATGCCCTCTGCGTCAACGGGAACTGCGAAGGATACTGCGTAGTCCTTGTCATCGGGGCCCATAGCAATTGTGGGCATGCAGATGACTTCGTGGCTGTTGCAGATACCGGTCTGGTGAGCCTTTGCGCCGCGGACAACGATACCGTCCTCGCGCTTTTCGACAACATGCAGATACAGATCAGGATCAGCCTGGGCGTGAGGGGCAAGTCCGCGGTCGCCCTTGGGATCGGTCATTGCGCCGTCGACAGTCAGGTCGTTCTCCTGGCAGTAGAGCATGAACTTCTTGAAGTTGTCGTGATAGTGTGTGCCGTATTTTTTATCGATTTCGAAAGTGGTGGAATACTCTGCGTTAAAAGCATCCATGCCGACGCAGCGCTGGAAACATGCCGCAGTCTTCTGGCCGAGCAGACGCTGCATTTTGACCTTGTTCCTGAGGTCGGTTGTGCTGCGGTGGATGTGTGTGAAACGGTTGATCCTCTCGCCGGTCTCGGGAGAGATGGTGGTCATAAGATCCTGGTACTCGGGCAGCTGCGCGAGATCATAAGTCATCCTTACGGAATTGAGTGAGGGGCGAAGGATCGGATCGTCTACCGGATTCTCAACCTTTTTGCCGAACTGGTAGATCTCCATGTTCATCTTGCGGATACTCTCGATGTACTGTTCTCCTGTCATCAGTGCCATTGCTTTTTTCTCCTTTCTGAAACGCGGAACGTTTCTGAAGCCCGAGGAAAAACCTCTGAGGATTTTGAAGGTTTCTCCAATGAGACCACCGCCGCCGGACTGCTGTCTGACTGCTTTTTTATATCATTTCACTTTGCCCTGACCGGATCATGCTGACAGGGCCATAATTTCTGTTACATACAGTATCAGGGATTTTCCGCTTCCGCGCTTTGCACTCTCTCAGACGTATTTTGCATAATACCGTCACTGTTCATACGCCGCCGAATTCGAGGCGTTTTGCGCATTTTTCGGCGCAAAAACACAAGCCTTACAATGTCTCTTTTCCAATCTGTCACCGATGCCTTTACCCCTATCGATCACCGATAGATCTGCCCCTATCGATCACTGATGCCTCTGCCCCTTTTGATCACCGATGCATCTGCCCCTGTCGATCACCGATGCCTCTGCTCCGCGGCTTCCAGAGAAGGATATCCGTAGAGCTCCACTTCCTTTTCGAGAATCCTGCGGTTCATGTTGACACCCGCTTCTTTCTGTCTCTGCATGTGTTCCTCATACAGATGCAGAGTGCGCATGGAGTAGGTGGAGAGTTCTCCTGCCAGATAGGTCTCAAATGAGGTCGCCCGGGCCCTGTCTTCTTCACTGTGTGTCGCCCGCCCTCTGCCTGTCAGCGCAGGGAATTCCTCCGACAACTCTTCCTGCCATTTAACCTGCTGCCGGCAGAGAGCTTTGATCAGGGCAAGCTTTTCTTCGCTTCGCATCGGGAGCCTGTCCGCAATCTGCGCGTACTCCACCGGATTGGTCTGCTCCATCATGTAGCCGTATTTTTCCGCGAGGAGATTCCTGTCCTGCTCCTGCGCCTCAAGAAGATCCTGCAGATAGCTCTCACGCATCTCTCGGCTCCAGGCAGACAGCTGACTTCCCCGCATAATATAAAAAACCGGACGATTGTCCTGGCAATCTGCCCGGCCGCCGATATTCTGTACCCTGTCAAACATGATCCATTCCAGGTCGATGATCTCCAGCACATCTACACTTAGCGCTTCTCGTATTTTCTGAATCATTTACGTTCCTTTCTTTTATAGTCAGGAATGAGTCACAGGGGACCCACTTTACCTTAAGTTTTATTGCTGAAGGCAGCCTGAAAGAGCTTC
>CAMKEX010000195.1 GCA_946411695.1 uncultured Lachnospiraceae bacterium
AGCAGGTTGCTGTGCGGTCATCGAGCTTGTCTCTCGCGCACTCCCTATAGGCATGTAATATAGTAAACGACAGGCAGGGTTTCTGTCAACCTGATGACCGATATAATTCACGTGAAGGATCAGCAGTTGCAGATGTTTTGCGTGAGTCTCCGGGGACGGCGAATCTCTGGGTGAGTCTCTGGGGACGGTTCTGAAAGACTCATTGCAGAACCGTCCCTCATGACTCATTCAAACCGGTAGATTTCACAGTTTCCGACCTTATAGGCCGCAAACTCTTCGTTTGTCAGATCCTGATACCACGATTTGACAAACCGGACGATTCCGTTGTGGGCAACCAGGACATAGGTCCTGTCATCTTCCTTCAGTTCATCCAGAAGGTTATATACACGCTGGGCAACACGGAACATGGATTCCCCGCTCCCGAAAGAATTGATAAAGCACTGCTTTGCCCTGAAAAATCCCTCGCTGTTGCGCGGGCTCGTGCCCTCCCAGATGCCGAAGTTCTGTTCCACAAGGCGGGGCTCAAAACGAACGGGTATCCCCGTGATCTCCGAAATATGCCTGGCGGTATCTGCCGCCCGTTTCAGCGGGGAGCAGAGGATTTCGTCCGCTGTATAGCCCATTTCCAGAAATTTCTTTCCCGTCAGAACCGCCTGTTCATGACCCTTTTCCGTCAGAGGGACATCCGTGGCACCGCAGATCTTATCCTCCACGTTCCATTGGGATTCTCCGTGCCTGATGAAATATATATGACCCATGTAGATATCCTCCGCACTTTCCGGAATGCCGCCCGACAAAAGGGCATCCTCCATAAGATCACAGGATGTTTGCAACCGCCCCGCGGCAGAAACATCCGGAGTGCCGGCTGCCTTATGCTGCGGGTTTCAGTTCTTCTTCCTCAGGGACCTCTTCCTCTGCGGGCGCCTCAGTGGATGCAGGTGCAGCTTCCTCCGCAGGTGCATCAGTCGCTGCAGGCGCAGCCTCCTCCGCAGGTGCATCGGTCGCTGCAGGCGCAGCTTCCTCTGCGGGCGAAGTAGTTCCCTCCGTGCTTGTTTCCTCGGCCGGCAGATAGGAAGTCTTCTTGACATTTTCTCCATAAATTGTCTTGAATTCGTTCTTCATGGAGACTGTCTTAAAACCGAGCTCCTTGCATTTCTGCTCGAAGGAAGCGGCTTTTTCAATATTTCCGTAATCGCGCTCTGTATCATCACACAGGAGCATGTAGGCCTTTCCGCCGTTCTGCACGGTGTACTGCGCCATGGCAAAATCACCTGAGCTGTTGCCGAAGGCAAGCTGGGGAACGATGCCGATCTCATCAACTATATTGACGATCTTGCCCCATTTCAGGTTCTTGTAAGTCATGTTTCCTTCCAGTAGTACCTGATCCTCAGACGTATAGGTATAGTCGCGGTCTGCTGTATCTCCCTTTCCGGTCGCAGTCAGAGAAAAGGTGGAGCCGATCACCTGATAAGGGGGAATCCATTTGCCCAGTTTGTCTTCCGACAGTTCTCTTGCGAGAGAACGCTCTGTTCCGCTGCAGATATATACTCTGAATCCGTGCTCCGCCAGGTACTGCACCAGGGCTGCCATGGGCTCATAGAAGCCTTCGCCGTAAGTCATGTTTTCAAAGCCGACTGCGGGCTGTGACATAAACTTGCGCACATAGTCTCTGTACTGCTCCACCGTATAACCCTTAAAGGACTCCGCAGCCATCTGCGCCGTGGATCTGGGAGAATCCGGTTCCTTTTCTCCATGCAGAAGGGCAGTCTCCAGAGCCTGGGCAAATTCCCTGTCCTCCGCAGACGCCTGGTATGTATCATCGTGCAGCAGGCGGTACATCAGGAGGCACTGGTCAAAATAGGTCGGGAAAAGTTCCCCGTAAAGAGTGCCGTCCATATCAAACACCGCGACGCGCTCCTCCTCGGGCACAAACTCGTCGGAGTTCTCATCGGTGAGAGATTTCACATAGTCAACGATGGATGCCATGGCAGGAGAATCCTCTGTCCAGTAAGGAATCACTTCCGCCTTCTTCTCCCCGCCGGCGTCCGCTCCGGCTGCCTCTGTCGCCGTTTCCCCTGCCGCGTCAGCCGCGTCTTTGTCCGATGCCTCTGCCGCTGCTTTCTCAGTCGCGTCTTTGTCCGACGCTTCTGCCGCTGCTTTCTCAGTAGCGGCTTTGTCCGCTGCTTCGCCTGCAGCTTCCTCGGTTGCGGATTTGTCCGATGACTCTGCTGCAGCTTCTCCTGCCTGCTCTGTCTTATTTGCCGCTCCTGCGTCGGAATCACCTGCTGAACTTCCCAAGACAGGAGTTGTCAGCAACAGACTCAACACCATACAAAGTACTGCCACTTTTTTCCAATGGACCATTTACTACATCTTCCTTTCTGTTCTGATCTTATGTTATTCTATCTTACTCTATTTTAGTTCCCCTGTAAAAAGTAATCTTTCTACAGCAGTCCCTGCGAATCGTCACAGATATCCTAACCTGAATCTTTGAGTTCCCGGAAAATACCAGTTGCGACAGAAACACCGCATTTCAGAGAGATATCTTTGATTGTAACACTGTCTTTTCCGTTTTTTATCTTCTGTCCTTCCCCGGTTTTCTTTTATCCTTCTCCATTTTTGGCCCCTTATAAAAGATTAAGCGTACTGTAAGTACGCCGGACATGCGGGAGAGCAGCTGTATAAACAGCTGTTCTTTCTTAGAATTCATTGTTGAAATGAACCCTCGGCACTACCGCAAAGGTCGTGCCGGGGCTCATTATTTGATTAAAAATGTTTTTCTAATTCCGCATCAAGAAGATTGATTACCAGCTGATTAAGAGACACCCTCAGAGATGCAGCTAATTTTTCATATTCTTCTTTCCGGCCTTTTTTGCATCTAATAGACAGACGATCATAATTGGCACGTTGATATTTTTAGTCGTTTATAATTACTCCTGATTCCCCGGCATCGTCACTGACGAAATATACTTCATACTCACTGTACTTATCGCCATTCCCTGCTAAGTAGATCTCCACTGTCATGACATAGCCATCCATTTCTCTAAGAGCATAGGCAATCGGTGCATAATAGTAAATGTCTGACTCATCTTGCGAAGAACCGGAGAAAGAATCTTCATCATCAGCGAGCCTGTCATTTTCCCATTCAGGCGACGGCATATCACTTAGCTTCTGACATCTTGAAATCTCTATCCTGGGTTCTCCATCTTCCGGCTGCAATTCATCACCAATCAGACTGATAATATCACCTGCATTCACACCCATAAGGGTATAACCCTCCTGCATTGGTCTGTAGATGCTATCCCATACCTTCTGCGAATCATCCTTGAACGCGGCATCAAAGAACTCCTCTACCAGGCTCTTTGCAGCACTTTCATCCAAAGCGGGTTCTGAAGGACTTTCAGTTCCGCTTATATCCTCATAGTAAAGAACGTCGCCATCCCAATTATCTGCATTATCAAATTCAGTAAAGGAAAACTTCGGGTTACCGTTAGCATCATATGTATAATGTGTATGGCTTTTACTTTCTTCTCCATACTGGTACTGGTATAAAGATGTTTCCACCAATCCCAATTCATTTAAGGTGAAATCAGCTTTATATGCAAACTGACCATTGCGTTCAAGTTCCCGATCAATCATGACTGACCCGTCATCACTGTATTTTTGTGTATATTTAAAAGTCGTATCAACATCGTCCTCAAAATATCCCTGAAAGCATAACTCTCTTCTCCCCGTTACTTCAATCTCATAAACCGGAATGTCCTGATTTTGTTCAATATACAGTTCCCGGTCCAATGACGATTCAACACTCTCAAATGCGCCTGTATCGTCGCAGTGCACCTCTATGTGGTTGGGACAATAAGGAAAAGCCAGGATATAATCTCCCTTCATATCCCAAACCATTGTTTTCAATAGACCATTGTCATAATATTCATAGGAACAATCGAAATCTCTTCCATGAATATAACAAAGCCTTCCATCCTGATCATACGTAAAATCAATATCATCCCCTTCAGTATACAAAGAAATAAATTTGGTTAAACGATAGACCGGATGATCAGTTGAATTTTCCGAGGATTCCTCTGATCGTTCCGAAGATTCCTCTGATTGCTTTTTGCTCAGAGGATTGAGCTTGTTTATCATTTCCTTGTCTATTGGGTTAAATCCCCCGAAAGAACAGGCCGACAAGCAAATGCAGAAAAACGCAATGCTGATTGTCGATAATAGTTTTCTGAACATCACAAACTCCTTTCTGCAAAAATCTTTCTTATAAACACTCCAAACAATTAAACTCTCCAGACAATGCCGCCAAATATAGTGTCTTACTATATTTTTATTATATTATTGAAAACATCTTGTTTTGTAGCGGAGACATTAAAAGATTATTCTCTTCGCACTTACTGCTCCTGCGAGGTTTTATCCTACTCCATTTTTGACCCTTTGTAAAAGCAAACCAGACGTTTCATCATCCAGACAGTCGTTTCTGCTATAGCTCTATGCGCTTCTGTAGCAGCTGCTATTTCTGCCGTAAGCTTCAGATTGTCATCTTTCGGCGTCAATGATAAGATGAATCAATTGAATCAGAAACCGTCCTTTCCGGACAGTCAACTGATTTCATTTTTCTATTTTTTTCAAGATTTTTACATTTTTGGACTGGTAGCAAAGATGTCAGAAAACCGGAGGTAAATCGGGTTGATCACACAGATTTTGGATGATTTTGATCTGGAAAAAATAGCGGAGAGCGGGCAGTGTTTCCGCTGGGAAAAGACAGACGACGCTATAGAAAACGATTCTTGTTCTCCTGTGAATAAGCAGGAGGCTGAAAAGCGGAAAAATATAACAGACATCACAAGTCACCCTTGCACATACCGCATCCTTGCAGGTAATTCCTGCCTGTATATCACTGCCCTGGATGCCGGCCAGGGCCTCTATGAACTGGACTGTTCAGAAGAGGATTTCTCCAGCTTCTGGCACAAATACTTTGATCTGGGTGAAAACTACCGCTGCATCCGTGAGCGGATCGATCGTGCCCGGGATCCGTTCCTGTGGGAGGCCGCGGAGCAGGAAAAGGGGATCCGCATCCTGCGCCAGGATCCCTGGGAGATGCTGATCACTTTTATCATTTCCCAGAACAAAAATATCCCCGGGATCCGCCGCTGCGTGGAATTTCTCGCCCGGAGCTGCGGAGAAAAGAAGCTTGATTCACGCGGGATTCCCTATTACGCCTTTCCCACACCCCAGCAGCTGGCCTCTCTCTCGGAGGAGGCCCTGGCAGAATGCAGGCTCGGATACCGGTGCAAATATGTGAAGGCAGCGGCAGAGGCTGTCCTTACGGAAAAGATCAGTCTTGAGGAACTGATCACGGCAGATGAAAAGAGCGCGATGAAGTCTCTCACCGCGCTCTATGGTGTCGGCACAAAGGTCGCCAACTGCGTGTCTCTGTTCGGTCTCCACCATGTGGACGCTTTTCCCATTGATGTATGGGTCAAAAGGATTCTGGCGCAGGAATATCCGGACGGCTACCCCCGCGATCAGTATTCTCCCTATAACGGAATCTATCAGCAGTATATGTTTGCCTATTACCGGCATCGCGCCGGACACTGAGACAGGAACAGAAAAGAATGCCTGTGCCTGCTGCAGGGCTATCTTTTATGTACTCTTTTCCCGATAAAGTTCCCAATAAAGAATGTCACTAAAGTCTCCAATAAGGGTTTCCAATAGAATTTTCTAATTAGAGTTTCTATTGAATGTTTTCAAAAAAAGGTAAAGAGGTTATGAATCCCCTCACATCCTCTCCCGGATTCTTTCGATTGCCCGGATGGTATTTTCCTTTGTACCAAATGCAGTAAGGCGGAAATAGTGCTCTCCGGCCGGTCCGAATCCGGAACCGGGAGTTCCAACCACATTGGCCTTTGACAGCAGCCGGTCAAAGAACTCCCAGCTGGTCATGTTTTCCGGTGTCCGCAGCCAGATATAGGGAGCATTGACACCGCCGGAAACCTCATAGCCGGCACTCTGCAGACCCTCATAGATGATCCTGGCATTATCCATATAATAGGCAATCTGATCCTGGATCTGGGCTCTTCCCGCATCTGTGTAAACGGCCTCTCCTGCTCTCTGGACGATATAGGGAGCGCCGTTGTACTTGGTTCCGTGTCGCCTTGCCCAGAGCGGCCACAGCCTGACGCCGTCTGCCTCCAGATCTGCAGGGATAACAGTAAAGCCCAGACGAAGGCCCGTGAAGCCGGCAGTCTTGGAGAAGGAGCGGAACTCGATCGCACAGCCTCTGGCACCCTCGCACTCATAGATACTGTGCGGGATATCCTCTTCCGAAATATAAGCCTCATAGGCCGCGTCGTACAGGATAATCGACCCGTTTTTGTTGG
>CAMKEX010000196.1 GCA_946411695.1 uncultured Lachnospiraceae bacterium
ATGTGCCTGGAGCCCCTCTCCGGACATGTTCAGGCGGATCCCCATGACGCGGCTTTTGCGGTCTATACTTCCGGTACGACCGGAAATCCCAAGGGCGTACTCCATGAGTATGGGAATCTGGACAGGGCGATCGCCTCAATCCGAGAGGGCGATAGAGCCCTGTTCTCGGAGAGAGACAGTCTTGCGACGCTCTCTCCCCTGAACTTTGTGGCATCCATCATTGTGATCCTGGCTTCTCTGAATGTGTTCCGGGCCAAAAACTACATCGCCTCTTACGAGACCATTAAAAACACGTCTGCCCTGGCAAAGCTTTTTATCACGAAAAAAATATCGATCACATTCCTTACCCCCTCCTATGTGCGCATGCTTGGAAATAAAAAAACACCCTTCCTTCGCATGCTCTTTGTTGGCAGCGAACCGGCCAACAATGTATACGTAGAGGGGGTGGAGCTGGTCAACATCTACGCCTGCTCCGAGAGCGGCTTTGCCGTGGGATTTTTCAGGATCGACAGATCCTACAGCACCTGTCCGATCGGACACCCTGAGGTGGACACAAAAATTTTGCTCCTAAGGGAAGACGGAAGAGAAGCGGTGGATGGCGAGATCGGCGAGATGTGTTTTGAGGATCCCTATGTGCGGGGATATATCAATCTGCCGGAACTGACAAAGGAATCTTTTATAGACGGATATTTCCATACGGGAGATCTTGCCCGAAAGGATGAGTCCGGCAATTATGTCATTCTCGGACGCAGAGACGACATGATCAAAATCAACGGGAACCGGATTGAGCCCGCAGAGATCGAAGCGGCTTTGAAATCCGTGCTGGGCCTGGACTGGGCTGCCGTCAGGGGCGTGGAAGAGGGCGGCAAGAGCTTCCTTTGTGCCTACTACAAGGAGGAAATTTCCTTTGACGCCGATGAGGTCCGAAGTGAACTGGGCAGGAGACTTCCCTACTACATGATCCCGGCCTTTTTTATAAAAATAAAAGAGATCCCGTTAAAAGCCAACGGCAAGCTTTACCGAAAAGCGCTTCCCCTGCCTGACGCGGGAAGCTTTCACAGCGACTATACAGCGCCGGAGACAGAGACGCAGAGGATACTCTGCGGTGCCTTCGAGAAGGCCCTCGGCCTCGAACAGGTCGGCATCCATGATGATTTTTATGAACTTGGCGGGGATTCACTGGCAGCCATCTCGCTGATCACCGAGTGCGAGCTCACCGGGCTCACTTCCTCGGAGGTTTTCCAGGGCAGAACACCTGAAAAGATTGCGGAACTCTATGAGAAAAAAATCGCGCAGAGCGGCGGAAAAAGCGCGGAGGAACGGAATACGGAATCCATCGCCCTGGCGCATCCTCTGACAGCCGAGCAGAACTATATGGTGAACTACCAGCTGTATACGCCTTTCTCCACCATGTACAACCTGTTCACTATGATGAAGCTCGACAAAGAACTCTATGATATGGACCAGGCCTGCAAGGTTATGAAAGAAGTCATCATGGCCCATCCTGCCCTCCTGACGACCTACTACTGGAATGAGGACGGCGTGTTGATGCAGAGGTATTCACCCGAAATTTTTGAGGACATTCATGTTGAGCACCTGACGGAATTTGAACTGAAATATGTAAAGGACACCCTGGTCTATCCCTTCAAGATCATAGGCGGCCGCCTGTACCGCTGCAGGATCTTTGAGACAGAGAAGGCAGGATATTTCTTCTTCGATGTCCATCACTCGATCTTCGACGGCACATCATTCAAAGTCATTATGGACAGCATTGAAAAAGCCTTCACGGGGCAGCCGCAGGAGAAGGATTATTACTATCTGATGCTGCAGGACCGTGAAAACGTCACCCGCACTGCTTTTTATGAGGTGAGCCGCAGATACTTTGAGGAGCGGTATGACGGAATCGAGTGGTCAGAGTACCCCTTTATCGACCACAGGTCCAGGAGCAACGAGATGGGGGAGATCTTTGCGGAGCTGGAGATCGAACAGTCCCGGATGCGGGAAGTGGAGAAGTCTTACCAAATCAGCCGCAACGAGTTTTTTATCGCAGTCGCCGCGCTGGCGATCTCTGTCTACAACAGGAGGGATGACATCAAAATCTCCTGGAATTATCACGGCCGCGAGAGTATGGAGTATATGACTTCCGTCGGACTTTTCTTCAGAGAGCTTCCGGTGGGAATCCGTTTCCGTCCGGAGAGAACGATCCGGGATGTCTTCACGGATGTTCAGGACCAGGTCCGCAGGGGAATCGAGCACTGCTGTTATCCATATGTCGATATCCACGGCGAAGTGGCGATCGGTGAATCTGCCTATCTTCTGTATCAGCAGGATCTGCGCGATACGGACTTACTTGAAGACGCGGGGCTGGAGGTCATCGACGTGCGCCAGAATCAGGCTGCCTCACAGACGATCCTGGATATGGAAGTCCTGGACGGGTCCGACGGGCTTCAGCTGATGATAGACTTTTCAGCCAGCTGGTATGACGAAAAGAGCATGGAGTATTTTGCGCGCATTTTCGCAGGTACGGCCCAGTTGATCGCGGAGCATGACGGACTGGAGGAACTCACGATCAAAGAGATCACGCACAGGATTCAAAAAGAAGTGAGGAGAGAAACTTTCGGAGAACAGGGTTCCGACGAACGCACACTGCTCGGAATGATTGGAGAGACTATCTCGGAGGGTGTGCTCAGACACAAAAATGACAGCGAAGAAACCGCTGATGGACCGGACACGCGCCGCGACGCAGGAGGAAATATCATCTCTGAAAGTCTGCACTGGGGAAAGGAAGCCGTGATCAAAAGCGCGGAGGTTCTGCCCGGGGCAGGTCTGGTCAAAGAAACAGTCCGGGGAGGAGGAACCCTTCTCAGGCATTTTTCCGCAAGGATCAGGAGAAAACGCTGATTGTCGCAGAGGAGACAGGGGAGACAGGGGACGGTTCGGAGACAGGGGACGGTTCTGTGTCTCCTTTTCCCCAAGAAAACAGGAGACACAGAACCGTCCCCTGTCTCCTCCCTGTCTCCTCCACTATGGAAGCTGGAGATCACACCAATGTCTGTTTACAATATCAAAGAATACAGGAAGCAGATGCGGGAACGCATTGGTTTTAACAGGGAGCTGACCGGTCAGGACTATGATGCTGCGCTTGCTGTGAAATGCCATAACGGGACTTTTGTGGGATCAGAAAGAGACGGTGTCCGGTCCTACAAGGGCATACCCTACGCAATGCCGCCCGTGGGCAGGCGCCGCTGGAAAGCGCCGGAAGTTGCAGCCCCGGATGACGGGATCTATGAGGCCCGCTTTTTTGGAAAATCCTGTATTCAGACAGAGGAGGCTTCGGAGAGGGCTTCCCTGTACGCACAGGGGGAGGATTGTCTGACTCTGAATATCTGGACCTGCTGCGAAAACGAAGAATCTTCCGCTGATAAGGCGGTCATGGTCTTTATTCATGGAGGGTCCTACGGCTGGGGAGGTTCGGCCGATCCGCTGTATGACGGGCACAACTTTGTTCAGAGGCAGAGGAATGTGGTCCTTGTCACGATCAATTACCGGATCGGTCTCTTCGGTTTTATTGACTTTTCGGAGGTAAAGGGTGGAGAAGCCTACAGGGAAAGCGGTAATCTGGGCCTGCTCGACCAGATCTGTGCCCTCACCTGGATCCGTCGGAATATCCGCGGTTTCGGCGGAGATCCTGAAAAAGTGACCCTTTTCGGAGAATCCGCAGGAGCCTCCAGTGTCTCGCTTCTGCCGCTGATCGATTCTGCTGAAGGTCTTTTCAAAAGAGTGATCGCAGAGAGCGGGTCGATCGCCTTTACCTACAGCAGGGCGGAGGCCCAGGCACTCACCGCAAAGCTCCTCCGGGAAGCAGGCGCCTCCTGTATGGAGGAACTTATGGCCCTCGATGAAGACCGACTCCGGGTAATCAACCAAAAGCTCAATGACCACAACATTTTCCCGGTGCGTGACGGGATCATCCTTTCGGAGGATCTCTATGAAGCTTATCAGGGCGGAAAAGGTGCCGGGATCGATATGCTGATCGGTACAAATGCGGATGAAACCAGATACTGGATCGGGGAAATGGGGAGCTGGTTCAGGTACTGGTGCGCGGTCCCGGTTTTCGTCCGGAGTATCATACACGGCTTTCACAAGGAGGACAGAGATCTGGCAAAAAACTTTTTGGCCCTCCAGAAAGGCAGTCCTGCCCACAGAGCCACAGAATTTTTCAATGAGCTGGTCTTCCGTGTACCGTCGATCGTTCAGGCTTCCCTGCATGTCGAAAACGGCGGAAATACCTATATGTACTTTTGGACAAAACGTTCCGCCATCCCCCACTACGGCGCCTGCCACGCCGTGGAACTCGCCTATGTCTTCGGCAATATCGGGGAGACGATCTATACGGGAAAAGAGGCGGACAAAGAACTCTCCGATATTGTCCAGGATATGTGGGCGCGCTTTGCCGCAGCCGGGGATCCCGGATCAGAGGAGTTTCCATGGGAGCAATATGTTACATCTGCCGATTCATCCCGGTCCTCCCGAATGCGGATGACCATGCTGCTCGGGGATGAGATCCGCCTGGTTTCCGATCCGCAGAGGGAGAACCGGATCCTGATCGAGCCGCTCCTTTCCTACCGCTGCAACGGCAATTATGACCAGACCGGAAAGATTATGAACTATCTGAAACGGTCGGCAACCCGTGCCGCTCTGTCTCTTGCACTGGGCGGTTCAGCCATGTACGGACTTGGCCGGCTGAGATCGAATTTCCGGGGAAAAAGACCGGGTGTATGAGTCACGAGGGACGGTTCTGAAAAACTCATTGTACACAATGAGTTTTTCAGAACCGTCCCCAGTGACTCATCACAACCGTCCCCTGCGACTCACTGTCACGCCCTCGAGAGGCTGAGACAGTGACCAATAACAGAAAAAAGCGTCTCTGTTCAAAAAAGCATTTAAATTTTGGGCAAGATATCTTATTATATAAAAAGGTAATGACAAGACTGCACTTTTTTAAAAGGAGATGAGTGCCATGACTATTTCTACACTTCAGAAAGCAAGATATAGCTACAACCCCAAGCTTCCGGGCATGCTGAGAAACGGCATTGCCGAGATCTGCGTTAAAGACGGCGCACCGACAGAGAGCGTCGCGGATCAGGAAAAGATCAAAGCCCTGTTCCCCAATACCTATGGCAAGAATGAGATCACCTTCCAGAAGGGCGCAAACACATCAACACCTAAGAAGCAGGTTGTCGGCGTGATCCTTTCCGGCGGACAGGCTCCCGGCGGACACAATGTTATCTGCGGTCTTTATGATGCACTGAAAGCGACCGATAAAGATAACGTTCTTCTCGGCTTCAAGGGCGGCCCCAGCGGTCTGATTGAGGATGACTATATCGAGATGACTGACGACTTCATCGACCAGTACAGGAACACCGGCGGATTCGATATCATCGGCTCCGGCAGAACCAAACTCGAGACAACAGCTCAGTTTGAGGTCGTAGTAGAAGTTGCCAAGAAACATGGCCTTACCGCGATCGTTATCATCGGCGGCGACGATTCCAACACAAACGCAGCAGTCCTTGCTGAGTATATGGCAGCACACAATACCGGCGTTCAGGTTATCGGATGCCCCAAGACCATCGACGGCGACCTCAAGAATGAGGATATCGAGACTTCCTTCGGTTTCGATACGGCTACCAAGACCTACAGCGAAGTGATCGGTAATATCGAGCGCGATGCCAATTCCGCCAAGAAGTACTGGCATTTCATCAAGCTGATGGGCCGCTCCGCTTCTCATGTCACACTGGAGTGCGCGCTGCAGACACAGCCCAACATCTGCCTGGTCGGTGAGGAAGTCGCAGCCAAGAAGCAGTCTCTCTCCGAGATCGCTGACCAGATCGCTGATTCCGTAGCGATCCGCGGCAACAACGGCGACAACTTCGGTGTTGCCCTCATTCCGGAAGGCATCGTAGAGTTTGTCCCTGAGTTCTCCAAGCTGATCGCTGAGATCAATGAGCTTCTTGCCGGCGAGAAGACAGAGCAGTTCAACGCACTTCCCAGCTGGGCTGACAAGTATGCATTCATCGAGAACGGCCTCACCAAGGAGTCCATGTCTGTTTTCGCAATCCTTCCTGTAGGCATTCAGCAGCAGCTCTTCCTCGAGAGAGACCCTCACGGCAACGTACAGGTTTCCCTGATCGAGTCCGAGAAACTGTTCGCAGAGCTGGTTAAGAACAAACTGGCAGAGCGCAAGGCAGCCGGAACATACAAGGGCAAATTCTCAAC
>CAMKEX010000197.1 GCA_946411695.1 uncultured Lachnospiraceae bacterium
GCACTCACTAAATGAAAGGACTGCCATGGCACAGAAAAAAACAGGGAACAAAAAAACCATTGGGTTCTCGCATCCCGATTATGATGCCGCTGTTCTGAATTGTTTTCTGGAAAAACAGCTCCAGCTCTTCCCCGAAGAGGTGGCATCGACACCGGAGGAAGCTGCAGACTTCCTGGAAATGTGCTTTGCTGTCGTCGCAAAATCCAAGAGAGAGGTACGACAGTATTTTGAAGAAGTGGGCACCGACGTGGAAGGTGAGGACATCCTTTCCGCCGCAGAGGTCTTTCCCGTGGGAGACGGCCGCTACCTGATCGTCGAGGGCTGAGCGGTCCGCATACCGGCTACCGGGCAATGATGAGAGTTTGAAAATCGGGTGACGGGGGTTTTCCCCTCTCACCCGATTATTTGCTGCCGAAACCCTGTTCCATCAGGAATCGTACCAGTCTGCCGGCAGAAACCTCTGCCTATGTATGTTCCGTTTCTTCCCGGTCTTTTTCTCATCAGCAGGTCTTCAGATTCTCCGGTCCGAAGCTCTTGGGGAGCAGTTCCTCCAATGTGTACAGCTCGTAATGCTCCGGATCCATTGCCACGATGATTTTGAACGCGGGTTCGCAGAATTCTGCCATCACCTGCCTGCATACACCGCAGGGAACGGAGAAATCCGATGGAAGAGGCCCTCTTCCTCCGACTACACAGATGGCTTCGAACTCCCTCACATTCTCACTGACCGCCTTGAAAATCGCAGTTCGCTCCGCACACATGGTTGGTCCGTATGCGGCATTCTCAATGTTGCATCCGGTGAATATTCTCCCGTCTTTGGCAAGGAGCGCCGCGCCGACCCTGTATTCGGAATACGGTGCATAGGAATACTGACGCTGTGCCGCAGCCGTCTCGATAAGTTCTCTGATCAGTTTTTCATCCATGACGCAGTCTCCATCCGTAAAAGAAAGTCTTTATGCCCTGCCCTGATCCGCCCGGATCAGAGCCCGCACCGCCTCGATCCCGGTGCGGATCGTCTGATCCGTATCGCGAACGATCGGATTGTACAGGCCCAGTTTCTCACGCTCCTGGTTTGCCGCCACCATCAGGCAGGTTCCTGCTCTGGCCCGCAGCTTTGCAGCCACAATAAACATGGCGGCAGATTCCATTTCGGAAGCAAGGCATCCCATTCTCTTCCAGGCTTCCCACTTATTGAGAAGTTCATAGTACACAGGCATTTTCTCCGGTTCGTGCTGACCGAAGAAAGAATCCTTGCACTGGACGACCCCGACATGATAGGCAGGGATCATCACAGGAGTTTCATCCTGCCTTCCCTCCCCCGCCGGCACCACTGCACCCTTCAGCAGACCGGTCACAGGATCTATCTCTTTTCCATCTGCAAAGCCCAGCTTCTTAGCCGCCGCAACAAGGGCATTTGTCACCTGCAGATTCGCCACGGAGGGAAATTCTATCGGGGCATACTCCCTCGAGGTGCCTTCCATCCGGACCGCACCGGTCGCGATCACCAGATCGCCGCTCTTTACCTCCGGCTGTATACCGCCGCAGGTGCCGACTCGGACAAAGGTATCCACGCCGCACAGACTCAGTTCTTCCATGGCGATCGCAGTCGAAGGTCCCCCGATCCCCGATGAGGTCGCGCTCACCATCACCCCGTCCAGCGTTCCGGTCCAGGTCACATATTCCCGGCTGTCCGCAACCTGCTCGGCATTGTCAAAATAGCGGGCTATTTTGGCACAGCGCTTGGGGTCGCCGGGCATCAGGACATATCGTCCCACATCCCCGATCCCGACCTGGGTATGGTACTGTTTCGTTACATCCGCTGAGTAATTGATCATTTTTATACCCTCCCCTGCACCGGAAAATCATTGCTCGCCAAATGTCCGCAAATGCTCTTAAATGCCCGGCATTTGCAGACGCCCGGCTCTTTTCCCGAAAATAGTGGAATACCCCCCGCGTGTCGGTGCTCCTGGGCGCTTCCGGCACGCTGTTTATTCTATTATACCAAAGTATTCTGCTGTTTTCGTATCCTTTGTTTTGCGATCCTTTGTTTTGATTCGGAAAAACTCGCGATGTGAGCGAAAATGTTATACAATAGAGCCACAGGTACAGTTGCAGACTCTTTCGCGGCTGTTATGACCCGCGGCTTTATCCTTCATCGTGCAATTCCCGCGGATGAGTCTTGAAGTATTGAAGGGAGGATCTCATGAATCTGCTCAGTTTATTGGCGGGGACGATGCTGTCCCAATCATCTGTCAACTCTGTTTCCGGGAAAACAGGTCTTTCCAGCAAGCAAATCCAAAAGCTTGTCATGCTTGCTCTTCCGATTCTGATCAAGTATATGACACAGAACGCTTCCTCCGGGGACGGTGCTCTGTCCCTGCTCGGTGCACTCTCTCAGCATAAAAACAATAACAGCATGGACCTCCAGCTCAAGGATGCTGACGAAGAAGACGGCGCCAAGATCATCCATCACATTCTCGGCAGGAAAGAGAATGCCGTCACACAGGATTTGTCCGCCCAGACCGGTCTGGGTACAGACCAGGTCCAGCAGGTTCTGTCGATCCTTGCTCCCGGCCTTATGAGCGGCGTCTCCAATGCCGCTGATGCCAATGCAGCACAGGCCAATGCAGCGCAGATGGCTGCCGCGCAGAAACCTGCCAATCCTCTGGCCTCTCTGCTCACAGGCGGCGGAATCTTCGGTTCCCTCCTCGGCGGCGGCAGAGAAGAAGCACCTCCGGCTTCTGCCAACTCTCTGGACAAGGACGGCGACGGCCGCATCGACGGCACGGAACTGCTCAGCCTCCTTCTGTCAGCTTCGAAACAATAAAACAATTTTCACCGACCACTCAAAATCCGCGGAACGATGACCAAAGCTGTAAAACACAGGCATCCGTAATGCTTTACACGTCCGTACTTCGGTACGGACGTGTTTTTTAAGGTACCGATATTAACCGATATTAATATAGTACTGATTTTCAAAAGGTACTGATAAGCTATTATAAAATATTTAAAAAGTACCGGTAAGAAAGATACTGATCAGATAAGGGGAAACTCCATTGAATAAGACGACCGGCGACAATCCTGCCGCACGCAGCACAGACAGCAGAAGACAGACCTCGCAGGAAACAAAGAGAAGCGGCCGCGCTTCCGAACAAAGCGTACAGAGAAGACGAGCCTCCTCACAGGGCAGGCAGATCGATATGATCCCTGTGCAAAACAGGAGGAGCCCTGGTGCTGCCCCGCAGGGCAGAAAGAGCAGCAGTGCTGCCCCGCAGGGCAGAAAGAGCAGCAGTGTTTCCCCGCAGGGCAGAAAAACCGGCAGTGTTTCCCCGCAGAACAAACAGAGCAGCGGCAGATCATCACAGAAAAGGCAGGCCAAAAGCGCCCCTTCGCAAAACCGGCAAAAACGTCCGGCCGGCAAGGCTGCTCCCGCAGCAAGGCAGAGCCGCGGGAATTCTTCCCCGCAGCGGCGGGTCCGCAGACCTGCTTCCGCCAGGCGCCGCAGAAACAGGATCCGCAGGCTTATTTCCCTTGCAGCGCTCATTGTTATGTTTATTCTGTGCGCCGTTCTTCTGGTGTCCGGAATCCGGCGTTTTTTCAAAGGGAAAGACACCGTCCCCCCTGTCATCAGGCTGGACCACCGGGAGGACTACGTCGTCATGCCCTGGCAGGACTATGAGGAAGAGGGTTTTTCCGCCTCCGACGATCGGGACGGGGATCTGACAGATCAGGTCAGCCGCACCGTCATGGAGGACCGGATCTGCTACAAAGTTTCCGACAGCGCGGGCAATGAAAGCGTCCTGTACAGGGATATCCCCTACGACACAAGTTACAAAGAGAAAACCGGCAGGGATTTTCCGGAGATCAAGATCGACGATCCCGACGCCAAGGGCAAGATTGTCTATCTGACTTTCGATGACGGGCCGAGTTCCTACACAGAAGAGCTGCTGGAGACGCTGGACCGCTACGGCGTAAAGGTCACCTTCTTTGTGACAGGGGCTTTTCCTGCCTATGAGGACATGATCAAAAAAGAAGATGCCGCAGGAAACAGTGTCGGCATCCACACCCTCACACACGATTTTGAAAAGATCTACTCGGATGACAAGGCTTTCTGGAAGGATATCGACCAGATGCAGGAAATCGTGCAGAGGCAGACGGGACATACCACAAATCTCATGCGCTTTGCGGGCGGCAGTTCCAACAGCATCAGTGCCAACTACACGCCCGGCATCATGACCCTGCTGACAGAGCAGGCTCAGCAGAAGGGCTTTCAGTATTTTGACTGGAATATTTCCAGCGGAGACGGCGGTGCAGAGGGAGACATGGACATGGTCATCAGGAACATCACCTCAAATCTCCCCAATCAGGACACCTGTGTCGTTCTGTGCCATGACACAAAAGAATATACCGTCAACGCCATGAAGTATCTCATCCCCTGGCTTCTCGACCACGGATACGATATCCGGCCCCTGCAGTTCGACAGCGAACCCGCCCATCACGGCGTGCAGAATTAGGAGGAAACAGGAGACACAGAACCGTCCCCTTCCTCCTATGCATTCTGCATCGCAGTCTGCCGAATTAAAGTGTTGAAATGACTTTTCTTTCGCATTATAATAGGCGTTAATATCGCCATGAAGCAGAAATGCTCATCCGCAGGCAGCACACTGTATGATCTTCCTCTTTGTATGATATGGGAAGTGACGGCGGAGCTGCCCCTCATTTTTTCGCGGCGATAGGTAACCATTATCATACAGGAGGTATCATGTAATGAAAAAGTTTTGGAAAACCACTCTGGCTGTTGCCATGACTGCATGCATGGCAATGTCGCTCGCTGCCTGCGGCGGCGGCTCTTCCAACAGTTCTTCCTCTGCTCCTGCAGCAGAGGCCGAGAGCGGAGCTGCTGACGGCGCGATCAAGATCGGCGGCAGCGGCCCTCTGACCGGCCCCGCAGCTGTTTACGGCAATGCCGTTAAAATCGCCGCAGAGATGGCAGTCGAAGAAGTCAATGCAAAGGGCGGCGTGCAGTTCTCTCTCCAGTTTGAAGATGACAAGCACGATGCTGAGGAAGCAGCCACTGCATACGGCACACTGAAGGACGGCGGCATGCAGATTTCTCTGGGAGCTGTCACATCCGCTCCCGGCGCAGCAGTCTCTCCTCTTTACCAGGAAGATCAGACTTTCGCAATCACTCCCTCCGGATCCAGCCCCTCTGTCATCTATGCTGACGGCGAAGGCATGACCGGCGCTTACGGCAACCTCTTCCAGATGTGCTTCTCCGATCCCAACCAGGGTTCCGGAAGTGCGACCTACATCGCAGCTCATCCCGACCTCGGCTCCAAGATCGCTGTTATCTACAAGAACGATGATCCCTATTCCAAGGGCATTTTCGATACTTTTAAGGCTCAGGCAGCAACCGAAGGCCTCGAGATCGTCTATGAAGGCACCTTCAAGGGCGAAGAGAGCGACTTCAACGTACAGCTGGGCGACGCTCAGGCTGCAGGCGCTGATCTCCTCTTCCTCCCCATCTACTACACACCCGCTTCCCAGATCCTGACCCAGGCCGACAAGATGGGCTACAAGCCCACAGTCTTCGGTGTCGACGGCATGGATGGTATCCTCGGTGTGGAAGGCTTTGATACAGCCCTCGCTGAAGGCGTCTATCTGCTGACCCCCTTCGTTGCAAACGCAGAGGACGAGCTGACCAAGACTTTCGTTGAGAACTACAAGGCTCGCGCCAACGGCGAAGTTCCCAACCAGTTCGCAGCAGACGCTTATGACTGCATCTACGCATTGGCACAGGCCTGCGAAGCAGCCGGCATCACATCCGACATGAGCAATGCAGACATCTGCGCAGCTATGGTCGAGCAGTTCACCACCATGACCTTCAACGGCCTGACCGGCTCCGACATGACCTGGAACGAGAACGGCGAAGTCACCAAGGCTCCCAAGGCTATGATCATCGAGAACGGCGAGTATGTTCCCGCAGCGGAATAATTCAATCGAATAAATAAACGAAAATCTGCTGAATATCAGACATTCAGCGGAAAGCCTGCCAAAGAGGGTGTTGAAGAAGCGGATCAGCCGCTTCTTCAGCATCCTCTTCTCATATTCTCTTTTTCTCATTTTCTTCCCGCAGGTTCAGTTCTTGCATCTCCGCGAAAAAATAGATTATTTCCTTATATTGTCCATCTTTTTCTCAATAATGTTTTTCCGCAGACGTTTTACGTGCTATAATGGTCGTTAGCTGAATCTGCACA
>CAMKEX010000198.1 GCA_946411695.1 uncultured Lachnospiraceae bacterium
TATCTTCTCTGCGATGAGACTTTCGACGGGCTGGATCCCGTCATGCGCCAGGCTGTAAAAAGCATTTTCGCAAACGATATGGAAGAACGCGGCCTGACTCCCGTGATTGCCTCCCACAACCTGCGCGAACTGGAGGATATCTGCGACCACGTGGGCCTGCTTCACGCAGGCGGCCTCCTGCTCTCCCGGGACCTGGCCTCCATGAAGCTGGGGCTTCAGAAGGTGCAGTGTGTTTTTGCCGACGAAGCTGACGTCAAAAATACCCTGTCCGGCCTGGAACTCCTGAATCATGATATCCGCGGCAGGCTCCACACTCTGACCATCCGGGCATCCGCAGAGGAGCTCCTGTCACGGTTCGAGAGCCATAACCTGGTCTTCTTCGAACTTCTTCCGCTCACACTGGAGGAAATATTCATCAGTGAAACGGAAGTGATCGGATATGACATCAGGAACTTCATCCTCAACTGATCTGCGTTCAGACACAAGTCCGGCGCCGGGGGTGCCGGTCATGAGGGTCAGTTTCTGACTCATTTTAAAACCGCTCCGGCGCCCGGGGGCTCCGGTCACAGAGGGACGGTTTCTGACTCATAGTAAAACCACTCCGGCGCCCGGGAGCGCCGGGGGACGAGAGGTAAATATACCCATGAAAACAAATGAAAAAAAGCTATATAAAAACGCCGGCTTTCTCGTGCGCCAGCGGGAGCTGGCCAGGCGAAGGCTGTGGCCGATTGCACTGACCTTTCTCGGTCATCTGATCTATAACGTTGTAAGCACCGTGACAATTCTGAACGAGAGGCTGGAACAGGCGACCCTCAACCATCTGTCCGCCTCCGAAACAACAAGATCCCTTCAGAATGCACTCCGCTCATTTCTGGGAGAAGACAATCTCTCCTGGCTCCTGCTCGCGCTGCCTCTGGCCGCCATGCTGGCGATTGAAGGATTTTCCTGGCTGCACAACCGCCGCCAAGTAGATTTCTTTGAGAGTCTCCCTGTCCCCCGCGGACAGCGCTTTTTTGACATCTGTGCGGGCAGTATTCTGTATTATCTCATATCCGGCATTTTCACACTGGAAATCGGTCTGCTCATCGCAAACGGTTTAGGCGCCCTGTCCCGCCCGGCCCTGGTGGAGATCCTGCTGGAAACAGTAAAAACGTTCGCCTTTTTCCTGGCCGTCTACGCGCTGGGTGTGCTCAGCACAATGCTGACGGGAAATGTTATCGTCTCCTGTCTTGCCTTCTGCGTCCTGCTTATCTATGAGATGGAGTTCAGAGCTCTGATCCAGGGTTACAGCAGCCAGTATTTCGCCACCTGGAGCAGCAGGCCCTCGCCGGCTCTGGAAAAAAACCTCTTCTCACCCATCGAATACTATCTGGACTACAAGGTCGGGGAGGCGGTGCCCCGTCTTCTGGCTCTGGCCGCCCTGTTCCTTCTCCTCTCCTGGATCTGCTGCCGTCTGCGCAGAAACGAGCGGGCAGGAAGCGCGGTCGTCTTCGACCCGGTGAAATCCGTAGTCCGCGTCGCCATCTCGCTGCAGACCGGACTTTTTACAGGGCTCCTCGTCGCCTCCATCCGGAGCAGCCGCGGACTCATCATCTCCGTCATCTGGATGCTGCTGTTCATCGTCATTACTGCCTGCATCATGCAGATCATCTATGAATATGATTTCCGCGCCCTTTTCCACCGTCCGCTGGAGATCATTGCGGCGATGGTTCTGGCTCTCGCCTTTTTTTCCTTCTTCGCCTTCGACCTGGCAGGCTATGACCGCTTTGTACCGGATGCAGGCAAAGTGTCCGATGCCGCCCTGGTCTGCATAAATAATCCTGACGATTTTATCACAGAGGAAGGCTCCCGGATCTCCGGGGAGGAATTCGGTGAAAAATACATGCACCTGGACAATGTGGAGGATGTCATCGCCATCGCTTCTTACGGCCAGGACTTCACCCTGCACAAGGGTCCCATGAACGAAGAGACCGGAAACGATACCGCAGCAGATGAGTTCATGTCCGGAGAACAGCATACCTGGCGTTCCTATGAGGAATTTGACTGCCTTATTGTCTATCATATGAAAAACGGAAAAACCGTTTCCCGGAAGTTCCGTCTCCCTTCCACTATAGACTCCGCCGTGATGGACAAGGTGATCGGCACGGAACAATACCGGGAAGGATCCTTCAACATTTACCACGACAATATGATCCGCAGCATGCCGGAAAGCTTTATTCTGGAATGCAGCAACGGAAAGGATTCTATCGGAAATACGCTGACCGCATCCCAGTATGAGGCCTTCCGCAGGGCATATATGGCTGACCTTGCCGACTACTCCTATACTTTTGCCAGAAAAAATGTACCGGCAGCCCGCGTCAGGTTCTACTACAGCGACTATCATGACGACGACAGACACCGGGACTACGAGGACCTCACGTTCAGCTGCCCTGTTTATCCCTCCTTTAAAAACACGATCCGTGTCCTTAAAGACTGCGATGTATGGACAGAACCCATTGACCATACCGCTCTGCTCCGCGGAAACTACAACTACGACTCACTGACTCCCGAAGAGCAAAAGCTCTATGACTACGTCGATATGACCGTCTTTTACGCCCCCTTCAACTATGACGGCTATTGAGGAAAAACCACCGGAAAGGAGCTGCTGAGGATCAAATCACCGGGAAGGGGCCATAAGGCACAAATCCACCGGGAAAGGAGCTTTTGAGGAACAAATCCACCGGGAAAGGAACTTTTGAGGAACAAATCCACCGGGAAGAGGCCGTAAAAAGCAAAAAAGCCGCGGCAGAAACCGGTCCGAAATGATATCTGCTCACCAGGTATCACCGGTACCGCTCTGCCGCGGCTTTTTCCTGTCCATTTTTCCTGTCTTTTATACAAGTCTTTTTTACAATTCTTTTTCGTATACTTTTTCCCGGTTCTATGAGTATCTTTTTTGTCAGTATCTGCTCTCTCAGAACACCTGCTCCCTGTGCCGCTCGCGCAAGCACCCTCTCAGGACAACTGCTCCCTGTGCCACTCGCGCAGATCCTCTGCTGTCACTTTCCGGTAATCCGAAAAGACCACCGGGGCCAGCGTCATGTCAGAGGGAAGCTCTGACCCGTCAAATCCGGCGCAGGCCATGCCCGCGCGGCGGGCCGCCAGCAGTCCGTTGCCGGCATCCTCTATGGCCAGGCAGTCCCTCGGATCGACCCCGAGCCGCTTCGCGGCATGCAGAAAGACATCCGGCTCCGGTTTTCCGTTTTCACAGTCCTCCGAAGTTGCAGCGGCTTCGATCAGTTCCGCTATATCGAGAAGCTTCAGGTTATTGCGCACGATCCGGTCCAGCGAACCAGTGGCCACCGCAAGCCTGATCCCATCCTCGCGCAGGGATTGGAGAAATTCCTTCACACCGGGAAAACCCCTCACCCCGTTTTTTTCAATATATTCATCGTACTCTTCCCAGTGCAGGTGCTCCAGTTCATCCGAGAGGGCATAAATCATCTCTTCCGGCACCCGGCCCGTTTCTGCCGCGGCATCTTCCGCAGACCCGTCTGCTTCTATCCCCCATTTTTGCGCGAGAGAAAGCACAGAGGAACTGTCCAGTTCCTCAAGGATCATCGGCCACATTACCGGATCAGGAATCCCGCAGTACTTCAAATATTCTGTCATCGAGGGTTCAAACCCCAGTTCTCTGGCAAGAATATCACGAATCACATAATAATGAATGATTTCCGAATCCAGCAGAGTCCCGTCCATGTCTAAAATAACAGCACGAAGCATAGTTCTCCTTTCTGGCACAAAAGCGAAAAAAACATCGCGATGAGGTCACCGGATATTTACTGCCGCCCCGCGGTAAAACATCCTGAGTAAAGCAAACACTATCGGGCGTTTTTTTCACACTCTGCTTAAGCCATGGCCTGATTCTGTTTATCCCTGGAATCCTTTTCCCTGGAAAGGACAAAAACTTCATCCCCTTCATTCAGCACCGTACTGCCGTTCGGGATCAGTGCGGCACCTGCGTGCCGCACCAGAACAATGTAACTCTGACGTGAGATGTCCAGATCCCTGATGGCGTTGTTGGTCCAGGGGTGGTTTTTTCGAAGTATGATCTGACGGAGGTTTACCGGCAGTTCTTTGCTGACCGGTTCCGCGCCGACCGTGATGATATCCCCGGGGGTCAAAATCACATTTCCGTTGGGGATGATCAGCTCCTGCCCTCTCTGGACGGCCGCGATCAGACAGCCCTGCGGCAGTCCTATATTCCTGATGGACCTGCCCGCCCACTTGTCTTTGCTGGTCACCGGAAAACGGATAAAGCGGATGTCCTGCTCAATCCCATAGTCCCCGATCTTCTTAAACTGCTGATACTGTTCGACGAATCCTGCGGAAATAATACCTGTGGGAATAGCGACCATGCCGACTCCCAGGAATGTAATGATGATGCTGAACACCCTGCCCATGGTCGTCACCGGGTAGATATCCCCGTAGCCGACCGTCAGCAGTGTCGACGCAGACCACCAGATCCCCGAAAACGCGTTTGTAAAGACCTCCGGCTGTGCCTCATGCTCCAGACTGTACATACACAGACTGGAAGCAAGCATCAATGTCAATATGATAAATACAGAGGACAGCAGCTGCTGCTTCTTGCTGACAATGACCTCTGTGATCACGTTTAGCGAGTCGTAATAGGCATTGATCCTGAACAGCCTGAATATCCTGATAACGCGGAACATGCGGAAGGCTGCAATCCCTGCCGGGAAAAAGACCGGCAGATAATAGGGCAGAAAAGACAGAAGGTCGATGATCCCCGAAAAGGAAAAAATGTACCGCAGCAGTGAATCCCGCTCATTGGATTCCGGATAGAGATAATTGGAGGTGATCAGGCGCAGCACGTAGTCTACACCGAAAAACAAGACCGTCACGGCTTCAACGGTCAGCAGCAGGGGGCCGTAGTGTGCCTGCAGCTTGTCAAAAGTCAGCATTATGCTTGCCGCCAGATTCAGGAGCAGAGCCCCTGTGCTGATGATGTCATATGCCTGGTTCACAGGCTCGTCCACGACGCCGACGGAGACCATCCGAAAGAGCTTTTCTCTGTTTATTTTGTTCTTCATATATACTGTCCTGCTCCTATATATATATAAAGACTCGTCAAAAGTCCTGCACGTAATTTTCATGTTCTGAATTAAAGACTCACTTGCGAGTCCTGCGCGCTTATACCACGGCCGAAGCCAGGGGTATTGCGAGATGAAGAATAAACCGTCACCATTATTTTCGTGCCAGTTCCCAGAAAGCCACAGCACTGCATGCAGCAACATTGAGTGAATCCACACCATGTGCCATGGGGATCTTTATCGTGTAATCAGAGAGATCGATCGTCTCATCTGTCAGACCCTCCCCCTCGGCACCAAGGATGACAGCCAGTTTCTCCTCTTTGCGCAGACAGGGATCGGAGATGCTGACTGTATCTTTGCGCAGAGCCAGTGCGGCAGTCTTAAAACCGAGGGCCTGCAGCCTCCTGACATAATGCATACCTTTTCCTGTATCCGAATTCTCCAGATAGGTCCAGGGAACCTGAAAGACCGTTCCCATGGAAACTCTGGCAGCCCTTCGATAAAAGGGATCGCTGCAGGCAGAATTGAGCAGAACCGCCTCCATGCCAAGAGCCGCAGCCGATCGGATGATTGCCCCCACATTTGTGGGATTGGTCACATTTTCCAGTACCGCTATCCTGTGCATACCGCAGATCAGGTCCTCAACCTTCTGAAGCCCGGGACGCATCATGCAGCACAAAAGCCCTCTTGTCATGGGAATATTGGTCAGTTTCCGGATCGTATCGGAAGAACCTGTAAAGACAGGAAGATCAGAAGGAAGCTGATCCAGTACAGCTGCAGCTTCTCCTTCTGCCTGATTTGACTCCACCAGAGCTGACACAGGCCTGCAGCCGGACGCAAGCGCCCTCTCCGTCACCTTGGGCGACTCTGTGATCAGCAGACCCCCATTGGGCTCAAAATAATGCCGCAGCTGCGTCTCATTGAGTCTGGCATAGACATCCAGTCTGGGATCTTCATAGTCTCTTATCTCTATCAGCTCTCTTCCCATGGTCTTCTGATCCTCTTCTTATACCCGCTTTTCAGTCAGATTATCAATCATTATATCATATGTATCACTTTTTTTCGGGCATAAGAAAAAGTCCTGAAAATCAATTATGATTTTCAGGACTGATAGAGGTGCCAACCAGATTTGAA
>CAMKEX010000199.1 GCA_946411695.1 uncultured Lachnospiraceae bacterium
TGCCTGAACGCGTAGAAAGGTATATAATAGAGACAGGGATTTACAGGTAAACCTGCTCGTACCGTAATGGCGGGGCCTGATCGGGGCTGGAGGAAAACCGCATCGGCAAAGGCGCCGCTTTGAAGGATCACTTGTATATTTTGGACAGAAAGGAATCGGGGACAGGTGAAGAAGGTTTCAAAGATTGACCTGATCAAGATACTGGAGCAGGAACTGAATTATAAAAGGTTTGTACACACGCTCTCTGTCGCCGGGACAGCGGCTTCTCTTGCCATGTGCTACGGGGCGGACCTGGAAAAAGCGGAGATGGCAGGTCTTTTACACGACTGTGCAAAGTGTATAGATGTAAGGAAAATGCAGCGCCTGTGCGAGAAAGCCGGTCTTGAGGTCTCTCCCTATGAGAGAAACAGCTCTTCTTTGCTGCACTCCAAGGCAGGCAGTGTTCTTGCGGCGGAAAAATACGGCTATGATGATCCGGACATGCTCAATGCGATCCGGTATCACACGACCGGCCGCCCGGGCATGAGTCTCCTCGAAAAGATCATTTTTGTCTCGGATTACATAGAACCCGGCAGGTATTCGGCGAAAAATCTGCCTCTGATCCGGAAAATGGCATTTTCCGATATCGATGAAGCCCTTCTGAAGATCCTTTATGATACACTGATTTATCTCAATTCCACCGGAAATACCGTGGATCCCATGACACAGAAGACCTATGAGTATTACAAACGGCTAGATGAGGAGAAAAATATTTATGACTGATATCAACGAGAAGAGCATGATCCCTGAAAACGGAAAAGGAGAGGGAAAGGAGCGCTCCGCTGAGCTCGCGCGTCTTGCCATTACTGCACTGGAGGATAAGAAAGCGGAAGATGTGAGGGTCATCGACATCGGCGGCGTTTCGGTCCTCGCCGACTATTTCATCATTGCAAGCGGCAATAACCGCGCACAGGTTCAGGCGATGGCTGATGAAGTCGAACAGCGTCTGGGCCGCGCAGGCGCCGTTCCCAGACAGATCGAGGGTTACCAGGCCGGAAACTGGGTCCTTATGGATTTCGGTGATGTGATCATCCACATTTTCGATGCACAGAACCGCCTCTTCTATGATCTTGAGAGAATCTGGAAGGATGGCACACAGATTGAACCCGAACAGCTCTAAACAGGAATCAGGATCTCCGGACCTGGAGGAGACTCTCCGGAGCAGGGATCGGATCATCATCCGGACCAGTCTCGTGGGGATTGCATCGAATCTTTTTCTGGCCCTTTTCAAGGCGGTCATCGGGATTCTGTCGCATTCCATTGCGGTCACACTCGACGCGGTCAACAACCTGTCCGACGCGCTCTCGTCTGTGATCACGATCATCGGCGCCTGGCTTGCCGGCCGCCGGCCGGACAGGGAGCATCCCCTGGGCCACGGCAGGACAGAGTACCTCAGCGCCATCATGGTGGCGGCGATCGTTCTGTACGCAGGGATCACCTCCGCTGCGGAATCCGTCAAAAAGATCATCCATCCTGAGATTCCTGCCTATACCAACATTTCACTGGTGATCATCGCGGCAGCAGTGATTGTCAAGATCCTGCTTGGATCCTATTTCAGGGCGAAGGGAAGGGAAGCTTCTTCCGCAGCCCTGGAAGCATCAGGCGCAGATGCTTCCTTCGACGCGGTCCTGTCTCTCTCAGTCCTGGCATGTGCCCTCCTGTTCAAGATGACCGGCATCTCTCTCGAGGCTTTTGTCGGCCTTCTGATCTCTGTTTTCATCATCAGATCGGGAATCGGGATGATGATGGAAACGGTCGACGACATCATCGGAAAGAGGGCAGATCCGGAAAAAGTGCGGCAGATCAAGGAACTGATCATGGAGGAACCGCAGGTGCGCGGGGCCTATGACCTCTTTATTAATAATTACGGCCCCGGCCGCGACTATGCCTCCGTGCATGTGGAGCTTCCGGACACACTGACCGTGGAGGAGGTGGATCAGATTACCCGCCGCGTGCAGCAGAAAGTCTACACCGGTACAGGCGTCGTCCTCACCGGCGTCGGTGTCTATTCCTACAACACCAGGGACGAAGAGGCGGCCAGGATCCGCAATACTGTCATGGAGACCATCCTGCAGCACGAGTGGGCGCTTCAGGTCCATGCTTTCTCCGCCGACACAAAAGCAAAGGAGATGCACTTTGATGTTGTCTTCAGCTTTGATATAGACCATGGGGAGGGGTATGAGACGATCATGAAGGAGATCGAAACCCTCTATCCCGATTACACCATCACGATCACTTCCGATATGGATATAGCGTGACGAAAAGAAATTTAAAAAAAGACGTTCTGCTGTACACAGGCCTTTCCCGTGTGTACAGTGTGCCCGGCAATACAAAACCGGCAGGAAACCTGGAAAAGCATTGGAGTATGCTCTTTCCGGGTTTCCTGCCGGTTCTTTTTTTGCGGATCTGCAGATCTTCAGCCCGTCAGCGCATCAGGCGGAAGACACCGAATACCTTGCCCAGGATCTGACAGTCCTTGACAATGATGGGATCCATGGAGTCGTTCTCGGGCTGCAGGCGGATGTGGTCCTTCTCCTTGTAGAAGGTCTTGACAGTTGCGGAGTCGTCGACCAGGGCGACAATGATCTCGCCGTTGCGGGCTGTGCTGCAGGAGTTGACAAAGATGCGGTCGCCGTCGAAAATGCCCGCGTTGATCATGGAATCACCGCGTACGCGCAGGATAAAAGACTCGCCCGAAGGAACAAGCTCTGAAGGGATGGGAAAATAGTTCATGATATTTTCCTGTGCCAGGATCGGGAGTCCGGCGGCGACATCGCCGACTTCCGGGATGGAAACCATTTCCGTGCGCACGATCTGGAAGCTGTCATCGCAGATCTCTATGGCGCGGGGCTTGGTGGGGTCGCGGCGGATATAGCCGTTTTTCTCAAGAGTGGAGAGATGAGCGTGGACAGAAGAGGTCGAACGCAGACCTACGGTCTCGCAGATCTCGCGGACGGTGGGCGGATAGCCCTTCTTCAGGATCTCGTCCTTGATATAATCCAGAATCTTCTGCTGCTTGTCAGTGAGAGCCCTGCCGCTCATTCCTGTTTTCGCCATGCCGTATTACCTCCTGCGGTCCTGATCTGTATGGATCTGTTCAATCCTTTATCTCAATAACATATCTCTATAACTCAGAAACAGATATTTCAATAGATATTTCAATAGTGTTAGTATACACCATTCTGCGGGAAAAAAGCAAACATATATTCCGAACGTTTATTCAGAAAATGTGTTCGATTTCTGTTGACTTTCAAATGTATGTTCGATATAATGGGCATGTACCAAACAATAGTTCGAGCAGGTGGTTAGAATGAACGGCATTAGTGTGATGGCATGTGTGCAGACAGGGCAGTCCGGAGTCCCCGGTATTTACGGCAGGGAAAACCGGATGCAGCAGAAATATATCGTGATCTCGCGTCAGGACGGCCGCGGGAAAGCCTGGGCAGGGAAGACCGGCTCCATTTCTATGCCCGGATCCGGGAGAGATGCAGCAGGGCAGGACATGCGCACTGAGCGGATCGAACAGGGGACCAGGGTCTCCTCCGCAGGCTCTGCCGGAGTCAGGGATGGGCGGAAGGCCGGCGCAAGGCAGGAGAGCAGGTCCGCGGGAAGGCGGAAATCTGCCGCTGCAGTCCGGGCACTTGTCCTGGCCGTGATCTTTTCCGGAATGCTGGCAGGTTTTCAGATGATGACAAGAGCTTCCAGCCGCGAGAAAGAGCAGACCTATAAATACTACACTACAGTCACGATCGGTTATGGACAAGACCTGTCGGATATCGTCTATCAGTATTGTGACAGGAGTGAATATGAGAGTGCGGATGCCTACGTCCGCGAGATCTGCGACATCAACAGCCTTCCCTATCAGAAGGGAATCGTGCCGGATCTTGGAGCCGGCTCCAAAATAGTCATCCCCTACTATTCCACAGAAGTGAAATGACCCGGTAAGGGAACCTGTATACCCGGTAACTGAATGCTGATTACGGATCTGTTTTCTGAATACAGCAGTTTCTTTCTTCCCCTCTGCTATGCGGAGGGGATTTTACTTGAAAATGATTGTATACAATGATTCCGGAATACATTTCCCTTGACAATCTGCGCATATCTTTGCCATAATACGGTGAAAACAAATAAAACGTTGCCAGAAGCTGTGTTCCGGCCGCTTTCGCCCGTTCGGGCAGTCCCGGCGCCGTTACATACAGAAGACAGGAGGACATTTTTTTGAAACCTTATGCAGAAATGACAATCGAAGAACTACACGAAGAGTATACGCATCTGCGGAAAGAATATAAAAAATATCAGAACATGGACCTGAATCTGAATATGTCCAGAGGCAAGCCCAGTCAGAAACAGCTCGACCTGTCCATGGGTCTTATGGACGTCCTCAATTCAGATGCCGATCTCTTCTGTGAAGACGGAACAGACTGCCGCAACTACGGTGTGCTGGACGGCATCGAGGAATGCAAGGATCTCATCGGTGACATGATGGAGAACCGCCCGGATAACATTCTGATCTACGGCAACTCTTCTCTGAATGTCATGTATGACACAGTATCCCGTGCCATGACACACGGCATCATGGGCAATACTCCCTGGTGCAAGCTCGACAAGGTGAATTTCCTCTGCCCGGTGCCCGGCTATGACAGGCACTTTGCCATTACCGAGTATTTCGGCATCGGAATGATCCCGGTTCCCATGAGCCCCACCGGTCCTGATATGGATATGGTAGAGAGGCTTGTCTCCTCAGACGAGTCCATCAAGGGCATCTGGTGTGTTCCCAAGTATGCCAACCCCACCGGCTATTCCTACAGCGATGAGACTGTGCGCCGTTTCGCGAGACTCAAACCTGCGGCAAAGGACTTCCGTATCTTCTGGGACAATGCCTACGGAATCCACCACCTGTATGATCTCGACCAGGACTATCTGATCGAAATCCTGGCGGAGTGCAAGCGCGTCGGCAATCCGGATATGGTCTATAAATTTGCCTCGACTTCCAAGATCACATTCCCCGGAAGCGGTATTTCCGCTCTGGCGACATCCTCCAATAACCTGGAGGATATCCGCAAGCAGCTTTCCATCCAGACCATCGGCCACGACAAGGTGAATCAGCTGCGCCATGTCCGCTTTTTCGGCGATATCTCGGGAATGGTCCTTCACATGCAGAAGCACGCGGCAATCCTGCGTCCCAAATTTGAGGCGGTTGAGGATATTCTCAAGAAGAATCTGGAAGGACTCGGAATCGGCTCCTGGACAAATCCCAAGGGCGGATATTTTATCAGCTTCGATACACTTCCCGGCTGCGCCAAGGATGTTGTCGCCAAATGCAAGAAGGCGGGTGTCATGATGACCAAGGCCGGCGCTACATGGCCCTATGGCCGCGATCCCTTCGACACCAATATCCGTATTGCACCGTCTTATCCGCCGCTCGAAGACCTCAAGATCGCAACAGAGCTGTTCTCACTCTGTGTCAAGCTGAGCAGCGCAAAGAAGATCCTCGATGAGAAAAAGGAAGAGGCGGAAGGAAAAGAACAGTAAAACAGCAATGAGCTGGCTTTAAAGCCGGTTTTCAGGCAGGATCCGTCCCCGGGTCCCGCACAGCAAAAATAAAGAGGGAAAAACAGGCGGAAAGGTGCTTTCTGCCTGTTTTTTGCAGAAAAAGCGATGCAGGCGGATGGTTTGCCCGGCCGGGAAGCCGTTTGCGGTTCTGTCCTGCCGGTATTGTATTTGTATTTAAAAAAGTACAGAACACATTATTTTGAAAAGCTGTAGTTGCAGTCGGAGAGGCTTTCTGGTATTATCTGTTAGATTTTAGAAAAGATGTTATTTCAGATCAGTCTGCCGCGGCGAAGGTGCGCCCCGGCAGGAGAGAAAAGTGACTGCAACCTGCACCTGCAAAAAGGAAAGAAAATATGAAGCAATACCTGATTCCCTTCCTGGTCTCCATGGTACCCCTGATCGAGCTTCGAGGCGCGATCCCGATCGCACAGGGCATGGGACTTCCGATCCTGCCCTCTTATATCGTATGTATCATCGGAAATATGATCCCGGTGCCCTTTATCTATCTGTTTGCCAGGAAGGTCCTGGAATGGGGTGCTGACAAACCTGTAGTC
>CAMKEX010000200.1 GCA_946411695.1 uncultured Lachnospiraceae bacterium
AGACTGCTCCAGAAGAAATCAAAGTATTATAATAAGCACATTATTGAAGGAAAATAGAAAGAAAACCTTATGAGGTAGCGCAACATAATAATGTGAAAGAGGAATAATCCGTGTGGGTTATTCCTCTTTTTGCGCTTAAAGAACTGCGGAAAGCACCAGCAGGAGAGACCGGCAATAGTTTATCTGTATAATGTTATAATCATACGAAGGAGGTATTGACAGATGCGGACTATTGTGATAGTCTAGACTATAGAAATAGTCTGGAGGCAAAAATGACAAACGGGATATTGTACGACAGTGAAGCGAAAATCATGGAAATCCTTTGGGAGAAAGAACCAATCACGGCAAAAGAAATTAGCCTGATTGCCGCAGAAACCATCGGTTGGAATAAAAACACCACCTATACGGTCATCAAAAAACTGGAGGCGAAGGGCTTTATCCGAAGAAACGAGCCCGGGTTCGTTTGCACATCGCTTGTATCGAAGACCGAGATGCAGAAGAAGGACGCACTCTCTTTGTTGAATAAAGTTTTTGCGGGATCTCGCAGAGCGCTTTTCTCCGCGTTGTTAGACGGGGAGACGATTACAGAACAGGAACGAGAAGAACTTCGTCGCATGATAGATGAAAGGTAGAAACTATGCCGCGTGAACCATTTTATTGGGTTTTAAATATGAGCATAATTGCTTCGTTTATCGGAGTGATAGTTTGGCTCATCGGAAAAATCAGGATGCTCCCGCGCCGGGTCTTCGTATTTCTTTGGGCAATCCCTTTCATCCGTATGCTGATTCCCTTCGGAATAACCAGCCGGTACAGCCTGATGACACTTGTCGCAAAGCTGACCACAAGATCTATTACAGTTTATCGGATAGAGAACGCCGGACCGTTTGCATGGACCATTACGTGGCCCAATACGGTCATGGTGGTAGAAGAGACCTCTCCGATGGGCTATCGGTCTCCTTCTTTAAAAAGCATTTTCGCCCGGGCGTCCGTTGTCTGGCTAATCGGTACGGCGGTGGTTTTGCTCACAGCTGCAATAATATATATATTGACAATGCGGGAGATAAAAGGGGCACGGCATTGGAAGGACAATGTATTTTTGTCAGATAAGGTTGACTGTCCCTCCGTATACGGAGTTTTCAGGCCGAGAATCGTTCTGCCGTCCTCATGGACAGGACAGGAGATTAAGAATATCATCCTTCATGAGAATACACATATCCGACGAAAAGACAATTTTTGGAGACTATTGGGGCTTTTCGCGACAGCGGTGCACTGGTTCAATCCCCTGTCCTGGTTCTTTTATAAAGAGTTTCTCTCGAATTTGGAAATTGCCTGCGACGAGTCCTCTGTCGCCAAAATGAGCCAACAGGAACGAAAAGAATATGCGACAACGCTTGTAAATGCGACTGTCGCCTCCGGTTTCGGAGGAGCGATATTTCGTAAGCGCATTGAAGCTGTCCTGTCTTTTCGGAGGATAACAGTATTCTCCGCCATATGTTTTGCTGTACTGGTTCTGGTTATAGCATTTGCCCTTTTGACCAATGCCGTATAACGCAATCGATCATGACGTGCCGAAATAAAAGGTGCATTTTCGTATATAGGAGGTGATTGGAACGAAAAAAGCAATAAGCGCGATTGCTGTTTCTTTCGTCTTTTTGACAGCCGTTTTCGTGGCCATTTGGGGTTATTCTTATCTGCATCAGAACAATATGCCGCCGACCGAAAGGTTTTCTCTTGAGCCGAATACAAAAACGGACAATCTATCGGAAGCATTTAAGAACAATTGGGAGGTTTCCAAGGAGATTGTCGATCGTTTCTTTACGAGGATGACAGAGGAATACGGAGTGACAGACGAAAAGGGAACGTATACGGTGAACGGCATTCGGGCAGAAAACTATCCGCCTTATTTTGCGGGGTTTTATATCAATATCGACGGCCAATTAATTGTTCAGATCAAAGAAGAGTACTTTTCAGCGAATTATCGTGAGAGCAAATGGTACGAGCGATTCTCCGAAATTGTCGGAAGCGAAGCATTCTTCTGCCATCCGGTTAAGTATTCCTACACGGATCTGATGAATGCTGTTTCCGATATAATGACCGGGGATCTTTCCCGGGAGTTTGCCGACGCAGGATACGGAATCACCAAGGTTGTAATAGATGATTGTAATAACCGGATTGACGTGAAGGTGCGGGACGAAAAAACGCTTGCTTATATGAGCGAACACATGGATCATAATCTGTACACGCTTGCTGTCACTGACGAGCCGGAGCAGACATATGAGAATGCGCCGTATCCGCGGAAGGATAAGCAGCCGAAATCCGATGAAGTAAGGTTGGAGGAGCTTAAACTTGACCCCTTAGCCGGCTATTATATGAATACGCCGACGGAGGAAGGTCTTACGGTTTGTGTTTGGAAGTGTGTATACGGATATGAGCCGGGAAAGGGGGAGATCCTGTGCGGGTTACTTCCAAGGCAACTTGATAAGATTTATAATCCTGAGCCCACAGAGGATATGGCGAGCATGGGGTTGGGTCTCGGGGGATTTTCGCCGGAGGACATGAAAATCATCCTTTCGACTTTTGACATTCCGAAAGAGAAAATTTCTGTCATCCCATGGTCAAATCCGGCAGACAGTGTCGGGGCTTGCTCAAGGCCGACGACAACCGAAGTGAGAGAAGTTAAGGAGTATCTTCTGGGCAAATAGCAGCACAGAAATACGATATTGGGAAGGTAACCGTTTTCATTTATAGCCAATTTGGCAAAGAGAACAGGGTTACAACTTGGGTAAAGGAGGATATGAAAAATGAAAAGAAGAAGTTTTCAGGTAAAAGCAGTGTGTCTCTGTATAATGCTTTTGCTCATTAATGTAAGTAGTGGATCAAATACTACAAAAGCAAAAGAGACTCGCGTTGAAATCTCGCGAGATCAAGAAATTGAAAATGCATTTTACCCTAGAGACTATTCGGGATATAGATTTCCGATTCTTCCGGGGACAAGTGCTTGGCCTTATGGAGACTTGCTCGACATGATAGAGGCTTGCAGAATCCCTGAAAATACATTAAGAGAGATGACAACAGAAGAATTGTTACAGACAGTTCTGGTTCATCCACTGTTTTTAGAAGTATATGCATATGAGAGCAGAAAAGCGGGTTATGAAATTGTTAAGGAGTATTGTGATTGTCTGAAGGAGCTTTGCTCTCGTCAGGATAGGGTGGAATGCTTATACGAATATCTTGTGAGTCATCGGGAGGATTTTATTGCGCCGACAACAAGCGTAGGAGATACGTACTTGGATTTTCTTATGAAAAAAACCAAGACGGTGTTGTTTATCCTTGCAGAGAGCGAAGATTTTTTCTTTGATGAGATTACGAATAGGGAGTCTGTCAGGGATTATATCAATTCGATTCTGCACACAGGCAGAGTGATTGAAAATGAAATAGACAGAGATGTTTATCCGATTGAATTTCATCAGGTTGTGGATATGGACTGGGCTAACCCGGTGTATTTACAACAGGTTACGACTGTACATAATCAGAATATGAGCGCTTATAAAATGAAGATTATCGAAGAGTGGCTGTATTCTGACGGTGTGTATCGGACAAGATATCTGGATGAAATATCGAGTTCCGGAAGGACGCATGTAATAAATCATTTCTATGGCGTTTATGGCATTAATCCTGTGAGCGGCTATGGACCTACTACTTCATATAACTGTCACGCATATGCATGGGCTAATACAGATAAGTACAGTAGTTGGATTTTTAATTTCAACAGTATAGGCTTCACAGAAACGAATTACGCAGGGGTTAATAATGATGGAATTGTAGTGTACGACAGTTACGGAAGTGGAACGTTGTCGCCTTTGCATAGCGCGGTTGTTTACAATAAAAGTAGCGGGTTGCTTAAGTCAAAATGGGGATATGCAGGGCTTTATGTGCATACAGTAAATAACTGTCCGTATTATGGCAACGGTGGTTTATCGGTGAATCCGAGAAGATACTTTAATCCATAATTTACAACTTCACAAAGAGAATCATCGTAAGGACGGAGGAGGCAGGAAAATGACAGACAACACTAACAAAAGCGGAACTATCATCATTGTTATCATCGGCTGTTGCATTCTGCTTCTGACAGGCTTCTTAATCTTCGGGAAAAAACCAAATAATACCGACAACAATGGCGGAAAGAATCAGACGGAAACCGATGACGATGCCGGAAAGAAGCCGGAGCAGACATATGAGAGTGCGCCGTATCCGCGGAAGGATAAGCAGCCGAAATCCGATGAAGTAAGGTTGGAGGAGCTTAAACTTGACCCCTTAGCCGGCTATTATATGAATACGCCGACGGAGGAAGGTCTTACGGTTTGTGTTTGGAAGTGTGTATACGGATATGAGCCGGGAAAGGGGGAGATCCTGTGCGGGTTACTTCCAAGGCAACTTGATAAGATTTATAATCCTGAGCCCACAGAGGATATGGCGAGCATGGGGTTGGGTCTCGGGGGATTTTCGCCGGAGGACATGAAAATCATCCTTTCGACTTTTGACATTCCGAAAGAGAAAATTTCTGTCATCCCATGGTCAAATCCGGCAGACAGTGTCGGGGCTTGCTCAAGGCCGACGACAACCGAAGTGGGAGAAGTTAAGGAGTATCTTCTGGGCAAATAGCAGCACGGGGAAGAGAAAACAGAAAGATTACAGCAAAGCATCCGCACGGATCTGAACGAAATTTGTTTGGATTCGTGCGGATTTCTTGCATTGGCGGGCGCAATATGGTATTATTTCTCTAGGTATGCGCCCGTGACGACGGACGCTGCGCCTGCCTGTCGGTTTATTGCGAGGATAAGGCAGGAAAGAATAATCCCCGGAGGAATTCTAACATGAGCAAATCTATCGACACGATGTCTGTTAATGCCATCCGCGTTTTGGCAGCAGACGCGATCCAGAAAGCAAAGTCCGGACATCCCGGATTGCCGCTTGGCTCCGCAGCAGTGGCTTACGAGCTTTGGGCAAAACACATGAAGCACAATCCCGCCAATCCCGATTGGGCGAACCGTGACCGGTTCATCCTGTCCGGCGGACACGGTTCCACTTTGTTATATTCCCTTCTTCATCTGTTCGGCTACGGCCTGACCAAAGAAGATATGATGCAGTTCCGTCAGGACGGATCCCTGACCCCCGGGCATCCGGAGTACCGTCACACCAAGGGTGTTGAGGCTACGACCGGCCCGCTCGGTGCAGGCATGGGCATGTCCGTAGGTATGGCTATGGCAGAGGCTCATCTCGCCGCAAAGTTCAACAAGCCCGGCTATCCGGTTGTTGACCATTACACCTACGTGCTCGGCGGCGACGGATGTATGATGGAGGGTGTTACCTACGAAGCCATGTCTCTTGCAGGCACCCTTGGCCTTTCTAAGCTGATTGTTTTCTATGACAGCAACAAGATCAGCATCGAAGGCAATACCGACATCGCATTTACCGAAGATGTACAGGCAAGATTCCGTGCAATGGGCTTCCAGACCCTTGTTGTTGAGGACGGAAATGACCTTGATGCCATCGGCGCTGCCATTGAGGCTGCAAAGGCCGAGAAGACGAAGCCTTCCATGATTACCGTGAAGACGCAGATCGGTTACGGCTGCCCGGCTAAGCAGGGCAAGGCAAGCGCGCACGGCGAACCTCTCGGAGAAGAGAACGTTGCGGCGATGAAGGAATTCCTCGGCTGGCCTTCTCAGGAAGCCTTCTATGTTCCGGATGAAGTTTATGCAAACTACAAGGCAATCGCAACCGACCTTGCCAAGGACGAGGATGCCTGGAACAAGCTGTTCGCAGAGTACTGCGCTAAATTCCCGGAGATGAAGAAGGCATGGGACGATGAGTTCAACATGGACATCGCTAAGGATCTCATCGACGATGCAGAATACTGGGCTTATGAAGAGAAAGCAGACGCTACGAGAAATCTCGGCGGTTGGGCTCTCAACAAGCTTAAGAATAAGGTTCCGAACCTGATCGGCGGTTCCGCTGACCTTGCTCCTTCGAACAAGACGGCAA
>CAMKEX010000201.1 GCA_946411695.1 uncultured Lachnospiraceae bacterium
CTGCCGCAAGGCAGGCAGTAGGAAGCACGCGACTTAAGTCGTGTGAGGCTTCACTTCGGAGGGCTCCATGCCTGCAAAGCGGTTTTCAACAATGCTGTTGTATTCTTCTTCGGTTATTGGATTTCCGCTGCCGTCCAGCCAGGTCGTCTGCTCACCCTCTTCCGTGACATTGGTCTCCTTCATTGCCAGATACTCCCATTCCGCAGCGCCGTCCTTGAGGCAGAGTGCCGCCGGCCGGGATATGGTATGTGCGGCACCGTCACGCACGTTGTTTGTGCAGATGTAGTAATAGCGGTCGGTATCTTTATCATAATAGGAGGGAATGGATTCCAGAATAATTTCAGGCCAGTCGTCCATCCTCACTGCTTCTGCATCGGCATGGTACAGGTTCCTGATGCCGGTGCCGTCGGGCAGAACTTCGTAGAAATGGGCGTAGGTGAAAATTCCGCTGCCCTGTGTGGAGGCGGCAAGAACTTCCAGGAGACCGTTGCGGTCCAGATTCGTAAAGGCATAATACCAGTCCGGAGAATACTCTTCCTCTTCGAAAGCCCAGAGACCGCGGTTTTCCTCCAGAATGCGGCGCTGTTCTTCCAGGGGAGGAACATCCTGCGCTGCCGGCGCTTCAGCTCTTTCCTCTTCCGCAGCGGCGGGCAGCATGCTTTGGCCGGTTTGGGATGTTTCAGACACAGTCTCAACAGTGGTTCCGGAGGCTGCTTTGGATTCATTTTCGGCAGTACTGCTTTTTTGTCCGCAGGCTGTCAAAGTCAACAGGATCATAAATATCAGGACTGCAGAGATGGTTTTTTCATTAGTCATGATTCCTTTCTTGATGTATGACTCACGATTGAGTCTTGAGTGCCGGATGAGGGCTGCCCGCAGGAGCAGCCCTCATCCGTATTGCGGCCAACACATCTTCTGTGTGCCGGAGCATTCATTTTTGATCCGGCCTGTAGGACCTCAAAAAAGTATGCTTTCCGTTCTTGTATTCGTAGACGCGGATCTCGCAGTTATGGGGCCGGTCCCAGTGAAGGCCGTCCGGAGCATCCTCCAGGTAGCCGCACAGAGCGCGCATGATGCCTCCGTGGCAGGCGACAAGCACATTTTCATAATCCTTTTTCTCGAGATCCTTCAGGAATGAGACGGCTCTTGCCTTCATCGATGCAATGGTCTCAACGGAAGGCGGGGCCGGGAAGATTTTCGGCATGATCCAGTAGGCTGTCATTGCAGGACCCAGCAGATAATATTTGCGCTTTTCATAGATTCCAAAATCGGTCTCGATCAGACGGGGGTCCACGATGATCTCGGATGGATCAACGCCGCCGATGATGGAACCTGTCATCTGCGCTCGCTGGAGGGGGCTGGAATAGACGGCGTCAAAGTGGATATCGTCAATATTTTTGCGGGATTGTCTGGCCTGTGAGATTCCCTTCTCATTGAGAGGGCATTCTACTCTTCCCTGCATGCGCCTTGTGCGGTTGAGATCAGTCTGTCCGTGACGGGTGATCCAGATTTTCATATTTGAGTTTCCTTTATTTTAGTATGAGACAAATATTCACTACGAGTCAAAAAGGTATCTTATGCTGCCTTTCATCATAGCATATTCTGCGGAAAGGTGGTACTGACCGGTTTTCCATCCTGTAGGCACGCATCCTGTACGCATCCTGTCTGAAGTCTGAACGGCTTCCTTTTCTTTTGCAAGAGTATTCTTTATACTATACAGCAGGCAGTATTTCAGGCCCGGAAGGGGGCTGCAACTGCCGGTTGACAGATTGACAAACACGATTGGTGGCCTGCAACCCTTGTTCAGTATATAGTCAGAGCAGAAAAACAAAAGCACGCAGCACAGACTGTACTGAGAATGTGGAGGAAATACGATGATACTTGCAGATAAGATTATTGAGAACAGAAAGAAAAACGGCTGGTCCCAGGAGGACCTGGCAGAGAAGCTGGGGGTATCCAGACAGTCCGTTTCCAAGTGGGAGAGCGCCCAGGCAATTCCGGATATGAAGAAGATCCTGCAGCTCTCGGAAGTCTTCGGCGTCAGCACCGATTATCTGATCAAGGATGAGATCGAAGAGAAGCCGGCTGCGGAAGCGGCACCTGTTGACAACGGCCTCGAAGAGACGGTCAGAAGTGTCTCCATGGAGGAGGCGGTCTCTTTTCTGAAATACAATGAGACCGCCGCCAGCCGGATCTCCACCGGTGTAATGATCTGCATCCTGTCCCCTGTCCTTTTGATCCTGCTGGGAGGTCTTGCGGAAGCCGGCTTTATTCCTGTAGAAGAGCGCATAGCCGAGCTTGGAGGAACAGCGATCCTTCTGATCATGATTGCTGCCGCAGTGGGAATGTTCATCAGGGAAGGAATGAGAGGGAAAAAATACGAATATCTGGAAAAAATAGATATCGAAACGGAATACGGCGTGAACGGAATGGTAAAGGAACGCAGGGATACCTATGCAGAGACCCACAGCAGGCGGCTGATCATCGGGGTCATGCTGTGTATTATTTCCGCAGTGCCTCTGCTGGGTGCGGAAGCGGTCCATTATTCCAACAATACCGACCTCTTTCCTATTTTGTGCGTTGCATTGCTTCTGATCATGTGTGCCGTCGGAGTCAAGCTGATCGTCCTGACCTGCAGCAGACAGGGAGGCTATGACAGACTGCTGGAGGAAGGTGATTATTCCCGCCTTAACAAAAAGGCCGGAAGGTATGACGGTGTCTACTGGGCGATCGCGACGGCTGTATATCTGGGCTGGAGTTTTGTCACATCCCGCTGGGAACTTACCTGGATCGTGTGGCCGGTGGCGGGAGTTCTCTTTGCCGCATACCGGGAGATCATGAAGGCGATTGTCCGCTCGAGATAAATCTTCCGGCGGCTTCGATCACATGTCCGATGAGTACGCAGGAGGTCACACCGCCGACCCCGCCGGGGACGGGTGTGATCGCCTGCACGAAGGGTTCCACCTGATCAAAGGCCACATCGCCGGAGATGCCGCCCTTTTCTTCATCCCAGTTGATGCCGACGTCGATGACGACCTGATCGGGGTTGGTGTAGTCCTTTGTGACGCTGTGGAGCTGACCTGAGGCGGCGATCAGAATATCGGCCTGCCGTGTGATGGAAGGAACGTCAACGGTGCGTGTATGGCAGTTGACGACAGTGGCGTTTTCATGCATCAGCATCATGCCCACGGGGCGTCCGATGACCAGAGAACGTCCGATGACGGCAGCTTTTTTGCCCTTGATCGGGATATTGTAATGGTGCAGGATCTCCATGGCCGCCTGGGCGGTGCAGGGAGGAAAGCCCGTCTTTGTATTGGTGAAAACACCTGCCAGGGACAGGTCTGTACAGCCGTCGATATCCTTGGCGGGATTGAGCATCTGCCTGGCTTTTTCATTGTCCAGGTGTTTGGGCAGAGGACGGAAGAGAAGGATGCCGTGGACGGAGTCGTCCTCGTTGACGCTCCTAAGTGTCTCGTCAAAGATCTCCTGTGAGACATCGGCGGGAAGGATCACTTTTTTAACGGCAACGCCGACAGTCTCAGCCCGCTTTGTCGCCCCGCGTTCGTAGGCGAGATCATCGGGGCGCTCTCCCACACGGAAAATGCAGAGTGTGGGTGTGACGCCGGCTTCTTTCAGCGCCTGTGTGTCCTGCTGCATTTTTGCGGTGAGAGCGTCTGCGACTTCTTTGCCTCTGAGTATTCTTGCCATAAACAGTTCCTTTCTTTGGGGTTTGTGCCTTAGCAGCGAACAAAGCGTTTGTGAGTCTTGAATTCAGCTGCGGATTCCGGTCAGTACGGACTTGTAGATGTCGTCCGCCTTCGCTGTGTAGTCTGCGAGCAGGGCATCGGCTTCCGCTTCCAGTGCCTGGGCGCAGGCGCGGTCTTTCATGGATTTGGTGTTGATGTAGATGTTGAGCGAAGCGGCCTGCATGGCGGATTTACAGAGGATGGCGCCGCAGCCGGCATCAGAGACGGCCAGGCGGGATCCTTTGGCGGCGAATTCTCCGATGATGTCGATGGCCTCGGCGCAGGTTCGCAGGATGTCCATGGGAACGCTGCAGGCAGTCTGCAGGGCACTTTCCATGACAGCATCGCGGCCGGGGTCATCTTTGGGAATGCCGTAGGCTTTTGCAAGAGGCGCAAAAGCTTCCGCGTCTCCGTCAACAAATTCCAGGAGTCTGACGCGCAGAGCCTGGGCGCGTTCCATGAGGGAACGGATGTCTTCTTCAACATCCGCATATTTTTTCTTGCCTGTCGTGAGTTCACCGACCATATCTCCGAGGGAGATGCCGATGGCCCCGGCCAGGGCGCTGGCACCGCCGCCGCCCGGAACAGGTGCGGGGGAGGCGAGCTCTTCCGTAAAGGCAGTGACTGTTTTTTCAATCATTTTCATAATAATTCTCCGTGCGCAATGTTACATGTTTACGCCCTTTAAGGGGGCGTGTACAGTAAGGGCCTCGCCGTCTTCTGAAGAAGATATTTCCATACTACTGAAATGTGCCTGCATCCGCCAGTCAGCACTGGCAGAAGCAGGCACGTTTATTATGCTATATAACTATTTATTTTTCAATTAGAACAGTCCGACAGTGACATCGTTTTCAACAGAGGAAGGACTGTACTGCGGCTCTGATCAGAACAGGCCGCTGATGACGCCGTTCTCATCGACATCGATGCGCTCTGCAGCAGGGACCTTGGGGAGACCCGGCATGGTCATGATGTCGCCGGTCAGGGCAACGATGAAGCCTGCGCCTGCGCTGACCTTGAGGTTGCGGACCGAGACAGTGAAGCCCTTGGGAGCGCCGAGCAGTGCGGGATCATCGGAGAAGGAGTACTGGGTCTTGGCCATGCAGATGGGAAGTCCCGCGAAGCCGAGGTCTGTCAGCTGTTTGACCTGCTTGACGGCATTGCCGACCAGCTGTACGCCGTCAGCGTGATAGATCTTTTTGCAGATCATGTCGAGCTTCTCCTCGATGGTGGCATCGAGAGGATAGGACTGGCGGAAATCATTGGGCTCTTCGCAGAGACGGACGACTTCCTGTGCGAGGGCCTTGCCGCCTTCGCCGCCCTTTGCCCAGACTTCGGACAGAGCGACATTGACGCCCAGCTCTCTGCACTTTGCTTCGACCAGGTCAAGCTCCTCTTTGGTGTCGGTAGGGAAGGCGTTGATCGCCACGACACAGGGGAGACCGAATACGTTCTTGATATTGTCGATGTGCTGCAGGAGGTTGGGAAGACCCTTCTCCAGAGCTTCCAGATTCTGATTGTTCAGTTCCGCCTTGGGAACGCCGCCGTGATATTTCAGGGCGCGGACAGTGGCTACGAGAACAACTGCGCTGGGATGGAGGTCCGCCAGGCGGCACTTGATGTCGAGGAACTTCTCGGCGCCGAGGTCTGCTGCGAAGCCGGCCTCTGTGACGGTATAATCACTGAGCTTAAGTGCCATTCTGGTCGCGGTCACGCTGTTGCAGCCGTGCGCGATGTTGGCGAAGGGACCGCCGTGGATAAAGGCGGGTGTGTGCTCGAGAGTCTGTACCAGGTTGGGCTTGAGGGCATCCTTCAGAAGAGCTGCCATTGCGCCTTCCGCGTGCAGGTCATGAGCTGTGACGGGCTTGCCGTCATAGGTGTAGGCAACAATGGTTCTGCCCAGGCGAGCCTTGAGGTCTGTGATATCGCTGGCCAGGCAGAGGATGGCCATGATTTCGGAAGCAACGGTGATCTCAAAGCCGTCCTCTCTCGGAACGCCCTGCATTCTGCCGCCGAGACCGTCGACGATGTTTCTGAGCTGGCGGTCGTTCATGTCGACTGCGCGCTTCCAGGTGATCTGCTTGACATCGATGCCGAGGGCGTTGCCCTGCTGGATGTGGTTGTCGAGCATGGCTGCAAGCAGGTTGTTTGCTGCGCCGATGGCGTGGAAGTCACCTGTGAAGTGGAGATTGATGTCTTCCATGGGGATGACCTGTGCGTATCCGCCGCCTGCAGCACCGCCCTTGATGCCGAAGACCGGTCCCAGAGAGGGCTCGCGGAGAGCGACTACGG
>CAMKEX010000202.1 GCA_946411695.1 uncultured Lachnospiraceae bacterium
GTTTTGTTTTTGGAGGTGCCAGTAATGAGCAAAGGAACTGTCAAGTGGTTCAATAATCAGAAAGGTTTTGGATTTATTTCTGATGCTGAGGGTAATGATGTATTCGTACACTTCAGCGGGATCAATCAGGAAGGATTCAAGTCTCTCGAAGAGGGTGAGGCTGTTGAGTATGATGTCGTCCAGGGTCAGAAGGGTCCTCAGGCAGTCAACGTGACCAAGCTTTGATTATGAAGCCATTTGGCAACTAAGATCTATGTATCTGTCTTTTCATTTTTCCGCATGCTTTCGAAGATGAGAGAACAAATCGTGAAGACAGTGAAGATCCGAATAAACGATAACAGCAAAAGCCGGTACAATCGTACCGGCTTTTCGTTATGACCATTTTTGAGCTGCTTCTGCCGCAAGGGCATCCAGGTCGAGGTCTCCGCCGAAGATGCGCAGGGCACTGCCGACGGTCACATCCAGGCGGCCTCCGGAGAGGGAGGCGATGCGGGCAAGGTCCGATGCGGCATGAACGCCGCCTGCATAGGTGACGGGAAATCCTGTCGCTTTACAGAAGCTGCCCAGAATCCCGACCAATTCCTCCTGGATCCCGCCGCGTTTTCCTTCGACATCCGCCGCATGGATGAGGAACTCACTGCAGTGGCTTCGAAGAGCGAGCAGGTTCTCCTGCGTGATGATCCAGCGTGTGTATTTCTGCCATCTGTCGGTGACGACGGCATATTGTCCGGGCTGCGCAGGGTCCGCCTGCGGAGCTGTCTGCCCGGACCCGCTGTTCTCCGCTGCAGAACCCGGAAGCTTCCGGCAGCTGAGATCCAGCACAAGGCGCTCAGTCCCGACAGCCCTCTTCATTTTCTCAAGGCGCTCCTCGTCAAGACTGCCTCCGTGAAAGACGTAGGAGGTCACGATGACATGGGAGGCACCGGCATCCAGGTACCCGGAGGCGTTTTCCGGGGTGATCCCGCCGCCGATCTGCATTCCGCCCGGATAGGCTGCCAGCGCGCGAAGAGCCTGGGCACGGTCCGCCTCATAGGCCTGCGGGTCTGCTGCAGCACTGTCGAGCAGAATAATATGTCCTCCTGCCAGACCTTTTTCACGGTAAAGCGAGGCGTAATACGCAGCATCCCGTTCGGATACAAAGTTTTCCGTAACCGCCTGTCCTTCTCTGATCGAACCACCGACAATCTGCTTGACACACCCTCCGTGAATATCGATACAGGGACGTAGTCTCATCGTTTTCTCAGCCTTCTTCCTGTTGAATGTCTGCTCTTTATACCTCTTAAGGCAGGATACCTCTTAATACGGGATTCCTCTTTATACAGGATCATCCCTCTATGCATCATATCTCTTTATACATGGATATCCCTCTAGACAGGATATCTCTTTATGCAAGAACGTCGTGCATGGTATAAAGGCCTGCGGGCTTACCTGCAAGGTACTTTGCGGCCTCGACTGCCCCCTTGCCGAATACGGCGCGGCTGTATGCTCTGTGGGAGAAAGTGATCACTTCGTCCTCTCCCGCAAAGATCACGTCGTGGTCTCCGACGATGGTCCCGCCGCGGACTGCGGAGATGCCGATCTCCTTCTCGCGGCGCTTCTCACGCCTGGTACTGCGGTCATAGGTATATTCATAGGCGCCGTTCATGGCATCATTGATACTGTCAGCCAGGGCGATCGCCGTTCCGCTGGGAGCATCGAGCTTCTGGTTGTGGTGTTTCTCGACGATCTCAATATCAAATCCTGCTGCCGCAAGCTTGGGAGCTGCCTCGGCAAGCAGGGTCTGGAGCAGGTTGATGCCCAGCGACATGTTGGCGCTCTTGAGAACCGCGACCTTTTCCGCGGTCTTTTTCATGGCTTCGGTCTGTTCTGCGGACAGACCGGTGGTGCAGACCACAAGAGGGATCCCGCGGGAGACACCATAGGCAAACAGACCTTCCATGGCTGCCGCCGTTGAAAAGTCGATAATGACATCCGCCTCTTTCGTGCAGGCATCAATGGATGCGTAAACGGGAAAGTCCGCGTAGGCGCTTCCGAATGCATCGACTCCGGCAACGATCTCGATGCCGTCATCTCTGGAAACGATGTCCGCGATCATATGTCCCATACGCCCGCAGGCGCCGTGAAGTATTGCTTTGATCATCTGTGTGTCTCCTCCGCTCTTTTTTCTTATTTCCTTATTTCAGAATACCGAAATTGCGCATGGCTTCCTCAAGTTTCTTTGCGTGCGCGTCTTCCATCTCGGTCAGGGGCATACGAAGCGGGCCTGCATTGAAGCCCATCAGGTTGACGGCCTTCTTGACAGGGATGGGGTTGACTTCGCTGAAGAGGTTCTCACACAGATCAAGGGTGTCTTTCTGGATCTGCGCTGCGCCCTTGACATCGCCGGCGAGCATCTTCTCGCACATGTCGTGAACTGCGCGGGGAGCAATGTTGGAGACGACAGAGATGACGCCGAGTCCGCCCATGGACATGAGCGGAACGACCTGGTCGTCATTTCCGGAATACAGGTCGATATTGCCGTCGGTCAGAGTCATGATCTTGACGATCTGGCTGATGTTGCCGCTCGCTTCCTTGATACCGACGATGTTGGGGACTTCCTTTACAAGGCGGGCAACCGTCTCGGGGTTGATGTTTCCGCCGGTGCGGCTGGGAACATTGTAGAGGATGATCGGGCAGCCGTCGGAGGCGTCTGCGACCATTTTAAAGTGCTTGTAGAGGCCGTTCTGTGTACCCTTGTTGTAATAGGGATGGATGACCAGAAGACCGTCGGCGCCGTAGCCCGCCAGCTCTTTGGAGAGGTTCATTGCCGTCTGTGTGCAGTTGGAACCGCTGCCCGCGATGACGGGAACGCGCTTTTTGGTGTAATCGATGCAGAACTTACAGACATCCAGATGCTCCTGCTCTGTCATGGTGGCAGCCTCGCCGGTGGAACCGCAGACGATGATTGCGTCTGTGCCGTTGTCGATCTGGAAATCGATCAGCTCGGCGAATGCGTCGTAGTTGACAGAATAATCATCCTCTTTGAAAGGGGTGATGATGGCGACTCCTGCGCTTTTAAATACTGACATGTTCTTCCTCCGTATAAATGCCGTTCAAAGAATATCTTCTGTAAAGTGATTAACTGTTTTCGTATTTTTTAAACCGGACAGTACTAATCTGAGAGATCTCGTCCACGAAGGCGCAGAGCTCTCCGCTCATGACGCGGCCGGTCAGAATCACCTGTGTATCGCCGCGGTGGCTCACAAGTTCGCCGAGTTCTTCGACAGTGATGATCTGATTATCGATCACGCCCAGGACTTCATCCAGGACGAGAAGGTCACATTCGCCTGTGGCGAGCACCTTTCTGGCGAATCCGAGACTGTTGCGGATACACGAGACGTCGTCTTCTCTCTGCTCGACGGAACGATCATCATAATCCACTTCGGATTTTTCGAAGCGGAAGATCTTGATATCCGGCTCCATGCGTTTACAGAAGATCGACTCCGCCAGTCCTCTGCCCTTCAGAAACTGAATGATGACAGCCGTTTTTCCGTCTGCTGCGGCGTCCAGCGCCATGCCGAGCGCAGCCGCCGACTTGCCCCTTCCTTCTCCGGAAAAGACGGTAATCTTACCTTTCTCCATTCGAACACCTCATGATTGTTACTGTTTTGCTGCCGCACACTGACAGTGAGTTGAACACATGATGCCCTTGCGCAGTACAGTGGCGAATTAACGCTTTACAGTACCATAACACGTTTACTTTCGATTGTAAATAATTGTGTATGACACCCGGTGCCCCTTACATACGTGAAGGCGCCGAAAAACCAAGTACATCGATGCACCGGGAGAGGACGCGCTCTGTCAGGTAAAGGAGCGCGATCCAGGACTCTTTCTGTGCCTGGTCCTGTTCAGTCAGGATCCTGGTGGCGTGGTAGAAGGAGTTGAAGTCGTTGGAAAGCTGGTAAATGTAGGCGCAGACCCTGTGGGGTGCGCAGTCAGCGTAGGCACCTTCCATCATAGCGTTGAAGCCTGCAATGTCCATCATGAGCTTCTTTTCAACAGGTCCTGCGGGCAGGCCGGTCCTCAGGGACGCGGGATCCTTTGCGCCGGACTGCTCTGCATAGCGCTGCATAATGGAGCGCATGCGGACGATGGTATAGAGGATATAGGGACCTGTGTCTCCTTCGAAGGAGGTGAATTTTTCGATATCGAAAACATAATCCTTGGAAGCCTGGTTGGACAGGTCGCCGTATTTGAGGGCCGCGAGTGCAACCTGGCGGGAGGTCTGTTCGGCCTCTTCGGCAGGGATCTCGGGGTTGGTGCTGATCTTGGAGAGCATCTCGGTGTCGATGTCGGCGATGAGATGCTCCAGACGCATGACGCCGCCCTCACGGGTCTTAAAGGGCTTGCCGTCTTTGCCGTTCATGGTGCCGAAGCCGATGTGGACGAGCTCTGTATCCTGGTCGACAAGACCGGACTTGGCCGCTGCGCGGAAGACCTGGGTAAAGTGCAGTTCCTGGCGCTTGTCAGTGATATAGATGATCTTGTCGGGGTGGTATTTTTCCACGCGTTCCTTGATCGTCGCCAGATCGGTCGTCGTATAGAGGGAGGCGCCGTCAGACTTCAGGACGATACAGGGAGGGATCTCCTTGGAGTCGGTCTCCTCAGCGACGTCAATGACCAGAGCGCCCTGGCTCTCATAGGCATAGCCGCCCTTTTTCATCTCCTCGACCATGCCGGGGATCACGGGGTGGACACTGGCCTCGCCGTTCCACAGGTCAAAACTGACATCGAGGTTTTCATAGTTGCGCTTCATGTCCGCCACGGAGACTGCAACGATCTTCTGCCAGAGGGCGTAGAGACCGCGCTCTCCGTCCTGCAGACGGCGTGTATTGTCCATGGCCTCGGCGTAGTATTCGGGGTCCTGTTTGGATCTGGCACTGGCAAAGGGATAGATCTCTTCGAGTTCGGAGACGGTAAAGGGCGCCTCATCGGGATATTCGCCCTCAAAAGAGGGGTCAAAATAAGGAAGCCCGGGCATGCGCTTTTTGAGTTCCGTGATCACGAGGCCCATCTGCAGGCCCCAGTCTCCCAGATGGATATCACTGATGACATCCTCCCCGTGGAAGCGGGCGATGCGCTTGACCGCCTCGCCGATGACCGCGCTGCGCAGATGTCCCACATGCAGGGGCTTGGCCACATTGGGACCGCCGTAGTCGATGATGATCTTCTCCGGCTTTTCCGGAAGCGGCATGCCGAGACGATCGTCCGCGCTCATCTGCTGCAGGTAAGACTGCAGGAAGCTCTCTTTCACGTCCAGATTCAGGAAACCGGGCTTGACGACCTCCACCTTGGAAAATACTGCGGAACCTGTGCCGTCATTTTTGGCCGCGAGGGCCCCGGCAACGTCGTCAGCGATCATAAAGGGCGCTTTGCGGTACCGCTTTGCACCTGCCATGGCACCGTTGCACTGATATTCGCAGAGGTCAGGGCGGTTCGATACTGTCACCCTGCCCAATGCACTGTCATATCCCGCCGCCTCGAAGGCGGATTCCATCTCTTTTGAAATCAGGTTCAGAAACTGCTCCAATTTTTCCCCTTTCTGTCATTCGAAGAAGCGGCTGCCACCGGGGGATCTGCGCGAAAACAATGATTTTCTGCCAAAATCCCCGACACCGCTCACTTGAAGGAATTATTTCATTTTCATTAATCTCACAATCATGTCAAAATCCGCCCGTTTTGTCAAGTTCATACAGATTTCCTCGAAAAAACGCATCCGCAGTAATTCTGGCGGTAGAGGCCGAATTCCCTGCAGAGTTCGATGGACCTCTTGTAGCCGTCCTTTTTCTTGAAGTCCGAGGGCAGCCAGACCGCGCCGTACTTTTTCGCCATGTGCTCTCCGATGGCATTGAGTCTCTGTGCGTCTTTGAGCGGGCTGATGGTAAGGGTCGTTGTGAAATAATCAAATCCGCCCTCTGCCGCTGCCTGTGC
>CAMKEX010000203.1 GCA_946411695.1 uncultured Lachnospiraceae bacterium
CGAGCTTTATGAACATGATCCTCACCAGATATATCTCGGATATGCTCTATGAGGAAAAGCCGGCGCGGGTCATGCCGTCTTTCTACGGCGCACTGGCTGTCATGATCCCTGTCTGCTTTGTGGGATACGGGACCATGCTGCTGTTTTCGGGAATCCCCCTTGTCTACAGGATCATGAGCATGTGGTTTGCCCTGACCATGATCGTCGTCTGGACCCAGATGAATTATCTGTCGGCTCTCAAGGATTACCGGTCCATAGCGCTGGTATTTGCGGCTTCGATGATGACGGGCTTTCTGATGGCCCTGGCTCTGGCATTTTTCGGACGGGGGACTGTCCTGAGCCTCATGTTCTGCGTGATCGTGGCCTACGGGATCATGAGCGTCTGGTACTATGTGCTGATGCTGGGCTATTTTCCCCACGGGGAGGGAAGCCCCTTTACCTACCTGCGCTGGTTTGACAAATGCCCCGCGCTGGCTCTGACAGGCGTCTTCGTGAACCTGGGGCTGTACGGCCACATCGTGATCATGTATTTCGGACCTCTCCACAAAAAGATCATGGGTCTGTTTTACGCGGCGCCCAGCTATGATATTCCTTCGCTGACCGCTTTCTTTTCCATCCTGATCACCTCGATCGGCTTTGTTTCTTCGGTAGAGGTGCTCTTTTATCCGGAATACCGCCAGTATTACAGTCTCTATAACGACGGCGGTTCGATCAATGATATCGAGGCGGCGGAAGACAGAATGGTCAGCGTGCTCAGCCGGGAGCTGGTCTACTGCGGATACCGCCAGATCATCAGCACGATCCTGTTTGTCGTCTTCGGCGGCTTCATCATGAGCATCCTGCCTCTGGGCATGATGGATCTGGGCAAGGGAATCTTCCGCACCCTCTGCGTCGGCTACGGCCTCTATGCGATCGCCAACGCCATGATGCTGATCCTCCTCTACTTCGAGGACTACATCGGCTCCGTCGCTGCGACGGGAGCTTTTGCCCTGGCGGCAAACGCAGTCACGATCTGGCAGGCAGTGTACGACAAGACCGCCTACTTCGGCACGGGCTTTATGGCGGGTGCGGTTGTCTATTTTGCCATTGCCATCGTGCGCCTGGAGTGGTCCACGAGGAGGCTGCCCTATCTGCTCCTGGGCAGACAGGCCGCTGCTGCCGGGACGGGTGAGGGGATCTTCACGCGCCTGGAAAACAGGCTCACCAGGATCGACAAGAGAGCATCCGGCCGCCTGGCGGCGCGTATTGCCCTGCCTGCGGACGGCAAAAAGAGAGCGGTTCGTCCGCGCAGACGATGACGGTGATACCACAACAGTTTTGTAACAAGTAATGAGGCGTTTTTTGTATGAAATCTTTTTTCAGAAAAAAACTCCCCTATATCCTGATCGCCCTGGAGGCGGTCCTGATCGCGGGGATTCTTCTTTATATTGTGCCCGGCCGCTTCAGGCTCTATGACATCGTTCTCTACGACGCGGCGGAAAAGGTTCCGAAAAACCCGCTGATCGGCTATGCCCCGCCGGCGGAGGACAAGAGGGACTGCCGCAGGACAGACCTTGTCTTTATCATGCTTCCCTTCTCGGAGTGGGAGCCTGAGGAGGGTGTGTTTGACACCGCCGGTGTGGAAGAAAAGTATCATATCGGGAAATACAGAGAGCACGGAAAGCACGCGGTCCTGCGCTTTGTCTGTGACATTCCCTCTCAGGAAGCCCACAGAGATGTCCCGGACTGGCTCTGTCAGGTGTCCGGCGGCAGAGACTATGAGGACGCGTCCGGAAAGGGTTATGAGCCCGATTACGGGGACGAGACCTTCCTGAAGGCACACAAGGAAGCCCTGGACGCACTTGCGGCCTGGTGCAATAAGGACAGTTTTGTCTCCTATGTGGAGATCGGTTCCGTCGGCCGCAACGGTGACTGGAACACGCTGGAACAGTCCGGTCCGGACAAGGTGCCTTCCGACGAGGTCCTCCTGCAGTACCGGGAGCAGTACGAGGAGGCTTTTTCGGAGGATGAGGACATCCTTCTTCTTGCAAGCGCGGCAGCGGAAGTCCCTGCTGCCGGCACAGGAAGCTGGAAGGACGTGATCGGCTCTGGGACGGAAGTGAACCGGTGGACAATATCCACTCTGGACAAAACATCCGAGCCGGCTCAGACACCTGCTCCTGACAGCCCGGTCCGGCAGGAGCAGGCGGAACAGGAGTCCGGGCAGCCTGCCGGCGGCGGGGAACTCTGGACCATGGCCCCTGTCGGCGGAGGACTCACAGAAGAGACCCCGGTCGACACCCTGCTCATGGACGACCTGTCGGATACCCTGGGCCAGATCCGCAGCAGTCATATCTCCTACATAGGACCCGGCTGTCCGGACGCGGATCAGCAGCAGACCAACGGAAGTGAGATGATCCTCCGCAATGTGGGCTATTGCCTCTATCTGAGCCGTCTGCAGACCACGGTGGATTTTATCAGGGATGAGCTCCTGCTTCATTTTACTTTCAACAATATCGGCAATGCCCCCATGTACAGAGACTGGCCTGTCACCATGTATATCTATGACAGGGAGGGAAACTGTATCAGGACTGAAACGCTGGATCTCAAACTCTCCGAGCTCATACCCGGCGGGGAGATCACAGTGACCGGCTCCGTGCTGTATTCCAAAAGCCTGCTGGACGGCTATTCTGTGGGACTTGGCATCGCCAGCCCGGACGGAAAAAATCACATTACTTTTGCCCAGAAAGGCGTGCTTCCCGACAGGAACGGCATCCATCTTGTCTACAAGTATTCAAAAATCCGATAAAGGGTATTGCACAATCATCCGGGATGTGGTAGTTTATTAACGTTGCATTTTTATTTTGCGGCATTTGCCGCGTATTCTGTTCACTTAAGACGGTCCTCTGCCGATTGGGCCGGATGGCTGGAAAGCACATCCGTTGATTGAATGGGCGATGATGGAAGCGGATCCTGTCAGGAACGACGGCTTCCGGAGCGGTGCAGGCAAGAACGTCCGGCGTGGAAAGGAGATCATTATGAATTTCGAAATCATCAAAGAGCTGGAAAAAGAGCAGCTGAAGGCTGAGGTTCCTCAGTTCGCAACAGGCGACACCGTTCGCGTCCACAACCGCATCAAGGAAGGCACAAGAGAAAGAGTGCAGATCTTTGAAGGCACTGTCATCAAGATCCAGGGCGGCGGCGCAAGAACCACTTTCACCGTCAGGAAAATCTCCAACGGTATCGGCGTCGAGAAGACATGGCCCATCCACTCCCCTAACGTAGAGGCAGTTGATGTTGTCCGCAGAGGTAAAGTCAGAAGAGCAAAACTGTTCTATCTTCGCGGCCTGAGCGGCAAGAAGGCAAAAGTCAAAGCAAGAATCGACGACAGAAGGAAATAATCAGCGGCTGTTTTTTATCAGGAAAACAGGGATGGTTACAGGTCCTTATCGATTTTTCGAGCAATGGTCACCATCAGAGTGCCGTGCCGGTTGAGGCGCGGCACTTTTTCTATATCCTCTGTCCGAAAGCCGCCGGGTGCGGACAGGCGGACAGAGAAACAGGAGTGTGCTTTATGGATGTACAGTGGTATCCGGGACATATGACAAAGGCGAGACGTATGATGGAAGAAAATATCCGTCTCGTCGATCTGGTGATAGAGCTTGTGGATGCCAGGATCCCTCTGAGCAGCCGCAATCCGGACATAGATGCTCTCTGCAAGGGGAAGGGCCGTGTCGTCCTTCTGTGCAAGGCGGATCTGGCGGACCCCGAACGGACGGAAGAGTTCACCGAATATTTCCGCAGCAAAGGGATCCTGGCAGTGGCAGTTGACGCCCGGGAGCGCAGGGCCGGTGAGATCGTCCGCCGGTATATGCAGGAGGCGGGCAGAGAGAAAATCGCCAGAGACCGGGCCAGAGGGATCGTGGGCAGGCCCCTGCGCGCCATGGTGGCAGGCATTCCCAATGTCGGAAAATCCACCTTTATCAATTCCTTTGCCGGCCGGGCCAGTACCAGGACAGGCAACAAGCCCGGTGTCACCCGCGGAAAGCAGTGGATCCGACTGGGCGGAGATGTTGAGCTGCTCGATACGCCCGGCATCCTGTGGCCCAAGTTTGACAATCAGCTGATCGGCATGCGGCTTGCCCTGGTGGGCGCGATCCGCGATGAGATCCTGGACAAGCAGGAACTGGCAGTGTGGCTGATCGACTATCTGGAGCGGGACTATCCCGGTATGCTGCAGAGCAAATATCTGGATTCTCAGGATCCGGCGACTGCAGCGGCTCAGGCGCGGGAAGAGACAATGCAGGAAGAGACGGTGCAGGAGGAGGATCCCTCCCGGGATGCCATGCTGCCGCCCGGCTATGTCATGCTGCTCAAGATCGCCCGCGCAAGGCGCCTCTTGATGAAGGGGGGCGAGCCGGACGCGGACCGCGCGGCTGCCCTGCTGATCGACGACTGCAAAAACGGAAGGATCGGCCGGCTTTCTCTGGACAGGCCGCAGGACGCGGAACAGATGGAGGAGGAGAGAAGGGCCTTCACAGCGGTCCGGGAGCAGGACAAGGAAGCTGCCGCGCGCAGAAAAGCTGCGGCAGGCACCGGAATTTCCCGCGCCCGATCCGGTGGAAACGACGCGGAGAAGACCCGCGGCAGTTACAGCCGGAGGGGAGGACAGAGCTCCAGCGGCAGATCCGGTGAGAGAAGCGGGCAGAGCACCCGCGGCAGATCCGGTGAGAGGGGCGGGCAGAGCACCCGCAGGACATCCGGAAGTAAGAACAGCGGAAAAAACAGCCGCGGCAGTGACCGGGGCCGCGGCAGACAGGGCAGAGGCTGATCCCTGACCGGACCGCCTCATATAATTCTTATATAATTCATATAATAATGAAAAACTGCCCGGGAGATGAAGTATGACACAGAAAGAGACAGCGCAGCAAAAAAGAGAGGCGCGCATGGCTGCAGAGCTCGAGAGAGTCAGGAAGATGCGCGATTTTGAACTGGAAGCGGTCCGCCGCGCGGGCGGACACGGTTACATCTGCGGGATCGACGAGGCGGGACGGGGACCTCTTGCGGGCCCTGTGGCAGCGGCGGCGGTCATCCTGCCCGACGATCTCCTCCTGCCCTATCTGAATGACTCCAAAAAAGTCACCGAGAAGCGCCGCGAGGTTCTGTTTGAGGTGATAAAAGAGAAGGCACTGGCCTGGGCTGTGGTGATGGTGCCGCCCGAACGGATTGACGAGATCAATATTCTGCAGGCCACCTACGAAGCCATGCGCACCGCCGTCGGAAAGCTCGACATCCGTCCGGATGTGCTGGTCAACGATGCGGTGACGATCCCCGGCCTGGACATTCTGCAGGTCCCGGTGATCAAGGGCGACGCCAAATGCATCTCCATTGCCGCCGCCAGCATCCTTGCCAAAGTCACGCGGGATACCTATATGAAGGAGATGGACAGAGAATATCCCGTCTACGGCTTTGCGGGGCACAAGGGATACGGGACCAAATCCCACTGCCAGGCCATTGCCGAGTACGGCCCCTGCCCCATCCACCGCAGAAGCTTTCTGGGCAAGATCCTGGCCTCCCGTCCCCGGAGGACGGAGGCGGGACTGGAGACCGGCCGGCGGGGAGAAGAAGAGGCCGCCCGCTTCCTGCAGCAGAAGGGCGTGGTCATCCTGGAAAAAAACTTCCGCGGCCGTGACGGAGAGATCGATCTGATCGGAGAAAAGGACGGAGTCCTTTTATTTATAGAAGTAAAATGCCGCATCAGCATCCGCTGCGGGGAGCCCGGCGAGGCAGTCACCCCGGCAAAACAGCGAAGCATCTGCAGGACAGCGCTCTATTATCTATACAGGACCGGCCGGGGAACACAGGATCCCGTACGTTTTGATGTGGTCTGTGTGACAGAGGAGGGGATCCGCTGGATCTGCGACGCTTTTCCCTTTCAATCCTGACAG
>CAMKEX010000204.1 GCA_946411695.1 uncultured Lachnospiraceae bacterium
GGCCGGGGTGATTGGTCTCGAGATTTTCATCGAGGCTGACTTCCATGTTGTAGAACTTGACTTCCACGCCATAGAGCAGGGTATCGTTGTTGGCCGTGCCGGGTGCGATCTTGTCAAGGGCGTAGATCATCTCGATGATGCCGTCCAGGATGCGCTTGGGCAGGACAAGGCTGAGGTCGCCGGGAGTCGCCTGCAGCGTCGGCTGAACGGTGCATTCGGAAATACGGGCCGGGTTGCTCCTGCGCCCGCGGGCGAGGTCGCCGAAGCGCTGCACGATGACGCCGCCGCCCAGCATGTTGGACAGGCGGGCAATGCTCTCTCCGTAGCCGTTGCTGTCCTTGAAGGGCTCGGAAAAATGCTTGGAGACCAGCAGTGCGAAGTTGGTGTTCTCTGTCTTTTTCGAGGGATCCTCGAAGCTGTGTCCGTTGACAGTGACGATTCCATTGGTGTTCTCGTTGACCACGATTCCGTTGGGATTCATGCAGAAAGTGCGGACACTGTCTTCAAATTTTTCTGTGCGGTAGACGATCTTGCTCTCATACAGTTCATCGGTGAGATGAGAAAAAACCACTGCAGGAAGCTCGACACGCACTCCGATGTCCACGCGGTTGGACTTGGTGGGAATCTGCAGTTCGCGGCACACCTTCTCCATCCACTTGCTGCCGCTGCGGCCTGCCGAAACAATGCAGTAGCGCGCATCCGCCGTGCCGCCCGAATAATGGATGCGGTAGCGGGGAGCTTTCGAGGAAGACTCCGCAGGCGGGGCAGTCTCTATGTCTGCGCCTTCCTTCTCCAGAAGTTCTATGCTGTCCACCGGTGTGTTGAAATGAAAATCGATATGATCCTTCATTTCCGCGTACAGGTTGCTCAGTACAATATAGTTGATATCCGTGCCCAGATGACGGACAGAGGCGTCCAGAAGCCGCAGCTTGTTCTGAATACAGATCTTTTTAAAATCCGTTCCCGCAGTCGAATAGAGTTTCGTTCCCTCACCGCCGTGGTCCAGATTGATCTGATCCACGTAGCGCATCAGTTCCAGCGCCTTTTTTCTGCCGATATGCGCATACAGCGTGCCGCCGAAATCATTCGTAATATTGTATTTGCCGTCGCTGAAAGCCCCTGCACCTCCGAAACCGGACATAATGGAACAGCTCCTGCAGCGGATGCAGGATTTGATCTTGTCTCCGTCGATGGGACAGTGCCGCTTCTCAAGCTCCGTGCCGCCCTCAAAGACACCGATCTTCCAGCCGGGCCTTCTCTGCATCAGTTCATATGCGGAAAAAATACCGCCCGGGCCGGCCCCGATGATGATTACGTCGTATTCCATAAAATAAATTTCCTCCTGCACAATCACGGCCGGTCCGTGCCGGGCTCATTCATCAGTCACACGCAGAATATACTGTCATTATTCGTACCATTCACCGTGTTCGAGGATCCTGAATTTGCGGAAATAGGTAAATATTGCCTTGCCGAGAATCTTCTCTTTACGGACATAGGTATACTGCTCTGCTTCCTCCGGCGTGTCCGCGAGTCCCTCATTGAGGGCATTGTCCGCCCAGTAACGGGCGTCCTCGGACCAGTTGCGGTTGTCGCCGAGCATCAGATAGCACCCCTCCGGCACATGAAATTCAAAACCCGAATTCAGGACATCCCACTCCTCCTTGAGATATCCCTCCTGCAGGGGCTCCTCCGAATCATCAATATAGATAGATCCGTCGACAAGACGCACCGTCTCGCCGGGCAGACCGATAACCCTCTTGATGTAAATTTTTTTCTCTTCTACCGGATAGTGGAATATAACAATATCCCCTCTCTCGGGTTCGCTGAACCAGTAGCTGAAGCGCGCGCCGATCAGCCGGTCATGGGTCATAATGGTATCTTCCATCGACCCTGAGGGAATGACCGCGTTGATAATAACAAACTGCGTGAGCAAAAGGGCGACGATGAACATGGCGATAAAGGAATAGATCCAGCTGATCAGTTCTTCGACAAATGCGCTCTTTCCGGCTTCCCGCCTGTCGTTCTTTTCGGCCTCTGCCCCCTTTTCTGCAGAACTGTTCTCCTGCCCGGGATCCATTCCGGACATGGACTGTCCCTCTATTCCGGTTTTCTCCTGCCCGTTTCCGGCAGAAAAAGAATGAACGCCTTTTTCCTCCCGCGTCCTGCCGGGCTGCATGTCCTCCACAGTATCTCTCAATGTATGCTCTTCCATGTAGTATCTGTTCTCGTTTTCTTGGATTCCATAATCTATAGTTGCCAGGTGTATCTATAGTTGCCAGATAAAGGCGGTTCGACTGGGACACCGGGGACAGTCAGAACCGTCCCCGGCGCCCCAGTCAAAAGCATTTTCCTTATTCGGCACCGATCGTTCTCAAAACCTCTGTCATCTTCTGCGCAAAAAGGGCGTGGCCCCGCTCGGAGAGATGGACGCCGTCATAGGCAAAATCGAGTTCCCACTTTGAAGAATCCGCAAAGAGAATCCCGCGGTATCCTGCAAGATCTTCGTAATACTCCGCCAGTTTCTCTCCCTGCTCAAAATAAATCTGCGCATAGCTTTTGTCGCCGCGCACATAAGGTTCGGAATAGGATTCCTCCCGCAGCTCAATCCTGGGCGGCGCGATCAGCAGGAACTGTGTCCCCTCTCCGGTGAAATCCGTAACAAAAGAGACGAAATCATTCATCTTTGCCGCCGTCTTCTCGGCGTTGGGACGCAGGGTGCCCAGAATGTCGTTGGATCCCAGCATGACGGCAAACAAATCCAGCGGCGTAACTTCACGCAGCACAGAGCGCAGATAATCCCACTCATACCCGACAGAGGGAAGTGAGCGTCCCGGCATACCGTCCGCAAGGACCTCCCAGGTCTGTGCGAGATTCTCCTGGAGGATCGTTGTCCAGCGCTCCTTGCGCGGATAACGTCCGCCCATAAAACCGGCGGGATCATAGCCGTAGGTATTGGAATCCCCGTAAAAGAATACTTTTTTCAATTCAGCCATCTCTGTGGTCCTTCACGTTACTGCCCTCACTGACATCCTGTGATGTCAATGAGAAATCGTCTGCACGGATTCCCCGCCGGCGATACCTGTGCGCTGAAACGATCCGTCATAGTCGGAAAAGGTGCGGACAGCATCTCCATCAGGCCTGCGTCGATTTCTCCCCGTTTGCAGGCTCCGCCTTTTTTCGCCTCCCGGCAGAGCTCTTTTCCGGAACACGGGCCTTCATCAGAGCGTCGATGATCTTGTCGAACTGAATCTTCAGAAATGCCGCTACCGGAACAGCAAAGAGCATACCCACGATTCCGCCGACAGCACCGCCGACAATGAGAGCGGCAATGACAAGCATGGGATGCACATCGATGCTGCTGCTCAGAAGCCTGGGATTGATCACGTTTCCGTCCACTGTCTGGATCACAAAGAGAACAATAACTGCGACCAGGAGCCGGCGGAAATCACCGGTCACAAGGCAGACAAGAATTGTCGAACCATAGGCGACAACGGGGCCGACATAGGGGATCAGATTGCCGATTCCGCTCAGGACACCGATAATCACGGCATACTTGACACCGATCAGCGAAAGAGAGACGCTGACCAGCACTGCCATGAGAAGGGCATCGATCAGCTGACCGCGGATGTAACCCGAAAAGACGGAATCCGCGTCTTTTGCCAGAACATGGAACTCTCTGCGGGCCTTTCTGCCGCAGATTGCCAGCAGCACCCGGTTCCAGTACCGCATCAGACCTTTTCCGTCCAGAAGGAAATAGATCGCGAAGATCACGGCAAATAAGAGGCTGGTCAGGAAACTGCCGATATGACCGATGGCATTCGAAAGACCGGCAGTTAAACCCTTGGAAAGCTTGCCGATCATGCCGCTGATGCTGTTCATGGCTTTCTCGACCTCTGCCGTGGAAATATTCATTTCATTCAGACGTTCCGTGATCATATGCTGCAGACTGCTCAGGGACGCTGTAAAAGACTGCACCATGACAACCAGATCGTCGAGGCTTGCCAGTCTGAGGCTCCTGGTGACCGCGGAGACCACCACGGAAAGAATGATAAAAATCACCAGAAATGCGCCCACACAGGTAATCGCCACAGCTGCCCCGCGCTTATTTCCGCGTTTTTTTCCAAAAAATTTTGTTCTGCGCAACTTCTTCTGGCAGGAATTCACAGCGGGATTCAAAATATAGGAGAGCACAAATCCCCAGAAGAGCGGCTGCAGAAGCATGCCGACCATGGTCAGTCCTCTTCCGATGGCGCCCAGAACGGTGTTCAGGTTTCCCGCCAGCTGAATCAGTATATAACTGATCACGACCGCTGCGACCACATATCCCGTGATCATGCGGTACTGCCTTCTGCGCTTTCTCTGGAGAGCACGTTCTTCCGCCGCGAGGCGTTTACGTTCCTCCGCTTTCTTCTGCTCAGCCTTCTGTTTCTCCAGTTTCTGCTTCTCCTGCGCAGCTGCTGCCAAAGAGGCCGCGGCAGTCACCGCACTTTTGGATTCCCCGGCGTCAGCCCCGTTCAGATCCTGATACAGGCCGGCTTCCTGCGCGCTGTAGGGATCCGCACCTGCCGCACCGTCTCTCTGTTCATTTTTTCCATAGGTGTTTTTCCCGGAAACACCCATTTTCACAATACTTTCCATATACTCCCGCCTCTGTACTCTGTGTTGAAAAAATATGTATGTATTACCTGTTATTTCACAACATGAGATGCAATCAAATTATCACAAAACATCTATCATTTTAACATGCGCAGAATCGAGAAACAAGATTACAAGGGGACAATGCCCCTAAAGGCGCTTCGCACCGCTCCTGCCATATACAGAGAGCCGAAAGCAATGACCGGCAGAGCGTCTCTGCCTCCGAGCTCTGCCGCCAGGGACAATGCGGAAGCGATTCCTTCCTGCGCCGTTGCGCAGGGCTTTGCGCAGAAGCCCCTGTCTCTGAGCTCCGCTGCCAGCTGCTCCGCCGGCAGGGCACGCGGGCTGTCCGGCGTCAGGCAGACAAAACCCGCCGCAAAGGGAGAAATAATGTCAATGACAGCCCGGTAATCCTTGTCCGCAAGCATTCCCATGAGAAATACAGCCTTTTTCCCCTCAAAAGCTCCGCTGCAGGGCAGATACTCCCCGAGAGATTCCGCCAGCGCCTCCGCGCACTGGGGATTATGTCCCCCGTCCAGAATAAACAGAGGCTGCCTGGAAAGGACTTCAAAACGAGCCGGCCACTGAACCCTTGCCAGGCCCCGCCGGACCGCCTCCTGCGGAATCTTCCAGCCCCGCCCCCGCAGCGCTTCGACAATGGTCAATGCCGTTGCCGCATTGTGCAGCTGATACTCACCCAGAAGAGCCAGGCGCAGCGGCTCTTCCGAACAGATGGCAGCGTGATCCCGGTTCTCTGTGTCATCCGCATTTTCCGCACCGGCAGCCCCCGTACTGAGGCCCATACAATCCACGTTATTATCCCCAGCCGCACCCCGATCATCAAGAAAACGGAAGGTCTGTCCCTCCAGACTCTTTTCGATCGGCTGCACCCTGCTGTAACGGGCTATGTGAAGAGGGCACCCCTTTTCCGCACAGACACGGCGCACCACATCCATCACCTCAGGCACATTCTCATAGCACACAACGTCCGCACCGGACTTGATGATCCCGCACTTGTTGCCGGCGATTTCCGCCAGGGTATTGCCCAGATATTCCGTATGCTCCAGACCGATATTGGTAATGGCCGCCACTTCCGGCGCGTCGATGACATTTGTAGAGTCAAAAGTGCCGCCAAGCCCCACTTCCAGGACCACCATGTCGCAGTTTTTTTCCGCAAAATACAGCAGGCCGATCGCTGTGATGATTTCAAACTGGCTGGGATGATCCTCCATGGAATCCGCCGCGTCGCGCACACGCGCCGTGATCCTGCACAGCGCTT
>CAMKEX010000205.1 GCA_946411695.1 uncultured Lachnospiraceae bacterium
AAGAAAGAGAGTGATTCGATTTTATGGACGATGGCAGTCGATCTACATGGCTGATTGTGATACTGCTGCTCCTTGCAGCCATGTTGTTTGCCGTAATGGAGACAGCATTTGCCTCGGTTTCCCGTGTGCGCATCAAGACAGATGCAGAAAAGGGTGAAAAAAGAGCAGTCCGCGCTCTTTACGTAATAGAACATTTTGACAGGGCGATTACGACGCTTCTGATTTGTACCAATATCGTTCATCTTGCCACGGCCTCCATTGTGACGGTGTATGTCACCAAGCGGTGGGGTGTCTCGGCAGTTTCCATTTCCACACTGATCACCACGCTGGTAGTATTTTTCTTCGGAGAAATGCTGCCCAAGAGTCTTGCGCGGAAATATAATGAGCCCCTGAGTCTTCTGACGGCAGGGGTTCTTTGCGTGCTGATGGCAGTGCTGCGGCCCGCGGCAGCCCTGCTGACCTGGATCGGGAACGCAGCCGCCAGGATGACCAAAGGGGACGACACGACCTCCGTCACGGAAAATGATATCTACGACATCATTGAGGATATGGCCGAGGAGGGCAAGATCAACGAGGAGCAGGGCAACCTGATCTCGTCTGCCCTGCAGTTCGGCGATGTCACAGTGGAGAGTATCCTGACAAGCCGTGTAGACGTGGCGGCGATCGACATTGATATGCCCCAGGAGGAGATCCTGGCTTTCATCAAGGAACAGAATCACAGCCGTCTGCCGGTCTACGAGGGTACGATCGACAATATCATCGGCATTCTCCATATCCGCCGTTATATCCGCTATTATATTCGCAGAGGTGAGGCGTTGGATATCCGCCCCCTTCTGTATGAGCCCTTTTTCGTCCACCAGTCGACCAAGATCGACGACCTCCTGGAGATCATGTCGCGCAAAAAGATCAATCTGGCCGTGGTCACGGACAATTACGGCGGAACGCTGGGCATTGTCACGGACGAGGACATCCTCGAGGAACTGGTCGGCGAGATCTGGGACGAGGATGACCGCGCGGTCCGCAATGTCGTGCCCATGACGGACGGCTCCTACAGTGTCAACCCCGAGGAACATGTGCTCGACGTGCTCGATGAACTGGGCATTTCCTACACAGAGGCACAGGAAGAGGAGATCGGGCGCAAGCTGATGAATGAGCTCGCCTATGAGGCCTTTCCGCAGATCCCGGTGGCGGGTGACAGTTTCAAATATCTGGGAATACAGATTTCTGTTCTGGTCATGCGCCACAACCGAATCATGCGTCTGAAAGTGCGCAGCCTCACCGAAGAAGAACTGCAGTTTGACCGGGATGCTGCCGCCATGGCGGGGATCGATCCCGATACCGGAAAGTTTATCAGTGAGGACCGCGGCACAGAGGAGAAAAGCTCAGAGGACAGGAAGGGCACAGCGGATGCAGATGTTGTGCTTTCTTCCGACGGATCTGCTTTTACCGAAGAGGATGCGAGGGCATTTGCCGAGGGGAAAGCCTATCAGATCCGGCAGGCAACCGGAAAGCATTATTCCCGCTCCATGACAAAAGCAAGCGGACAGGAGAGGAGGTGACGCAGAATGGGTGAAGTCTACATCTATATCGCCGGAGTTATCCTCTGTGTCGCCTGTTCTGCCTTTTTCTCCGCATCGGAGATGTCCTTCTCGGCCTGCAGCCGGGTGCGGCTGGAACACCAGCGCGACAACGGAGACAAAAAGGCGGGGATCGCTGTAAAGATCCGCGAGGGCTTTGACGACGCCCTCTCCGCGATCCTTGTGGGCAACAATCTGGTCAATATCGCCGCTTCCTCCATGGGATCCCTGGCGGTCATGACCCTTCTGAGTGAAAAATATGCCTGGGTCTCGACCCTCATCATCACCATTGCGGTGATCATCTTCGGTGAGACCATCCCCAAGATCACGGCCCAGAAAAACGCGACCCGCTTTGCCAGGACTTTTGCGCGGCCGGTCCGGTTTTTGATGATCGTCCTGAAACCCGTTACCATGATCGTGGTCGGTCTGGTAAATCTGATCACGGGACTTCTTCCCGATGTGGCTGAGGACGACGGCGACGCGGCTCTGGAGGAGCTGCATACCATGATCGATATGGCGGAGGACGAGGATGTCCTCGATGAGGATGCCTCGGAACTTGTCAGCGCTGCCATTGACTTTTCGGATATTTCCGCCTCGGAGGTCATGACTGCCCGCGTGGACATAGAGGGAATCGATATTGATGATCCCTGGGAGGAGATCCTGAACAAGATCGACACCTCTTCCTACTCCCGGATCCCGGTCTATGAGGACAGCATCGACCATGTGATCGGAATCCTCAACCTGAACCGTTTCCTCAAAGCCATGATCGACAAGGACAAGGTGGAGATCCGCTCCCTCCTGCTGCCGACCTGCTATGTGTACAAGACCATGAAGCTGCCGGCAGTCCTTTCTTCTCTTCGAAATGCCCAGCAGCATCTGGCAGTCGTCACAGACGAATACGGCGGAACCCTTGGAGTCGTCTCCATGGAGGATGTCCTGGAGCAGCTGGTCGGAGAGATCTGGGACGAGACCGATACGGTGGAACGCGATGTCGTTGAGCAGGGAGAGGGCGTGTATGAGCTCGACGGCGATATGCCGGTCTCCGAATTCCTGGAGCTCATGCACTGGGATGAGGATGATTTTGACTTTGACTCCGAGACCGTCGGAGGCTGGTGCATCGAGATCAACAACGGTTTTCCCAATGTCAACAGTGTTTTCGACTATGAAAACATAGAAGTACAGATTCTGGAAGTTTCCGAGCGCCGGGTGCGCCGCGTTCTGATCAAACGCAATCAGGACAGGGACGGCTGATCCCGCGGGAGGACTGATATAGATTTCAGGGCAGGAAATCACAGAAATACCCGGATCTATTATGAAAACGAAAAAAGCCCCTTTTCAGGGAGGACAGGAGAATAACGTATTCTGCTGCCGCTCTGAAAAGGGGCTTCTTTATTCTTCACCGCATATTACCTTTGGCTTCAGCTGCGGGATGCGGGCGCAGGACTTGCAGACGGGCCTATCTCGCGGTCCGGGCTACTCTGTGGGCGATATTCTGCCACAGGTGGGCCAGGATGCCGAAATCGTGGTGGAGAGACTGAGGAAGAGTCGGGACTCTGTCATAGAGGTGTTCCAGATATTCATTGTGGTCGCTGCCGAAATCCAGGATCTCGATGGTCTGGGTCCTGGTCCTGCTCTTTCTGGCCTCCTGAACGCTTGTGACGACGCCGTAGACCTTTGCGCAGTGATCTTCACTGGTGATCGTGACATCCACATAGGCACCGATTCCAAGAGAATCCCCTTCATCGAGGAAAACCTTGAGATTATGTTCAGTCAGAAGAGTTGTGATACCATCGTACTGCCTGTTTCCGTTTTTGTCTGTCACGCTCACAGGCACTGCATCCATGGGACAGGGGTATTTTTTTACAGCCCCTTTTTGGCATGCAGCCACCAGGAGTAGATTGCCGGCACAAGGGTGAAGACCACAACCACACCGATCATGAGAACCGGATTTGAGAGGCCTGCAAGAGCCAGTATGACCAGTATGATCCCGCCTGCCACCCACAGATAGCCGGCCAGCCGGTGGGTGCGGTTCCAGTTTTCCTCGTTGTCCAGGGCCCAGGGGACCTTGATACCGATGGTATAGTTCTGCCGGGTCTTGGGCATATAGTTGCCGATCAGGATGAACAGGATTCCCATCAGGATCATCATAAAGGACGAAATATCCAGAGGATGCCCCAGATTATAGGTGTAGACCGCGATCCCGCAGATGAGCGAGACAAAAGGGATGATCCACAGAACAAGACGGAAGATCTTTGGACTGATATTCTGCTTCCGCGGATCGTAGGCAGTGATGACTGCACAGATCCAGAGCATGGCGAGGCAGAAGAGCGGGATGAAAAAGACCGCGAAGGGCTTACTGCTGAAGCCGTTAGCCTCGTTGTTGGTCCCGAAATGGGTCGCCATGACATCGGGCAGCCGGTTCCACAGGATCAGGCCTGCGGGAATCGGCAGCAGGGTTACGATGCTTGTGATGAGAAGAGTTTTCCATGCTTTTTTCAGCATATCAATCGCCTCCTTCTTTTTCCTGCAGAGAGGAGATCCACAGCAGGATCTCCTCCAGCACGGATGCATTGAGCTGGTAATAGATGAAGTTCTTTTCGCGGGTCTCGCAGATGAGATCCGCTTTTTTCAGGATCTTGAGGTGGTAGGAGATGGTGGCTCCGGTCATATCGAAGTTGGAGCCAATCTCACCCGCCGACATAGGTCCTTTTTTGAGCAGCTCAAGGATCTGTCTTCGGACAGGATCGGAGAGCGCTTTGAAGGTATCTGCAAATGCCATTGTTTTACTCCGGTTTCTGTCAGGTTTTACGTCTTGCAGTGTGTCTGACGGATGTGCCGCCAAGTATTTAGATGAATTTCTAAATACTATTATATCAGCCCCGATCCGGCCGTCAACAACTATTTAGAAAAATATCTAAATGAGTCACTAGGGACGGTTCTGAAAAACTCATTGCATGCAATGAGTTTTTCAGAACCGTCCCTAGTGACTCATCCAACATGCAGAAAGCGCTTCACCCCATGGTATTGCGTCTGTTTCTGTGGTATCTTTTAGTAAGAATCTTTGGTCTGAGGATCGGAAAGGCGCTGGATATGGCACGTGCGAAGTGGTACGAACTTGACAATGCGGCAAAGATTGTTCCCTCGACTGCGAAGGGAGGGGATACCCGCGTTTTCAGGATCACCTGTGAACTGAAAGAGGATGTGGATGGGGCGATTCTGCAGCAGGCACTGGACAGGACCGTGCCCGACTTTCCGCATTTTGCGAGCGTTCTGCGCAAAGGACTGTTCTGGTATTATCTGGACAGCAGCAACATTCGGGCTGTGGTACAGCCGGAAAACAAGCCTCCCTGCAGCGCGATCTATTTCGACGGCAGAAGGCGGCTTCTGTACCGGGTCAATTATTACCGGCGCAGGATCAATCTGGAGATGTTCCATGTGCTGACGGACGGCACAGGTGCTTTTGCTTTTCTGCGGTCCATCGTATGCAACTATCTGATGCTGGCTCATGACATTGAAGAGGAGGAATCGCAGGACCCCTCAAGTGTCAAAGAAAAAGAGGACGACGCCTTCAGCCGCTACTATCAGAAGGAGACAAAAGGCAGGCCCACGGAAAAGCTTCCCCGCCGCGCCTATCATCTGCAGGGAGAGAGAGACGAATACCTGCAGATGCACCTGATCGAGGGTACTGTCTCGGCATCCAAATTCCTTAAAGTCGTAAAGGAACATGAGACCACGGCGTCCGCCTTTACAACGGCCCTCTTTATGGAGTCCATCCTGGAGGAAATGCGTGAAAGAGACAAAAAGCTCCCCATCGTACTGAGCGTCCCCGTGAACCTGCGCAATTATTTTAAATCGGAAACGGCCAGGAACTTTTTCGGCGTGATCAATGTCGCCTTTTATCCGAATCAGTACGACGGAAGTCTGAGGAGCATCCTGGAGGTGGTCCAGGCCTCCTTCAAGAGGCAGCTGACCCAGGACCAGGTCGCCCTCTCCATGCATGATTATGCACGCCTGGAGCACAATATCGCCATCCGGCCGGTTCCTCTTTTTATCAAGAATCTGGTCATTGCGGCGGTCAACAGCGGTGTGCAGAAAGGCATCACCGGAACGATCTCCAATGTGGGCAAGATCACCATGCCCGAGCCCTTCGCCTCCTACATAGACCGCTTCAGCTGCTTCATGGCGGCGCCGGATGTACAGATCAGCGTCTGCTCCTTCGGCGGAAAAATGTGTTTCGGCGTAGGAAGTTCCTTTGTGACGAATCCTGTCATGATGCGTTTCTTCCGGAAAATGGTCGCTCTGGGGATCGATGTGGAGATCGCC
>CAMKEX010000206.1 GCA_946411695.1 uncultured Lachnospiraceae bacterium
AGGAAAAGGCACAGCTGGGCAGGGAACTCATCAGCCGGCTCTCAGTCTACAGGCATGCCGATATGATCCGCAGGGATGCGCAGCCGATCCGGGAACAGCTGCCGGAGGAAGTCCGTCAGGTGATAGAGGCAGTGGAGATCAGAAGCCGCCTGGGCTGGCTTTTTTCCGGCCGTGCGAAGCGGGAGAAAACAGTACTTGCGGCAGGCGGATTGATAGATTTCTTCCGCAGCAGCCTGTACCGCAGAGCGGAAGCCTTCGTGCAGATGTATCAGGAGGCGCTGACTATGCCGGCCGCCGCCGCAGGGGAGGATTTTGAAAAGAACAGTGCCGCATTTTACGCACTGCTCGAGAAATTGACAGGCACGCAGACAAGGCAGGAGATGGTCTACAGCAGCATCCCGGCACAGCTGGCGGCAAAGATTGAAGATCATCCTCTGGATCTTTCCTCTTTCAAGGGAAATCTTCGTGTCTATCAGGACTTCGGGGCGCGCTATATCCTGGAACAGAAAAAAGTACTGCTGGGGGATGAGATGGGTCTGGGCAAGACCATACAGGCCATTGCGGCAATGGCACATCTGTACACTGAAAACCCCCGGAGCCTATTTCTCATCGTGTGCCCTGCCTCAGTGCTGATCAACTGGTGCCGGGAGATCGGCAAATTCAGCCATGTGACTCCCCATCTTCTGCACGGCGCACACAAGAAGGAAACCTTCGCCGCCTGGAAAGAAAAGGGCGGGGCCGCTGTGACAAATTATGAGAACATGGACTGGGTGGCAAAGGAAATCAATGAACGCATGCAGCTGGATTTGCTGGTCATCGACGAGGCACATTACATCAAAAACCCCAGGGCACTCAGGACAAAAAGGATCAGGACACTGGAGGATGAATCCCAACGGATCCTGCTGATGACAGGTACGCCTCTTGAGAACCACGTCGATGAGATGTGTGAGCTGATCGGGTTCGTGAAGCCGGAACTTGCGGGGGAGATCCGAAGATTCGCGGGTCTGCGCCAGGTTCCGGCCTTCAGGGAGATGCTCGCGTCTGCATATCTGCGGCGCAGGAGGGAGGACGTGCTTGAGGAACTCCCGCCGCTCACTATCGAAAACGAGTGGTGTGCCATGACGCAGCAGGACAGGGAAGCTTACGCTTCGGCTGCCATGGACCGGAGCTTTGTCTCCATGAGACGCGTTTCCTTTTTGCAGGAAGATCCGCACACATCCTCCAAAGCTCTGCGCCTTAAAGAACTGTGTGAGCAGGCCTGCAGCGAGGGCCGAAAGGTCGTGATCTATTCCTACTTCCGCGAGACGATCCGCAGAGTTGTGGAAATGCTGGGAGAAGACAGGACAACTCCGGCCGGCAGCGCGGAGAGTACAGAATCAGAAAAAAGTGATTTTACCGCTGACAGTATGGCCCGGGAGAAATTAACCGGAGCAGAGAAGGTGCATATACTTGCGGGAGAAATCACAGGAAGTACTCCTGTAGAAGAACGCCAGGCTGTCATCGACCGCTTTTCGGATGCGGCAGGGGGCAGTGTGCTGGTGTGCCAGATACAGGCGGGGGGGACAGGGCTCAACATACAGGCGGCAAGTGTCGTGATCTTCTGCGAGCCGCAGATCAAACCATCCCTGACCCGGCAGGCACTCTCGAGAGTCTACAGAATGGGGCAGGTCAGGTCAGTCCTCGTCTTCCAATTACTTTGTGAAGACACAATAGATGAAGCAGTGATGCGGATCCTGGACACAAAGCAGATGGAATTTGACTTGTTTGCAGAGGAATCTGTTCTTGCGGATGCGGCCGACGATCTGGCAGACAGGGAATGGATCAGGTCGGTGATCGAGGAAGAAAGGCACAAGTATCTTCCTGCACTCCGGCCGGAATAGATCAAGAGAGTTCACGTAAATGATGTATCCGTTGACAGGAACTGCTATAATGGATGAATAATAATCGTTAAAGGAGTTTACTATGGGTACCGACGATAGAAATATCACTTCTGAAGTGGAATCTGTATTGGACGAATATGTGCGCCCCCGCCTCGCTGCACACGGAGGGGATCTGACAGTGGCAGGCGTGGAAGGAGGTGTTGTGTTCTTTCACTTGACGGGGCGCTGTGCGGGATGTGCCGCCGCAGACCAGACCAGTGAGGAACTGGTCAACAGAGAACTGGTGGAGCGGGTGCCGGGCATAAAAAAGGCCGTTCTGGCAAACGGCATCAGCCCGGAATTGCTGGAGCAGACTATGGCGCTCCTGCGCATCCATCCCAGTTTCTGAAAAACACAGAGCCGCCATTTCCGAATCTGAAAACGAATCGGAAACGGCGGCTTTTTTTAGTGGAGTAATGTATATAAACAAGTAATGACAAAAGCTGCGAAGGAACTCTGGATAACTAAACGGATCTGCTTTGTAGTGCCTTCGCAGCCGGATTTATACCATCATCTTATAGATTTTGGCGCAGTCTTCCTCATTGAGTGTGACAAAGCCGCTGATGGAACCTTTCCGGCCGTTTCCGTAGCACAGGGCACGGACGAGATTGGGGATATCTTCTTCTCTGGCGCCGAGTTCCGCGAAGTTTTTCGGCATGCCGAGGGAGATCAAAAAGCTGCGGAAGGCCTCAATGCCTGCCTTTGCAGTTTTTTCGGGATGGTCAAAATCCATCTGGCAGCCCCAGACACGGACAGCCGCTTTCGCAAAACGCATAACGTCGTGTTCCATGACATAAGTAAACACAGCGGGCATAGTGACCGCAAGTCCCGCACCGTGGGCACAGTCGTACTCGGCAGACAGTTCATGTTCGATGTTATGGCTGTTCCAGTCCTGGGTCCTTCCGACACCGCAGGAATTGTTGTGGGCCATCATGCCGGCCCACATGATATTGGCGCGGGCCTCATAATCATCCGGATTTTCGATGACACGGGGGCCCTCATGGATCATGGTCAGCAGCAGGGCCTCGATCAGCCTGTCCGTGACCTCTACATCCCGGGTATTTGTCAGGTAGCGCTCATACAGATGGGCCATGATGTCTGTGACGCCGCAGGCCGTCTGGTAGGGAGGAAGAGTCTGTGTCAGCGCGGGATTTAAAATGCTGAACTTGGGGCGGATGGCGTCACCGGTGGCTCCCCTCTTGAACATCCCGTTTTCATTGGTGATGACCGAATCGGGGCTTCCCTCGCTGCCGGCAGCCGCGATCGTCAGGATTGTTCCTACGGGCAGGGCCTCTGTGATCAGCTTTCCGCTGTAGAAATCCCAGAAATCTCCATCGTATACCGTACCTGCCGCGATCGCCTTGGAGGAATCGATGGTACTTCCGCCGCCCACAGCAAGAACAAAATCAACCCCTTCTTTCCGACAGAGATCGATTCCTTCGTAGACCAGGCCGCTTCTGGGATTGGGCTTTACGCCGCCCAGGACGACATAGGGCAGCCCTTCCTCTTCCAGAGAAGCTTTTACACGATCCAGAAGTCCCGAGCGGACCACGCTTCCTCCGCCGTAGTGGATCAGTACCTTTGTCCCTCCGAATCTCCGCACATACTTTCCGGCATCTTTTTCGGTATCTTTACCAAAGGCGAAAAATGTGGGTGAATAGAATGTGAAATTTCTCATTCGGATAACCTCCTCCCCGATTTCTCTCTGCTTCCTGATAGAATTTAATTCATGTCATAAAAATTCTATCAACTTAATAATATTTTAGAATATACGATATAGTCTACATAAATGTGACGAGACCGTCAGTGTACAAACCGTCACCAAATGCAGGATTATTTATGTTCTAACATTTCCTTAATCTTTCTCTGGTATTCTTCATACATGATCAGAAAAATTAAAAAAAGAAGGAGGAATGCCTTATGAGAAAAAGACTGAGCGGATTAATTATTGGAACATTGATGTTTACCCTCGTCACAGGAACAGCCGCTTTTGCTTCCGAAAACAGCAGCGGCGCTTCTGCAAATGCGGCAGCGGACCAAACGAAGACAGTCGCTATGGAGGATGCAGTGAAGACTGCTCTTGAGGACGCAAAAGTTGCAGAAACCGACGCAGCCGTTTATAAACAGATCTGGGGATACAGTGACAATGCCGAAATCTATGAGATTGATTTCCTTGTTCCCGGGCAGATGAAATATGAATATGAAATTGCTGCGGATACCGGTGCAATACTGGAAAATGACAAAGAAGCCTGGGAGGCCGATGACGACAGGGAATATGAAGGGCTGACTCCGGGCAAAACAGCAGATCCCGAAACAGTGACCAAAGCGCTGGAAGAAGCGGCAGACACTGCCTTGAAAGATGCAGGTGTGAATAAAGACGATGTCGTCATCTGCAAGCTGGGGACCGATTTTGAAAACGGCAGGGAAGTCTATGTCGTCGAGTTCCTGCAGGAAGGCATGACAAAGTTTGAGTACGAAATTGCCGCGGCAGACGGCACGATCGTTTTCCACGAGCAGGAGCCGTGGGAAAAAGAGGATGACCTTGAGTATCAGGGCCTGCTTCATCCTGAGACTGTCCCGGAGAATAAGGGCGGGGAAGAGACCGCCGGGATTTTAAAGACAGAAGCCAAAGAAATTGCCCTCAAAGATGCCGGACTGTCTGAAACCGATGTGACGATCACCAAATGCCGGATCGATTTCGATGACGGCCTGGAAAAGTACGAAGTGGAATTCCGCACTGCGGACGGATACGAGTATGAGTATGAAATCGACGTGGAAACCGGAAAGATTCTGGACAAGGATGTCGAGCTTGATGATTAAGCGGTAAATATCCGTTTTCACAAAGATTTTTACAGGATTGTTTTTCGGAGGTTTTTTAAGAAAGGGGAGAAATACTATGAGTATTGTATTAAAACGTCTCGGAGCACTCGTACTTGCTGCCATACTGGCTGCGGGAATGCTTCCTGCAATGCAAACCCGGGCAGCGTCCCCTGCACCGTTCCCATGCCGGCTGCCGACTATTACACAGGTTCCTTCCGCATGAACTGAGAAGCCGCACCAGGGAGTCTCACCGGACAGCGGTTTCTTTAGATCCTTATCCCGGTGCATTGTGATTCACCCTGGCCGGAACACACCGACACCCCGCAAGCCCTGTGCTGTAACGCTTGTTACGGCACAGGGCATTTTTGATTCTATCGTTATTTCTGTGTTGTTTGATGTGAGATTTCAGGCATGCTATACTATTTAGTGCACATATAGATACCTTTCTGAATGCAAAGAGATAGTCCCGGATTACGACTCCTTCCTGGTGTTTATGTCATTTACAAGTCAAATATACCACTTGTCAGTTTCTTGGGATTCACAGGGTTGTCTGTTGTGATTCGGCTGTTCCGGGAAATAATGAGGGAGAGAATATATGTCAACCACAATACTTGACCGACTTGAAGAGTATGCCCGGCAGGATCCCCTTGCCCCGATCCTTTTTGATGAGACTTATACAAAAGGCATCACCTATCACCGCCTGGATGAAATGTCGGGCAGGGTCTATGCCTGGCTGAAGCAGGAAGGCATCGGAAAAGAGGATTTTGTCCTGATCAATCTTCCCCGCGGCGTCCTTCCGGTCGTTGCCATGGTCGGAGTATGGAAAGCGGGCGCAGCATGGGTCCTGGTCGAGGATACCTACCCGGCGGACAGGATCCGTTTTATCCGGGAGGACTGCGGATGCAGGGATGAGATCAGTTCTGCAAACTGGCAGGAGATCATGTGCCTGGAGCCCCTCTCCGGACATGTTCAGGCGGATCCCCATGACGCGGCTT
>CAMKEX010000207.1 GCA_946411695.1 uncultured Lachnospiraceae bacterium
GCTGAACTATTTTATGGGAATGATGCGCTTTCTGATCTGTGAGGGAACCTTGAAAAATGCTGACACCGAGATCATGGCTGCACAGTTTTCGTCCCCGATCACCGTTTGGATCAACCTGTGCGACCGGGAACCGGAGAGGGAAGACGAAGTGATGGAACTGGTCAGGAAACATGTGATGCAGTTTTTTGAAATCTATCGGAAATAAATGCTTTTGAATGAGGATTTATAATAGCCGGTCAGATCGGAGACGGCTGACCGGTTTTCTTTCACACATGAGACTAACGAACGATAGGACGTTTAGAGGAATCAACGATGAAAAAGAGAGTCTTTCCAATCTCAATGACAGTTTTATGGGGAATCGTATTTACGACAGCCATGCATAATCTCACGCTTGGAATCTGCATGGGCTTGATGATGGGAATCGCATTTGGCTTGTTTGATTCCGATAAGAAGAACGACCAGGAAAAAGAATAAGGGGGGATGGCCGCAATGAGTAACAAAGCTCTTGTCGTGATCGACATACAGAATGATATAACAAAGCATTACAGGGATATTATTGACAATATCAATTCCGCTGTCGAATGGGCAGAGGAGCAGAGAATGACGGTCATTTATATCAAGCACAACAATCTGTCCGCAGGAACACGGACGTTCAAACCGGGTACGAAAGGCGCGGAACTTGCCCCGGAACTCAAGGTTGTGTCAGATAATATCTTTGTTAAGACAAAGGCTAATACATTGACCAGCAGAGATTTTTCAGAGTTCATCCAGAAAAAGGGTATCGACGAATTTTATATAACCGGGGCGGATGCCACTGCGTGTGTGAAATCCACCTGTTTCAATATGACCAAAGCAGGATATACCGTGCATGTTATCTCTGACTGCGTGACCAGCTATGATCTGAAAAAAATGGATGAAATGCTTGAATATTATGCGCACAAGGGCTGCGAGGTTAGGTCTTTGGTTGAATATAAAAGAGGAGAATTATGCCAGTAGAAGTTGATCCAAAGGAGACAAGCCGGGCATCTGCATATGAACTGTGGATGCAGGCTCCGAACCCGATGGTGACGTTTTTCAAGATTTTTGATGTAACAAACCTGGTAAGGCTGAGCAGGAAAAGATACCTGAAATTCAATATGCTGATGGATTACTCCATGGGGAAAGCCGCATCAGATATAGAAGAGTTTTATACACTTCCTGTCGGAGAAAAACTGATCCGGTATGACAGTATTGCTCTAAATACAATCATAAAGAATAAAAACGGCACGGTAAACTTCTGCGATCTCATGTTTTCAGAAGATTTGACCGCATTCAACAAAGAGTATCTTACATATACGAAGGAAGCCGCTGAAAACTGTGCGGATAGAGATTTGTCTGCTGACAATATGGTGATCGGTACATCAGCGATCGTTGATACAGAGATTGACGGAGTGATCAATATGTACAGTGGTTTCAATAATCCTTTTTTGATATGGGGAAAATATAGAAAAAAGTTTTTAAGGTATTACTTGCCGGTATCCTTCCAGTTCCATCACACCCAGATGGATGGAGTTCACGCAGGCAGGTTCCTGGAAAACCTACAGAAAGAAATGAACGAATTGAGGAATCTGTTATGAAAGAACTGGTCTTGTATATCCACGGCAAGGGCGGCTGCGCCGGAGAGAGTGTACACTATAAGCCCTTGTTTCCTGGATGTGAAGTCGTAGGATTGGATTATCAGACCTTTACACCGTGGGAAACCGGGAAGGAAATCCGGGAGGCGGTCACAAAGATGAATGCCGAATATGACAGTATTACACTGATCGCCAACAGTATCGGTGCGCTTTTCAGCATGAATGCCGGGATCGATGCGATGATTCGCAGCGCATTCTTCATTTCCCCAATCGTAGACATGGAGAAGCTGATCCTTAACGTGATGTCCTGGGCCAATGTGACGGAGAAGAAACTGGAAGAGAAAGGCGTGATCTCCACTTCATTCGGCGAAGATCTGTCCTGGGAGTACCTGTGTTATGTACGTGAGCACCCTGTCTGCTGGACAGTTCCGACCAGGATCCTTTATGGCAGCCGGGATAACCTGACATCCTATGAAACGATAAGTGCGTTTGCAAAGACTCATGGCGCTGAATTAACAGTGATGGAAGAAGGAGAGCACTGGTTCCATACGGATGAGCAGATGCGATTTCTGGATAATTGGATCAGAGAAGGAAGGAGCAATACGCTGCCATCGTGAACGGCGGCATTTGATTTGGAGCAATGAAAGCAAGTATGACGGTATTCTTTGAAGATCCTTTCTGGGTTGGTGTTTTTGAACGTATCGAGGATGGAAAGCTGTCTGTCTGTAAAGTGACTTTCGGGGCGGAGCCAAAGAGTTATGAGATTTTGGAATATGCCCTGCAGCACTACTATGAACTGGTCTTTAGTCCGGCCATAGAAACAGAAATAAGACAGGCGGCTGACAATCCCAAAAGAAGGAGCCGGAATGCGAGAAAGCAGCTGGAGAACATCGGTATAGGGACGAAATCTCAGCAGACTCTTCAAAGACAGCGGGAAGAGATGAAAAAGGAGCGCAGACAGATCAGCCGGGAAGAACGGGAGGCGGAGGCCCGGCGCCGATTTGAAATGAAACAGGCCAAGAAAAAGGAAAAGAAACGGGGACATTGATGGCAAACGCAATAACGATCTTCAGAATGGCAGCCGGTATAGCCTTACTGTTCTGTCCGGCCTTTTCGCCCGCCTTTTATGTGTTTTACATAATGGCCGGTTTGTCTGATATGCTTGACGGATTCGTTGCGAGGAAAACAAATACGGCCAGCAGGTTTGGGGCAAGGCTGGATACGATAGCCGATTATGTATTTGTGATCGTGAGCCTGATCAAGCTGCTGCCGGTGATACGTATTCCGATTTGGCTGTATGTATGGATCGGAATCATTGCCCTTATAAAGGTTATAAATATCATTTCCGGATTTGCCGTACAGAAAACGTTTGTGGCCGTCCACTCGGCGATGAATAAAGCAACAGGCCTTCTGCTGTTTCTATTGCCGTTGACGATACCTGTTTTCTCCTTGAAATACTCTGCGATTGTCGTCTGCGCTGCAGCAACGTTCGCCGCAATTCAGGAAGGCCATTTGATTAGGACAAGGGAACCCGCTGGTAAAGGAGGTTACGAAACAACTTACTGAGGAGGATATCGGATATGAATGAATATACTGCATACTGCGGTCTGGACTGTGAGGCATGCCAAGCCCGTCTCGCAACTTTGAATAATGATAACGCGCTCCGCCAGCAAGTCGCCAGAGAGTGGTCAGAGTTGAACGGCGTGGAGATTACGGCTGAGATGATCAACTGCTCCGGATGCCGGGTCCCGGGCGTGAAAACGCCGTATTGTGATTCCCTGTGCCCAATCCGGCAGTGCGCAATGGGAAAACAGATGGAGACGTGCGGTGGATGTCCGGAAATGAATATCTGTGAAAAGCTTTCGATGATTACAGGAAACAATGCGGATGCACTGCGCAGGCTTATGACGGTATAAACAGCAAAATCCGTTATTTGATGAGGTGAAGAAATAATGATATATGAATTAGCTGATACTGCAAAGGTCACAGCTCTGTTTGAAGGCTGGCCTGAAACCATGATCTGGTCCTGCTTGCAGAAGGTGATGGGCAAAATATACGTCACAGATTTGGAAAAGCCACAGTCAGCTTTTGCTTTTGTCGGGTGCTTTGCATTTTATGCCGGAGAAGCTGATAAGGAACTTGTCAGGCATAAGCCTGATGGTTTTGTTATTATGACACCGCAGAATGAGAAATGGGCAGACTGTATTGAGGATTACTTCCCGGATGCGAAGAAGACATCCCGGTATGCCATCAAAAAGGATACAAAGTTTGACAAAGACTTGTTACTTGGATTAATAGACAAGCTGCCGGAAGGTTACGAATTAAAAGACATCGATGGAAATATCTATGATATGTGCTTGTCCGATCCGGTGACGAAAGATTTCGTTTCATCATTTGAGAGCAAAGAAAAATATCTGGAGATCGGCAGAGGCGTGGTCGTTATCAAATCCAGGAGGATTGTCGCCGGAGCATCCTCTTATACAAGATACAATGAAGGGATCGAGATAGAGGTTGATACGGTTGAGGAGGAACGCAGAAAAGGACTGGCGACTGTCGCTTCTGCCGCACTGATCTTACGATGTCTTGACGAAGGTTTGTATCCAAGTTGGGATGCCCAGAATATGAACTCTGTTCATCTGGCGAAAAAGCTGGGATATGAATTTGACCATGAATATACGGCATATGAGGTATCAGGCGATTACATTGGGGGAGAAATGACATTAGAGACAAAAAGACTGATCCTCCGCCGCTGGGAAGACAGCGACGCGGAAAACCTATATAGATACGCCAAAGATCCGGATATTGGCCCGATCGCCGGATGGCCTGCCCATCAGAGTATAGAGGAGAGCCGGGATGTCATCAGGAATGTCATTAACGGCAAAGAGGCATACGCCGTTTGTCTGAAATCGGATGGAGAAGCGATTGGCGCTATTGAACTGAAACTGAATGGCCATACCGGTATGACTGACCGCGATGATGAATGTGAGCTGGGGTATTGGATTGGCAAGCCGTTCTGGGGGCAGGGGATCATTCCGGAGGCGGCGAAGGAAATGCTCCGGCACGGCTTTGAGGATCTCGGAATGACCAGGATCTGGGTCGTTTATTATGAAGGCAACACCAAATCGAAGCGCGTCCAGGAGAAATGCGGATTCCGCTATGAGTGGAAGTCAGAAGGCGTAGATGTACCTCTTTTGCATGAGAAACGCACCGGGCACGTGAGCAGTATGACAAAAGAGCAATGGCTTCAAGACAGAATGTACACGTGAACTATTGAGGATTGAGGAGAAGATAGATAAGAAAGCATTACATCTCATTTTCGGCTTTATGCCTGGCCATTACCGGATATGCGGCATGAAAGCTGCTTCAGAACGAGGAGGAAAGCAAATGAATGTGACCTACGAAAAGAAAGATGCGATGACCTTCATCGGATACCATACGGAAATCCGTCCGGAGGAAGCTTATCAGAAATGTCCGGAATTCTGGGACAAAGAATACGCGGCAAAATATACACGGCTCTGGCAGGCGATGAAGCCGGAAAATGCCGTGGAAAAAGCGATCCTTGAAAACGGGATCGGCATGTTTGCAATCTGCGCAGACTCTGAAAATGCGTTTACATACTGGATCGCAGGTCTGTATCGGGGCGGGGATGTTCCGGAAGGACTGGAACTGTACTCTTTCCCGGCAAGCGAGTGGGCCGTTTTTACAACCAAAGGACCGATGCCGGCTTCCCTGCAGACGCTGAATACGGCGGTCTGGCAGGAGTGGTTTCCGAATGAAGGGCAGAAGTACCATGCAAACGGAAACGCAACACTGGAAGTGTACTCCGCCGGGAATCCGCAGTCGCCGGATTACGAATGCGGGATCTGGGTGCCGATCAGCGGGGGAA
>CAMKEX010000208.1 GCA_946411695.1 uncultured Lachnospiraceae bacterium
CCCGCAAGAACTGCACCGTCGCCTGCATCGGCTGCGGCATGTGCCAGAGAACCTGCAAATTCGACGCCATCCACGTCGAAAACAACCTTGCTGTCGTCGACCACGACAAGTGCAAGAAGTGCGGCATGTGCGTTGTCAAGTGCCCTACCGGCGCCATTCAGGATCTCATCCATACGCCCGAGCAGCTTGAGAAAGTCAAGAAGAGCCTTGCGGCAATGGAAGCCAAGGAAGCTGAGAAGAAAAAGAAGGCTGCTCTTGAGGCTGCAGAAGCCAAGAAGGCAGCTGCCAAAAAATAATCCGACAGCATGCTTCCTGATCTGATCGGAAAAAACTGATTAGAGCAAATCAAAAGACCGTCTGTATTCAGCTGTTTATGAATACAGACGGTCTTTTTAATGCATGATGAAAGCTCACACTTGCCCGGTGAAGGCTTAGCTTACTTATGTCTGATGAAGGCTCACTCTCTGAAGAGCTTTGCGGGAATCCGGTCCAGCAGGACAGCAGCGCCGATTCCTACAATGATCCCTGCGATCATTCCCGAAATGATCAGCACAGGCAGGTAATGGATCAGCTGCGGCCCGGAGACCGCGTAAATTGCAACACAGAGCTGGCCGATGTTGTGGAAGACACCGCCTGCTGTACTGACACCGATGACAGAAAAGAGGTCGGTCTTTTTCAGAAGGTACATTACCAGAAAGCTGGTCACGCTTCCGGCCAGGGAGTAGAGGGCGGCGAACATTCCGCTGAACAGCAGTCCCGCCAGGAGAACACGGATCAGATTTGCGGCAAAGGCATATCTGGCATCCATGCGGTAGAGTATGATCAGGGGGACCAGATTTGCCAGTCCCAGCTTGATACCCGGAACACCGGCATTGAAGGGCACCAGGACTTCCACATAGGAAAAAATGAAGGCGAGAGCTGCCAGAAGCCCTGTCAGAGCCACCCTGCGGGCGCTTGTATGCATGGGATTTCCTTTATTTGACGATGGCATCGACGGATTCATCCTCCTCACCTTCCTCTCCATTACCTATGATCTCCACGATCACGTAGTTCGGCAGACAGACAATGGTCTCGCTTTTTTCTGAAATCTCTCCGGTATGAACGCAGATCTGGTTTTTGCAGTTGGAGTAATCCATATGCACGACACCATCCTGAATGATCACGATATTGTGATGGCCGTCGCGGGTGATATCGATTTTTTTATCCTGATCCAGGGGATAGATGCCGAATTCCTCTCCGTTGGAAATGATTCTGACCATCTCTTTGCCCGCTGCAGGGCGGGGGAAGGTAAATGCTGAGACCAGGGCAGCCGCTATGAAAATAAAAAAGAGCAGAAAATCCGCTTTTCGCAGAGAAAGGTTCATGAATCAATCCTCATTCGACGCGTCTTTATGTTGATTTGTCTGTGCATGGACTATAGTAACAGTTCGCAATGAGCCATGCCGACAGGCTCGCAATAGAACTGTCAGCTATGAGCCCATGCCGACAGGCTCGCAATCTTACGATTGCTCGCTGTCGCGGCATTCGCCGTATACATCCAAATCAACATGCCGCCGCTTACGAGCAAGCTCGACACGTCTCGATGTTGATTTGTCTGTGCATGGCTCATTGCTACACGCAAAATCAGGGAGGAATTCTCCTCCCTGATTATAGCAGAATCTCTGGAAAGTGAAACTCCAACCGGACAGGCCGGTCTGTATTTCGATCTTTACCATTTCATTAAGTTTTAAGAATTAACATTCAAACGGTTAACGGCTTCTGCTGCGGATGATCAGTTCTGGTCGCACCATTCAACTGCACTGTCGCTTGCGATCTTGCCGAAAACAACGATGTCTGCTACAGCATTTCCGCCGATGCGGTTGCCGCCGTGGACGCCGCCTACAACTTCGCCTGCCGCGAAGAGGCCGGGGATCTTATTGCCGTCTTTGCCGAGCACTTCGGCGCTGGTGTCAATATGGACGCCGCCCATGGTGTGGTGGATACCGGGAGCGATCTTGATGGCATAATAGGGTGCCTGGCTCAGATCTTTCTCCATACCGGTTGTGCGTCCGAAATCAGGATCATTCTTGTCTGCTACATACTTGTTCCAGTTATTGAGTGTTTCCGCAAGTGTCTTGGGATCCACATCGATCTTTTCCGCCAGATCCTCAATGGTCTCACCTTCTACAGTGATGCCGGTGGAGATATATTTTTCCGTTGCCTTGAGGCCTTCGCGCAGTCTCTGGTCGAAGATGATATATGCGTAGCTTCCCGGCTGTTCCAGTTCTGCTGCGGAGACAACGTCTCTGGTGAGGAGCTCATCCGTAAATCTCTTGCCGTCCTGATTGACCAGGATGGCGCCGTCGCCGCGGACACTCTCGGTGATCAGCATGCTGGTCTTCTGCTCGACAGTGGGGTGGAGCTGGATCTGTTCGATATCGACCAGGTCTGCTCCGACTTCCTCTGCCATCACAATGCCGTCTCCGGTGATGCCGGGCGCGCTTGTGGTGACAGTACCTTTCAGGTCTTCGCGGTACTGCACGATCATGTCTTCGTTATTGCCGAAACCGCCGGTCGCCAGGATCACGGCTTTTGCATTGATGGTATAATTGGTATCCCTGCTCTCGGCCTTGACGCCGGTGACAGTTCCGTCTTTGGTGATGAGTTCGGTCGCCTTTGTGTTGTACATGACGTCGATGCCGAGTTCATTTACCTTTTTGAGCATGGAAGTCACCAGATAGGCACCTACGCCGGAGCCGTCTTCGGGGGCATGGATACGGGCGTTGGTCGCGCCGCCGGAGAAGGATACCTTGGGAAGAGGAGCGCCGATGGAGTCGAGCCAGTCAATACCCTCCGCGGAATTCTCTGCCATGGTTTCGACCAGATCCCTGTCATTGATATTGTGGCCGCCTTCCATGGTATCCTCAACGAACTGCTCTACACTGTCGTCGATTCCCTGCTCAGCCTGATAATGCGTCTCAGCGGCATTCATACCGCCGGTAGCCTTTGTTGTATTGCCGCCGGCATAGGGCATCTTCTCGAGGAGGATCACGTCTTTGCCAGCCTGTTTGGCGTTGATCGCTGCCGTCATACCTGCGCCTCCTGCGCCGATGATGACGATATCTGTATTGAGTTCTTCATTCTTTTTCTCGGCGACAGCCTCTTCCTTTTTGTCCGGGAAGGCATTGATGTCCGCGCCGGCATCCTTCATGGCCTTTTTGGCGGCACCCAGGATGGCATTGCTGGTGACGGTAGCGCCGCTCAGGGCATCCACCTTGGGACTTTGCGCTTCCATGATGCGGTCGTCGAGCATTTCTACAGCGAAGGAACCGATATTTTCTGTTTCGTCGCCGCCTTCGATCGTCACACTTTCAATTGCGTCTTCAGTCACTTCCAGAGTGACGGTGACATCGCCGCCGAAACCCTTGGCAGATTCCGTGTAGGTTCCGGGGATAAACAGATCACCCTCAGGAGCTTTGGGGCCTGTGGAGACTTCTTCACCGCCGGCCTGGGCAAGTGCCTCTGCAGCTGCAAGTTTTACGGCTTCACTGGTGAAGGTCGCGCCGGTCACAGCATCTACGTCCGCACTTTGCTTTTCGAGGATTGCCTTTTTCAGAAGAGGGATGGCAGCGCCGCCTACATCGGGTGTCTCATTGGCACCGACTATGGTCAGATCTTTGATTCCGCCCTGGTCACCGATCTCTACTGTGACCTCGACAGGCCCCTCAAAACCGTCTTCGGATGCGGTATAGGTGCCCGGCGTATAGGAGCCTGCAACATCCTCGTTTACGGAGAAGGCGCTGTTGACCAGGTAGAAGTCAATTGCCAGGACCAGGAAGACGCTTATGGCGCCCATAAAGAGCAGGCTGGCTATGCCGCTTCTGTCAAATAGTTTTTTCATTTTGCTTTTAATCACCCCTTTCTGAAAAGAGCGGGCAGTTACCAGGGACTGCCCATAAACTATAATGACTGGCTGTTCTGCATATAACCGAAGGACCGGTTATGATTCAGACGGTGTGAAAAGAAGCTTCCGTGATGATGCGCGGGAATACTTTTTCACGATATTTACAGTTACAAAATTACGTACATTTAGAACTCTGTAAATGAGTATACGGCGCTTGCATTTGCAGAAGTTCTACCCGCAATTTATACAATATAAATTATCTCAAAACGTATATACAGTGTCAAGAATCAGAACATTCAGGGAACATTCCTGCCTGGGGTTTCCGGGAAGAAGGCGGTCAATTCCGCGCCTCACCCCTTCTTATTCCATCTGTTCTGTAGTATTATAAATAGGGTATTCCGATTTTTGATTTGAAAGGATGGCAGCATGTATTACCAGTTTGACAGCAGGCTGAGTATGCCGGCAATTCTGTTCGATGACGACAGGATCGTTGTGGCGGGAAAAGAATACGACTATGCTCAGCTCAATGATATTGAGATCACAAAGGCACCTTTTATCTCTACTTACGGCATCATGGAGTTGAGAATGGACGGAAAAACAGTTCCGGTTCCCTTCGCCAAGGCTGATTTGAGCAGGCTGCGTATAGCGGTACAGGAGACAAAGCATATCATCAGTTCCCTGAAACAATCAAAAGAAGTGTCTGAAAGCCCGGAGGGTAGAAGAGGACCAGGACAGGAGCCTGCAGATACCGATCCGGTGAAAATGGATCCCTATGAGGAAATGAAAAAGCTAAAGGAACTTCTGGATCTGGACATCATTACCCAGGATGAGTTTGCCCGCAAGAAAAAAGAGCTGCTGGGATTATAAGTGCTTTGGGAACCTGCAGGGAAGGCACATTGCCTGCCCGAAACCGGACAGCCCGGGGCATGGTCGGATCTGCCGGCAGGTTGATCGTAAAAAAGAGCGGCCGGAAAGAGAAGAAAAAAAGCTGAAAAAATTTAAAAAAAGTACTTGCATTACAGGAAGTTGTCCTATATAATGGCTTTTGTTGGCGGCAAGCAAACAGCCGAAAGCCAGCAGATGGAACCGTAGCTCAGCTGGGATGAGCGTCCGCTTGACGTGCGGGAGGTCATGGGTTCGATCCCCGTCGGTTCCACTATCTGAATCATTTGAAGCTTCTTCTCATGATCGGATCTTACAATTTAATTTGTGCGCAGGAGTGGCGGAATGGCAGACGCGCAGGCTTCAGGTGCCTGTTATGGCAACATAGTGTGGGTTCAAGTCCCATCTCCTGCATCTTCCTTTTTGGAAGCGCATGCGGAAGTGTCGGAATTGGCAGACGAGCAAGACTAAGGATCTTGTGCTGGCTACAGCGTGTGGGTTCAAGTCCCATCTTCCGCACGAAAAAAGGGAATCGAAAGATTCCCTTTTTTCATCCCTTTTATCATGTGTATACGGAACGGTAGCTCAGCCGGGATGAGCGTTCGCCTCACACGCGAGAGGTCATGGGT
>CAMKEX010000209.1 GCA_946411695.1 uncultured Lachnospiraceae bacterium
AAAGGGGCTGTCGCATCTGCTTTAAAATAAGTGGATGCAACAGCCCTGTTTTTACCTGAAATGAGCATGTTTTTTGAGTAAAGTGTGCCGGATGCCAGCCACTGGCTGCCATCCGGCACTTATAGTTTCCGTTTGGGCGCACTTTAACAGGCATCTTATGATGCCTGACAAAGTGCGGACTCTTTCATTTTGAAAGTTTAAAATCACACTGATTCTTTCAGATCATAAAGACGTATATCTGTCTTCTTTGACTGGATCCGCCAGTGCAGTTTGTTTATGTTATACGCGATAGCGGCGAGTATGCTTTCCGCCAGAACATTGGATCTTCCGCGATAGAGATACTGTCTGAAACCCATGTCTTCTTTTACAACAGCAAACGATCCCTCCGCCTGGATACTCCTGTTCATCCTCAGTTTTGTCCCGTGATCGCTGAGGATACGTTCCAGATTCTCAGCCCGCTTTTCCTCTTTTACCTTTGACACTGTCAGTGTTTTATTCCTCTGGTCCATGGGGGTCTTGCAGTTGTTGCCTTTGATGCACTTCAGTTTATAAGGACAACCGGAACAATCCGCGCATTTATAAACGGTCGCGGTCCCGACATATCCGGATGATGTCCTGTGCTTCTTGATCCCTGTAACAGTCAGCCTTCTGTTATTGCGGCAGGTATAGCTGTCTGTCTCCCTGTCATAGGCCATGTTTTCCCGGCGGCCGATATCTGTTTTATATTTTCTTGTTTTTGAGATCTCGTAATTCGTGGGTTTGATATACGAAAGCTGACCGTTGTCTGTCAGGAACAGATAGTTCTCCTCGCTCTCATACCCGGCATCTGCAACAATGTCACGATATTTGAACTTCAGGTTTTTTTCCATTTCCCGGAGTAAGGGGATCAGTGTCCTTGTATCTGTGGTATATGCGCTTATACTTACCCAGGTGATATATCCCGCATCTACGGCATGCTGTACATTGTATGCCGGTTTAAGCTGGCCGTTCAGCATGGCGTCTTCTTTCATGCGCATGAAAGTCGCGTCATGGTCAGTCTTTGAATAACTGTTCCTTTCCCCGCAGACATGAAGTCTGTACACGTAGTCCTTCATCCTCTGCAGGTATCTCTCCGCCTGCTCTACGGACTTTTGCAGCGGTGTTTTCCGTTTCCCGCTCCCGTAAACAAAGACCACCCGTTCCTTCCTGCAGATCTTTCTGAGCTGTTTGGCCAGCCTCTTCAGGACCTTCAGGGAGATCCGGTCATTATAAACGACCCGGAATCCGTACATTGCTTCACACTCTGCAACAAAGCCTGCCACTTTGGCCAGCATTTTTGCCATGTTTTTCGTGACAGTCTTTTTCCACACAAAAGTATATTTGTTGGCGTTGGCTTCTATCTTGGTCCCGTCGATAAAGACAGTCTCGGAAGTGATCAGGCCGTTCCTGCGCAGGAGCCAGGTGGATTCAGCCATCATCTCCTTTGAACATTGTGCGAGATGGAGCGATATGAAGCGGGCGATGGTGGCGTTGTCAGGTGCCTCTCTTCCTTCAAGCAGATACATGTAGTTGATGTTCTGCCGGCATGCAGTCTCTATCTTTCTGCTGGAAAAGATCCCGTTCATTGCTGCGTAGACCACGATCTTAAATAACTGCTTCGGTGTCGCCGGATTTTTCGGAACTCTTGTGTATGTCTGATAGAGTTCAGAAAGGTCCATGCCCTCCACGCATGCATTCAGAAGGCGAACCGGGTCGTTATTCGGGATCATAGGCTCAAGATCAAACGGAAGTTTGATTTGATAATAATTCCTGGACAGGGTATAATCTCCCTGTAAGATTTTTGTTAGTGGCATAACTGAATTTTACAACAAAAACCGGGCTCTTTGGAGTCCGGTTTTTGTGTTGTGGGATATTTCGATATCAAAAAGAGGCTGCCGCATTTTTTTCTTAATGCGACAGCCCCTGATATAAAACTATTGTTATGGAAACAGGGGGTCCCCTTATCTAAATGTCATTGGAACCGTCCCCATGACAACATTTATCTGCTATTATAGAAGTAGTATATGTGAGATTCCTATGCGGGAGGTGACGCGATGGCGGAAATAATCAGAATTGATGAGTCGACCACAAGAATTGAGGACGGACAGGTCAGGTTTTTTCTTCTTGAGGGGAGGGAGAAAGCCCTTTTGATCGATACCGGGATGACAACAGCTGATGCGAAGGAAATCGCAGAGAGTCTTACCGACCTTCCGGTTGTTTTGCTGAACACTCATGCGGACCGCGACCACATTGCCGGAAACAAGGCTTTCGACGAGACCTATATGAGTCCTGCAGAAGAGGAAAACTATATAGCCAATGGTTATGACGGAAGCCGGGGCAGAATAATCCCCGTGCGGGAGAGAGACATTATTGATCTGGGAGACCGCCCTCTTGAGATCATAGATAATCCCGGGCATACCCCCGGGAGCATTGCCATCCTCGATGTGAACAGAAGAGTGCTGATCGGCGGAGACGCCATTCAGGACGGAAATATTTTCATGTTCGGGAAGTACCGGAATATCAGGCAGTATGCGGAGAGTCTGCAGCATATCCAGTCTTACAGGAATCGGTTTGATACTGTCTATGCATCACACGGCACTTTTGAGGTTGGGCCGGAGATGATTGACCTGCTGATCAGCGGCGCAAAAGAGATCATTGCCGGGAACGTCACGGGGACAGAGGTCGACATGTTCGGGAGAAAGGCCTGCCTGTACAGATTTCCCTATGCCGGATTTTTGTGTGACCTGTGATACAGTTGGTCAGGGAAAGGAGAAATTCACAATGAAAGAAATCATACGGGAAGTAAATGCGCTGATCGCTGAAATGGATTCGGCGGGAAAATTTGACGATGATATTTTCATCAGTTTTTTCGAGAGAGAAGAGGAACTTCAGGAACGTCTGGATGAACAGAAAAAAGAGAACGCACTGTCTCAGGAAGAATGGAAAGACTGCTCAGACCGGCTGGGACAAGCTTTCGGCAGGCTGAAGGGAAAGCTGTCCTTCTGCAACCTCCACTGACCGCTCCGCCATTTGTTCCGGGCAGCCCCGGAAATTTCACTGACGGCCCCTGACCACAGGGCAGAAAGGATAATATGACCAAAATTCCTTTTCTTTTCCGCAAAACAAAGACGGTCCGCAATCTGCAGGCCTACATGGAAGCTTCCTTCAGCGAAGTGCTGCACACCACTCTGAATCCGGACGGACCGGGTGTCATCCGCATCCACCTGATCCCCCCGAAGACGGAGGAAAATGTCTTTCATCCCAGCATCGCCATCATTAACGGCACAGATATCCTGCCGGTCAATTTTGTATGGGCGGTGATCCTGGCCGAACTCATCAGGGAGACCAACCACTATGACGGCAGGGAGATCGGAGAGGAGGACGTGCGCAGCATCCTGGACCGCACAGCTGACAGCGTGCGGCAGATTCTGCCTGTCTTCTCCCTCAAGCGCATCAAAAAGGATATACAGACCATCTACACCACGATCCGCCAGATTGCCTACCGCGAGGAGGTGACGGAGCACGTACACTATATGAACATCGGCGATTACGCGCCCTTTATGCAGGCGCCCCACCGCATGGATCTGATGGTCAGCGCCATGACCCGACAGGGCAGCTGGCACTGCAACCAGAAGTGCGTTCACTGCTATGCCGCCGGGCAGGCCCTTTCGGACGAGGAGGAGCTCTCCACCGACGAATGGAAAAAGATCCTGGATCGCTGCCGCGCTGCCGGCATTCCCCAGGTGACCTTTACAGGGGGAGAACCGACCATGCGGGAGGACCTTTTTGAACTGATCAGCTATGCCCGCTGGTTTATCTCCAGACTCAATACCAACGGCATCCGCCTGACTTCCGACTACTGTAAAAAGCTCCGCAAGGCGGAACTGGACAGTGTGCAGATTACCTTCTACTCTGCGGACCCGGAGGCTCATAACCGCCTGGTCGGCGCCGCCCGGTATGAAGAGACCCTGGCGGGCATCAAAAACGCCCTCGCCGCCGGGCTTTCCGTGAGCATCAACACCCCCCTGTGCACCCTGAACAGAGACTATGTGAAAACACTGGAACTTCTGCACGGACTCGGGGTCATCTATGTGACCTGTTCCGGTCTGATCACCACCGGAAGCGCGGCCCGGGCCGCGTCCGAAGCCCTGCAGCTGGAAAGTGAGGAACTGGAGCAGATCCTGCGGCAGGCTGTGGCCTACTGCCATCAGAACGGCATGGAGATCGCATTCACATCTCCCGGCTGGCTCAATGAGCAGGTGTTTGAAGAACTGAATATCCCTTCGCCTTCCTGCGGGGCCTGCCTCTCCAATATGGCGGTCACTCCCGGCGGAAACGTGGTACCCTGCCAGAGCTGGCTCTCCGATCAGCCCTTGGGAAATATGCTCACCGACGACTGGAAAGAAATCTGGGACAGCGAAACCTGTCAGAACCGCCGTGCCTTCTCCGCACAGCTGACCGGTGAATGCCCTCTGAGGAGGTATTGCTGATGATGAGAAAAAGAAGAAAATACTCTGACAGACAGCTTTCAATGATGCTTTCAGGAAAGCGGCTTGCCCTGTTTATGACGGCCGTCCTGCTGGCATTCAGCCTCTGCTTATTGGCTCCTTTTTTTACAATGACTGTCAGGGCACAAGAGCCCACTGACGAGATCGAGCACTTCCTGATCACCGTGGATGTGCAGGAGGACGCCTCCCTGCAGATGACTTACCATATCGACTGGAAGGTGCTGGACGATGAGGAGTACGGCCCCCTGGACTGGGTCAACATCGGTATGCCCAATTCCAACCACTCTGAGATCACTGCGCTGGGAGACAGCATCGACCACATCGAGGACAAAGGAAATACTCTGGCGGTCTATCTGGACCGCGAATATTACGAGGATGAGGTCGCGAGCTTCGAGTTCTCTTTTGTTCAGGACCACATGTACCAGATTGACCGCTTTGTCGAGGGTGAAACCGTCTTTGCCTTCACACCGGCCTGGTTCGACGGGATCGAAGTCAAGGACCTGACCATCCGCTGGAATGAGGACAAGGCCGGTGCCTGGCAGCCCGAGTGCGCAATAGAAGAGGGCTATCTTGTCTTCTCCGCGAATCTGCAGTCGGGTGAGAAATACTCCATGACTGTGGCCTATCCCAATGACGCCTTTGGATTTTCCCCCGACCGCCAGTCTGGAGACAGTCAGAACGATGACTGGGACGAAGACACAGACGATTATGGATACACAGATACCTATTATGACGATGACGATGATCTATTTGCCGTCATTGGCGGACTGATCGCGATGGTTGTTTTCTTTGTGATGCCGGTCCTTGCCATTGTCAGATTTGTCAACTGGATCGCCAACGGCATCGGCTTCGGTACTGA
>CAMKEX010000210.1 GCA_946411695.1 uncultured Lachnospiraceae bacterium
GTATTGATTTACAATGAAAACTGACCCAGGTTTAACGGTGAAAACTGACCCACCCTCGGTGGGGAGATCAACCGATCAGATCTCAATCCTGGATAAAAACCTTGAAAATTTAACACTGAAAATTGACCCACCCAATTAAGCAAAGTAAACTCCTCTCCGTGTACAGTTTTTTACACGGAGAGGAGGTGAAAGAGGTGTATGAATTGCAGGATTGGGCAGCTGTACATAGAGTCTATAAACAGACAGGTTCCAAGCGCCAGACAGCCAAAATACTTGGCTTGGCGAGGAATACTGTCAAGAAGCTTCTCAAAATGACAGAAGCACCGGCATACCATCGGAGACCCGGGATAACCCTGATCGATCCTTTCAGGCAGCAGATCATCGAATGGCGCTGCGCCCCGTTCTATTTCAACGGGACCAGGATCTTTAAGGAACTGCAGAAGATTGGATACACGGGAAGCATCGGCCCATTATACAGGTTTCTCAGAAGGGCAGATGAAGACATTGGGAAGATCAGTTCAGACGCAACGGAACGTACTGAGACGCCCCCGGGGGACCAGGCACAGTTCGACTGGTCGGAATACCTTATGGTGATCGGAGGGAGGACAAGGAAAGTTTACTGTTTTTCCATGATCCTGGCCGCATCCCGGAAAAAGGCCATCCTCTTCTCACTCAGGGAAGACGCTGCGGCCATTTATGACGCGATCCAGGAACTGTTTGAGGAACTCGGGGGAGTTACGCTGGAGCTCCTGATCGACAACCCGAAGGCGCTGGTGATCGATAACGACCCCAAAACCGAGGAGGAGATCAGGTACAACCCGTACGCGCTGCTCCTTGCAAAGCATCTGGGGACGGAGCTGAACGCGTGCCCTTACTACTGGCCCCGGAAGAAGGGAAAGATCGAGCGCCCTTTTTCTTATATCTGCGAACAGTTTGTTAAAGGAAACACGTTTGCGACGATGGATGAGCTGAACAGGCGCGGGAAGGAATTCATTGACGAGTGGAACAGCCAGGTCCATACCACGACGGGCCGCATTCCGAACGAACACTACCTGCTCGAGGAGAAACAGACACTCCAGGAGCTCCCGAAGAAGCGTTTCCGGCACAAGGAACCCCAGAAACGGAAGGTCAGCCCGGACAGCTTTGTCAGCATTGACGGCAGCAAATACAGCGTCCCGGTAAAATATGTCGGGAAAAGGCTTGACTACCGCCTTGCTTACGGATTCCGCATCGAACTGTACGATAAGGACGGGGACCTGGTCCTGTCGACGGAAAAGTCAGATGAGAAAGGGGCCGTCCGCAAAGTAGACGAACACTATGCCGCCATAGCGGTGCCTGTCAGCACATCCATCCCGCAGATCCGGAGGGATTTCAGCGCCCTGTTCCCGCACGGGCAGCAGTACCTGGACGCGGCGGACAAAAAGTTTGACCAGCCGACGCACCACGCGAGGAAGATCATGCTGCTGCGTGACCTTTACGATGACGTGACCCTTGACCTGTTCATCGCCTACAGCATCGAACAGGACCGGATGGACATAACGTCGTTCAAAGCCATCCTGCGGGAATACAATGCCGGCATCCTCACGCCTGACCGGATAAAAACCGCAGGAAAAGGGATGAACGGGCCGGTACCAGGCGCCGCAGAAGTACAGGGATACCGTGATGACGAGCCTGGCCTGACCAGGGACTGCAGCTACTATGAGGAAAACGCGATGAAGGGGGCGGCAGTATGAAAAAAAAGCCATATGCGGACGACGCGGAATATATCGAAGCCATGATGAAGCGTTTCAAGCTGGTAGACATGCGCCTGCAGTACCGGGACATCATCCTTGAGGCTGAGGCTTCTTCCATGGGATACAAGGGGTTCCTGAAGCGGCTGCTGGAGGTCGAGGAGGAAGGCAAGACGTGCCGGAGGACGGAGCTCCTGAAAAAGGCCGCCGGGTTTGAATCCGTAAAGCGCCTGGAAGACATCGACTACAGCTTCAACCCCACCCTGGACAGGGACAGGATCACGGACCTGGGGAACCTGCGGTTCATCGAAGCAGGAGAAAACGTCCTTATCATCGGGCCCCCAGGCGTCGGCAAGAGCATGATCGCCACCGGCATAGGGATAAAAGCGGTGGAAGCAGGATATAAAGTGATGTTCGTGAACGCGAAGGACCTGGTGGACCGCCTTCATGACAGCATGCTCGCAGGGACGCTGAAGGAAACGCTGGAGGGACTGGGGAAGATCCCCCTCCTGATCGTGGACGAGCTGTCCTACGTAAAAATGGACAAAGAAAGAGAGAGCCTTTTCTTCCAGGTTATCCGCCAGCGGTATGAAAAGAACTCCCTCATTGTAACGACCAACCTGCCCATGGGCAGATGGGACGAGCTGTTTACCGGCAGGCTTGCGGCCACGGCGATCCTCGACCGCCTGGTGCACCACTGCCATACCATGAGTATAACGGGCGACAGCTACCGTGTCAAAGGGCCAAAGAACAGTGTTAGATCGAGAGGTGGAAATGAAAACTGCAAAAATACACAGGAACAAAAGAAAGAAGTCTGACATACACAGCCTGTACCCGGAGGATCACCGCTTTGACTGGCAGGCTTATGAGGCCGATCCTGAAAACTATGTCTTCACGAAGGAAGACATTGCGTACGGAAACACCATGGAGCTTGAACGGTATGAGCTGGAGACGCCGATGACGCCTTATGAGAAGCGCGCCCTGCGCAGGTGGGTGGCATCCGGCCACAGCGTCATGGAGCCCCCGCCGTCAAGGTACCCGTGCGTGCACTGCAAGACCCCGCCGCCGGGCTTCCTCGAGGTCTACAGGACGGACAGGGAACTTGATGCCGCCACAAAGGGGATGTCAAAAGGAGAAAAAACACGGTATCTCCAGGAATACGCTGGCTTTTCCGTTGAACCGGACGAAGAACGCTGCAGCCGCGGGGAAAACGCAAGGCTGCATATAGAAACACCTGACAAGGCGAAGGAGACCATACGGAAACTGAAGAGGGAACTCTGCTACACGTGGATGTTCCTTATGGAGGAAGGCCTTTTCCAGGAAGCTGAAGAGTTTGTTAAAAGCCGCATGGATGAGCCGACACCATTTGAAGACGAATGGTAAGCCCGGGAGGTGTACAGATGGGAAAAACGGTCATTAAAGAAGACATGTTCCCCGAGATCATCAGCCATTATAACACGGGCGGGCGGAAAGCCGCGTATGCGCTGCTCCGGGAACGATATGGGATCCTGCATCCGGCCGGCGTGGTCAGGAGGATAAAGAAGGACGGAAGATATGGTTATGACGAGGTAAAGGACAGATTTGAAGACTATCCGGCATGCGGGGAAAGTGGTAAGGGCCTTTTCCTTGGTATTGAAGAGCTCTGCGCCCTTTCACCGGCAGCGCCCGCACCGGGCCCTGCTGCAGGGAAACACGCGGGCCTGGAAAAACTGGTACAGGAGCTCCTCGGGGACAGGCTGCTCCTGCTCAGCAGGTACATTACCCTTGATTCCTCCACGCGGACAATGATGGTTGACCAGTCCTCGCTCCTTGCGGACGGGTATACCGTGGAACTGCTCTGACTGACGGCATATGGCTGGGAGCAGGACACGAGCAGGCCGCATCCTTTTTTCTTCCAGCCCCGTTCTTTTTGGAGGATGGATGATGGATACCCACATAGACATAGTAACAAAAGAAGAGATAAGGGCGGCACGGGTAACAGGGCTTTACGAGTACCTGGAGGCATGCCACCATGATGATTTCAAGAATGTAGGCACAACAATGCTCTGCATGAAAAGCAGGGACAGTATTTACATTAAGAAGGGAGTACCGGGCTTCACTGATTTTTCTGACGGGAGCCATGGAAATTCCATCGACTTTCTGAAGGACCATCTCGGCTATTCGTTTAAGGAAGCGGTGGCCGCACTGGTTTCCAGCCGGGCTCCTGTCAACATCCCACGGATCCGTGCCACACCCGGAACAAGCCGGATCGGAGCCACGCGGCGGACCATCGTCCTGCCCAAGCCGGAGGACAAGCCTTACCGGAGAATGTACGCATACCTCCAGTCGCGCGGCATTCCGGTCCATCTGATCAGGCACATGGAATCCAACAGGCTGGCATACCAGGAAAGTCTGCATGGAAATATCGTCTTTGTCAGCCCCGAAAGAGACTATTGCGAGATCCGGGGAACCCTTACTTATGCAGACCGCCCATTCCACGGCTGTATGAAGACACAGCCGGACCGGTTCTGGTATCTCACAAACTGCAGGCTGCCACAAAAACCGGTAACGGCATATATATGTGAAGCCGCTATCGACGCGGCAAGCCTCCTGGTGCTTCACAGATACGCCGGGATCACCGAACCGGCAGCCTATATAAGCATAGGAGGAGCGGCAAACCAGCAGACGATCCGCCGTATCAAAACGAAGATCCGGACCGTTCTTGCAGTGGACAACGATGAAGCCGGACAAAAATGCAGGGACAGGAACCCTGAACTGGATGTTATCGTTCCGGTCTGTAAAGACTGGAATGATGACCTTCAGCAGAGAACTTCCCTGAAAGAAAACGTCGATTTCCAGTAAAAATCATTTAGCAGATGTAAACAGGTGGGTCAATTTTCAATGTAAAAAACAGGATTGACAACGAAAAATGACCCACCCTGTAATCCCTTACGGGGGAATTAGGGTGGGTCAAAATTCAGTGTAAAAGTGGGTCAATTTTCCTTGACAATCAACACTATTTTTTTCGCTAAACATAGTGCAAGACCCAAAAGCTGCAAGAACTTGGTCAGGAGAGTAATATGGAGTTCATTAACAGGTTAGCGGAACAGTTCCTTAAAGCGAACCGAAAAATGAAAAGGTGGCAGAGAGCGGTCTCTTTGCTAGCGGAGGTCGTCGTCTTTGTGACGACGTATGCCCTGGTCCTTCCGGCTATAACATTGGATAAAGAAACAGCGTACGCGCAGTTAGGGATAGAGATTGCGGCGAGCGATAATGAGGCGGACAGTGGCGGGACCGTTTATGAGGCTGAACCCGAGGAGGAGCAGCAGGATGCGGCATACGCGGAACTGCAGGAAGAGGTCTCCGAGGAGTCTCAGGCGGATGGATCTGAGGATTTGCAGGAGAATGAGGCCGGGGAACCGCAGGACGCGGAACCTGTCGATGAAGACAGCGGTTCTCAGAGCGATGGTCGGGATGCAGAAGTATCTGAAGAGGAGAATTCTGACGAAGATACGGCTACTGATGGATTATGATGAGGAGGATGCAATTGAAGGTCTTGATGGTGCATATCGTAAAGTGTACGCGACATTCATGATTACACAAAATCAGCAGCTGAATATAGCGAATATTCCTGTAAGCACAACGTATGAGATCACTGAATCAAGTGAGAGTGGT
>CAMKEX010000211.1 GCA_946411695.1 uncultured Lachnospiraceae bacterium
CCTTGAAGACCTTCTTGGGATTCTCGACACGGCCCCAGCTCATCTCGGAGATGTGCAGGAGTCCGTCTGCGCCGCCCAGATCGATGAATGCACCGAAATCTGTGATGTTCTTGACTGTACCCTCGACTGTATCGCCGGGATGGATGGTCTCGAAGAGCTTGCGCTGCATTTCCTGGCGCTTTGCAACGAGAAGCTGTTTACGATCACCAATATATCTGCGCCTGTGCGGATTGTACTCGGTGATTACGAACTCGATGTCCTGTCCGAGATACTTGCTCAGGTCTCTCTCATAAGTATCGGAAACAAGGCTTGCAGGGATGAAAACCCTGACTTCCTCTACGACAACACTCAGGCCGCCGGAAAGGACCTGTGTAACCTTGGCCGTGAGGACTTCCTTATTGTTGTACGCTTCCTCAATGCGCTTGTTGCCGCGGTCTGCTGCAAGGCGCTTGTAGGAAAGGACAACCTGGCCGTCTCCGTCATTCACTTTCAGGATCTTAACTTCAAGTTTGTCGCCTACGTGCAGGACTTCTGTGAGATCAACAGAATGATCATTCGTGTATTCATTCCTGGTAAGGATACCATCGGACTTAGCGCCGATATTCAGGATCGCCTCATCGGGTTTGACATCGATGATCTGTCCCTCGACTACCTCACCGGTATGAATCGTCTTGAACGATTCGTCCAACATTTGTTCAAAGGTCTGCTCTGACATGGTTATAAACCTCCTCAATGATATTCTTTGGGGTCGAAGCCCCCGCGGTAATGCCTATCACCTTTTCTGCACCAGTCAGAGTAAGATGTAAGTCGTTCCACGTCTGTATGAAATGGGTATCCGGGCATTCCTTCCTGCAGATCTCGTAAAGCTTTGCAGAATTGGAACTGCTCTGATCCCCGATCACTATCATAATGTCCGCTTTTGCTGCAATCGCCTTTGCCTCCGACTGCCGCTCGTGCGTGGCATTACAGATAGTATTCACACAAATTACATTGTAGCTTTTTTCTTTCAAAATAGCAACAATATCTTGAAATTTATTTGCGTTAAAAGTGGTCTGGGCAACGACACAGACCTCTTTTTCATCGGAAACAGAAAAACCGGCCGCCTCTTCCGCCGTCTGGATCACTGTCACCGGCGTCGAAGACCATCCCATGATCCCGATCACTTCAGGATGAACGGGATTTCCCACGATAACGATTTTTTTGCCTGCAACGCTCTCCGCTTCCACTGTGCGGTGAATACGCTTGACGAAAGGACATGTGGCGTCTATACACTTGTGGGCAGATTCCCGGATCAGCCTGTCCGTGTCTCTGGACACTCCGTGGGAGCGGATGATGACCGTTCCTCCCCGAAGGGCCCTGAGTTCGTCAGCGCTCTCCACCACATGCACACCTCTTGCCTCGAGATCCGCCACAACCTCCTTGTTGTGGATGATCGGTCCGTAGGTATAGATTTCTCCGCCTGCCGCAGCTTCCTCATAGACCTTGTTGACGGCGCGCTCTACGCCAAAGCAGAACCCCGCACTCTTTGCGAGGATGATTTCCGGTTTACCCAAAACAGGGCTCCTTTCCCTGCAGATCACTGTGATCCTGGCAGTTTCTGTTACAGCACTACTCTCCTGTCAAAACACCTGCGCAGCCTGAAAATGCCCGCACGGCCCAAAACACCTGCGCAGCCCGAAAAGGCCCGCACGGCCTGAAGCACCCGCACGGCACAAACACCTGTGCAGCCTGAAAGCACCGGTGCGGGCGTGCGCACCTGAATCTCATCAGGCCAGACCGGTCCTCTCTTTCACGATCTCGAGGATGCGCTGCGTGACCTGGTCGATCGTCATATCGGATGTATCCACGAGGACTGCGTCTTCAGCCTGCCGGAGGGGGGAGACCTCGCGGGTCATGTCTCTGTGGTCGCGCTCGGCAATCTCGGCAGCGATCTGATCGAAATCGGCAGGCTCGCCCTTTTCCTTCATCTCAAGGAAACGGCGTCGGGCGCGGACTTCCACACTGGCAGTCAGATAGATCTTGACCTGCGCATTCGGAAGGACGACTGTTCCTATATCCCGTCCGTCCATGACCACGTTCTGCGCGGCGGCCAGTTCCTGCTGGAGCTGGACCAGACGGGTGCGCACCTGCGGGACGGCGCTGCTTTTGGAAGCCATGGCGCTCACTTCACCGGTGCGGAGGTAGGGATTGACATTTTCGCCTCCGAGGAGGACGACCTGCTCTCCGTCCCTGTATTCGATGGAGATCTCGGCTCCGCCGCAGGAAGCGGCAATTTTCTCAGCGTCATCCGCCGGGATGCCGTTTCTGTGCAGGTAAAGAGCCATGGCCCTGTACATGGCGCCTGTGTCCACATAGATGAAGGACAGCTCTTTCGCCACCTTTTTCGCAATAGTGCTCTTGCCGGCCCCGGCCGGTCCGTCGATCGCTATATTTGTCATCACATTTCCTCCTGCTGTATCTTGATTATGTATCCGATCCTGTCTCAGTTCCCGCATTCAGACCCGCCAGACGGCCTGTAGACCAGGCGATCTGGAGATTGAAGCCTCCGGTCTGGGCATCCACATCCAGGACTTCTCCCGCGGCAAACAGGCCGCGGATGCGTCGGGATTCCATGGTGGACGGGTCAAATTCCTTGACGCTGATGCCGCCCCGGGTGATGATGGCCTCGCTGTATCCGCGCGTCCCGGTGACAGTGACCGGAAGGGCCCGGATCAGTGCTGCAAGGGCACTGATCTCTGTCTCTGTAAAAGAGGCCGCTCTGCGCTGCGTATCCAGCCCGGACAGCTGTGTCACGATTTCCGCCAGGCGGGCGGGAAAGAGGGGGCGCAACGCCCCGGGAAGATGGCGGTCAGGGGCCTTTTCAAATTCTCTGTGAAGGCGCTCCTCCAGCTGTTCCTGCGTCAGGGCCGGTTTGAGGTTCAGGTACAGCCTGAAGCCACAGGGGTATTTCAAAAAATCACAATAACAGGACGCAGTCAGAATGATCGGACCGCTCATCCCAAAATGTGTAAAGAGAAGTTCTCCGAAAGCCTGGTAAACAGGCTTTTTGGATCTGCCCTTTTTTTTCTTCTTCACTTGCCCGCCGTCCGTTATCCCACCGGCATCTGCGCCGTTATCCTCTCCGTTTTCTTCGTTGGGAAAGATGCTCACCGATACGTTTTTGAGGGCAAGTCCCTGCAGGTCTCTGCACCAGGTCTCCCGGGTCTCGAAAGGTACAAGGGAGGGAGCTGTCGGCGTCACCTCCAGCCCCAGCTGACGGACCATTCTGAGTCCGCTCCCGTCTGAGCCCGTGGAGGGATAGGACAGACCGCCCGTACACACAATGACGGCATCCGCGGCCAGTTCCTGACCGTTCTGCAGGCGGACTCCGTGGATCCTTGACGACTGCGTCAGACGGCCCTTTTTCTTTTTTCCGGCACCGGAAGCGCTATCCTCCGCACAGGAGACGTCCGGGTCTGCCGGGCCTGCATCCGGAGCAGCTTCCGTGAGTATGGAGGAAACTGTCGTATGATACATGATCCGGACACCCAGTTTCTGCAGACGGCGCAGCAGAGCCGCGGTGACATCGGATGCATGATCCGAGACAGGAAAGACACGCCCTCCCCGTTCAACTTTGACCGGGCAGCCGTTCTTTTCAAAGAATTCCTTTACCATCTCATGGTCAAAGCCGTAGACGGCGCTGTACAGAAACTTGTGGTTTCTGGCGACATATCCGAAAAAGTCCTCTGTGGCGCAGTCATTGGTCAGGTTGCAGCGTCCCTTTCCGGTGATATAGATTTTCTTTCCGGCCTTTTCATTTTTTTCAAGAACAGTCACTCTGCTGCCCTTTTCAGCCGCCGCTTCCGCGGCCATCAGACCGGCGGCGCCGGCCCCGATCACGATCACATTTTTCTGCATTGGATCCTTCCAGGTATCTTAAGTTGATGCATGGTCATTATCTCACTCTGCCTGACCCGGCGGCAGGATCTGCGCAAGTTCCTGCCGGCAGACATCCATGCGCACCCCGTACTGGGGATAAAAGTCACGGTCTGTCAGATAGGGGTGGACAAAGAAAATCTTCAGTATGTAAAGTCCTACCGATTTGCGGCTCTTGTCAGTCAGGCGGTACATGGCGCTTTCGGCCTGCTTCTTAAAATCGTGCCAGTCCTGAATATAGGCCTCATAGCGGGGGAGATCATCATATCCCAGCCAGTCTCTGAGCAGGACAGGCGTTTTCCTCCGGTCCGTGCATTCGTCTTTTTGCAGGATGTAATGAAATCCGCTCTCTGTATAATAGCGTCCCATGGGATAGAGCCGGCACATGCCGGGGCGATAGGGATGAATCGTACAGCGGCCGGCTGCGGAAAGGAAGGGACAGTGGTCACCGGACAGCGCTCCCTCCTGCGCAGCCCCTTCATTTTCATGGTGCTGCATCAGATTGGGCAGGATCAGGCCGTCCACCTGCCTGATCTCGATCTCCTTTTCCATCATCTCCGTAAAGGTTTTCCCTGTCCCTTTGGTCAGGAGGAACATGTCATAGGGATCCAGTATAATGGAGTCTCCGGTATTCCTGCAGCAGGCAGAACAGCCCCGGCAGTCCGAACAGCCTACCGGTACCAGATCTTCCGGCCCGTAGAAATGACCGTCATAAATATCTTCAATTCCCTTGTCTCGAATCATGCCCTGCTCCCGGAAATCCTGTCTGCGGCAGCCGCGGGGAAAAAGTCCCGCAACGGTTTTCTCCCATGCGGCCACAGGATGTCTGCAGCCGCTCCGCGCCCGGAACATCCTGATACGGAATCCATCATACATTAGATTTGCCGATTTGACAAAAAGATTTTGCGCAGGCTCAGGGAACTTACCCGGAAACCCTGAATGAGGCTCTCTCCCATCGGGGCTCAGACAGGCAAAAAGCCCGCAGACCTGCATTTCAGACTGCAGGCCGCGGGCTCTGACGATTCAGACAAAGCACCCTGTTACAAAAACAGGATACTGACTCAATCACTCTGCCGTGGACTCCGGGATGGTGTCAGGATCATCCGTCCTCCTTCCCGTCAGCACATCAGAGAATTATTTGTAGTTGACGATCTTTCCGAAGTCTTCCTTCAGAGAAGCGCCGCCGATCAGGCCGCCGTCGATGTCGGGCTGTGCGAAGAGCTCGGGAGCAGATGCGCCGTTGACAGAGCCGCCGTACTGGATGCGGATCTTCTCAGCTGTGTCAGCGTCATAGATCTCAGCGATGAGCTCACGGATCGCATGGCAGACTTCCTGTGCCTGCTCTGTGGTAGCGACCTTGCCTGTGCCGATAGCCCAGATAGGCTCATAAGCGATAACCATGGAAGCAGCCTGCTCAGCAGTAACGCCGATCAGATCGCTCTTGAGCTGCAGACGGATCCAGT
>CAMKEX010000212.1 GCA_946411695.1 uncultured Lachnospiraceae bacterium
TTATTAGCACTCTCACTTGACGAGTGCTAAAAAGCGTGCTATAACATAATCGAACAGAGGAACAGAGAGGAACGAAAGGGTAATAGGCCCTAGGTTCCAATCCCTCCTTCCCCTTGCTCAAAACGGCAGATTTGAGTAAAGGAGTGATTAGTATGTTGCCGAGTATTTGGAATGAAAACCTGTGGGATGAGTGGTTCGGGTTCCCCGAGTTGAGAGACATGGATCGAGCGGAGCGTAAGCTTTACGGGCGTCATGCGGATCGTCTGATGAAGACGGATGTGCTGGAGCACGAGGATCAGTACGAGGTCGATATCGACCTGCCGGGCTTTGCGAAGGAAGAGATCAAGCTGGAGCTGAACAACGGTTACCTCACGATTAATGCCGAAAAGAACCTGGATCAGAACAAGGAAAAGCACGGCAAGCTGATTCGGCAGGAGCGTTATTCGGGCTCGATGCAGCGCAGCTTCTATGTGGGTGAAGAAATTACGGAGGAGGATGTCAAGGCATCGTTCCAGCACGGCGTGTTGAAGCTGTTGATTCCGAAGAAGGAAAAGAAAGCCCTACCCGAGAAAAAGACGATCGCGATCGAATAATCGCAAAACAGGCAACAGCCGAGGGATTTCCCCCGGCTGTTTTTTTAGATCAAGGGTGCTATTTGATGCCCTTCAGCAAAAAATAGAGAATCTGTAATGGATATGGAGCGAAGGACCGAACAATTCAATAGTCAAATGGAACTTTGTATACAAAAAGCGGCATCCACTGGCGCTGGATGCCGCTCAAACATGCTATGATCTGTCGATATCATTTTTCCTCCGCAATCTCTCCGGCATGAAGGTGTTTGAGTACGCCGCCGGCGCGGAGGGCAGGCAGCACGGCGTGGAAGAAGATGGGGGCAGCCACGATGGCGGCAGCCGCGTTGATGAGGGAGGGGATCAGCTTGCTGACCACCGTCGCGCCCACGGTCTGCAGGGGGAAGCCGTACACGAAGCGGTTGTAGATATATGTTTTCGCCATGTACAGGGCCACATAGGTGAGGGCCCCGACGATGGAGGCGAGCAAGGTGCGATCAAACCGGTGCCGCCCCTTTGCGGTAACGTCCATCAGCTTGCCGCACACCCACGCCATGGCGAACTTGCTGACAAAGGTGATGACCACGTTGACGAAATCATAGCCTGTAAAGGCGTCGTATAAGGCGGAGCCGATGCCCGCCGCGATGCCTCCCAGGGTGGGTCCCAGCAGCATGCCGCTGAGCAGGCACACCGCGTTGGCAAAATGCACCTTGGAACCCAGCAGCGGGAACCGGAACAGGGTGACCACATATACCATAGCGGCCAGCAGCCCCACAAATACGATATCAAAGATCCTGGAATCCTTGGTTTTCATTTCACTCATCTCCTGCCTGGATACTTTACTTTGGGAACGCAGTACAGTATACTATCAAAGTGGACTTGTGAAAAGTGCCAGAATAGGAGAAAAATATAAGACCAGATGAAACAGAGGAAAACGGCATATCTGGCGCTGTATGAAGCGGTGCGCCAGGAGATCACGGAAGGGACCTGGCCCTATGGGACTCGCCTGCCTTCCCGGCGACAAATGGCCCGGGATCGGGGCGTGAGCGTGATCACGGTGGAGCACAGCTATGAATTGCTGTGCCAGGAAGGGTATGTGGAATCCCGTCCCCGAAGCGGGTTTTTTGTGTGTTTCCGGCAGGCGGACAGCTTTGCTCTGCCCTCCGCCCGGGAGGGCGTTCGCCCCACCGTCCGGTTCGCGTCACCGCCGGAAAACGCGTTCCCTTTTTCCGTGCTGGCCCGCACCATGCGGCGGGTGCTTTCTGAATACGGGGAGATCATTCTGAACAAAGCGCCAAACGCCGGGTGCGGGGAGCTGCGTCAGGCTGTTTCCCGGTATCTCGTCCGGAATCGGGGCATACGGGTGGATGCGGAGCAGATCATCATCGGCTCCGGTGCGGAATATCTGTATGGCCTGGTGGTGGAGATGTTGGGCAGAGATCGCGTCTTTGCCATCGAATCCCCCTCCTATGAAAAGATCGAACAGGTGTACCGGGCCCGGGGCGTACGATGCGAGCTGCTGCCCCTCGGGCATGACGGCATCCGATCCGTCGCCCTGAAGAGCACCGCCGCCCAGGTACTGCACATCACCCCCTTCCGCAGCTTTCCCAGCGGCGTCACCGCCAGCGCTTCCAAGCGTCTGGAATATCTGCAATGGGCGGGGGAGGGGGACCGGTACATCGTGGAAGACGATTTTGAGTCGGAGTTTTCCCTCCTGCGCAAGCCCGAGGAGACCGTGTTCGCCCGGGCAGAGCGACAGAACGTGATCTATCTCAATACCTTTTCCCGCACCGTGTCCCCCTCCATCCGCGTGGGCTACATGGTGCTGCCGCCCCGGCTCCGGGAGGTGTTCTCCCAAAAGGCAGGCTTTTATTCTTGCCCCGTACCTGCTTTTGAGCAGTACGTACTGTCTGTCCTCCTGGATTCCGGCGACTTTGAACGCCACATCAACCGCATCCGCCGGCAGGAAAGGAAGAAAGAACGGCAAGCGGACACTTGATGGGACCTCCTGAGATCAGAAATACAAGCCCCGGAGAGAATCGTCTTCCATAACCAAACCGATTTTCTCGCTAACGGCGATCCATACTCCTGCTTCATCGTCTCGTTCAAAGCGAATCGCAAATGATGAGTATTTTTCCTGTTGTTCCAGTGTCATATCCTATACCTGCTTTTTTCTTGACCACATTGCCTCGATGTACAGACTTGAATTATGCATTATTTATTTCTGATTGCTTCGTGTTACTTTGTGGCATTGGATCCTTGGGAACGCTGTTCGTTTGCTGAAAGCTAACCCAATGAAACTACATTACAACGCCACAGGACCGGATCGCAAAGAACTGGTCGCAGTCATCTCCAAGACGATCGGGATGAAGCCGGTCTACAAGGGCATGCCCACCTGCGCCTACGCGGTAAACAACATCCTCGTCGAAAAGGATGGCACGGTGGTCTACGACGAGCGCACGGATCAGGACACGATCGAAGCGATCATCATCGCCCTTGCCGCAGCAGGCTTGCCATCCGGGACACCGGGCTCACGAACATGTTTGATGTGCATATGGTGCAGCGGCTGGCCTTTGATCGAAACTACTTCGAGCTCGTGAATTTCCTTGAGGAGCACCGCAAAGAGTACGTTCAATTCATCCTTTACGGCGACGAGTGAGGCCGCAAAAAAGTGTGAAAAACCTTGAGAAATCTCGCAAAAATGACTTGCTATTATGTCGTTTTAGAGTGATATATACACTACCCCAAGGGGAAACCACACTACGGAGGAAAAAGCAATGAAAGAGCTTCAGAACTACATCGACGGATACGGATTCGGGATCAGCGTCAAGGAGCTGGCAACCAAGGCATACCGCCACCTGAGAAGCCTTGGATACGACACCTGCATCGTCAATGACCGCTACGTCGAGGTCGAGGGAACGACCTACCTTCTTAGCAAGAGCCGCAAGAACGGCCGCTGGATTGCAAAGGCTTTTTAAGGAGGGCAAGACCATGACAACCCGCGAGATCAACCTGAACCTGAAGCGCACCGCACAGGCAGCCCTTAAGAGCGAATACGGCTTCCAGCCTTCCCTCGACAGCATCACCCTTTTGGAGGGCAGCGACGATCGAACCTACATCCGGTTCAAGGTCGGCAGCCATGAATATTCCTTTGACTCCTACAAATGGCCGGACGGCAGCGTTTGGGTGGGCAAAGGGACGATCGAGAAAGAAAGCTAAGGAGGGCACGGACATGACGATCAACGATGCATGTGAACTCTGCAAAAAAGTTACACTAAACGCCATCACGGCTTCAGAAACGTCATGATTTCATCGAGACTCTTGCCACTCTTCAGATAAGCATCCATGATGATGTCTGCCTCAGCCCTAGGCTTTTGCTCCTATCATCCATTAGTAAAGACTTTTTCGATATATTGTTGCAAATGCACTCATCAATATTTAGCTTAATCTATTGCTCTTTATACTCCCATGAGTTGGCAGCTAAAATCGGCGTAACCCGACGCATAATTGGTTCTTATGAAAATGATAAATCCCGTCCGAGAGGAATGGAAAGATATAAGAAGCTGGCAGAATCCTTAAATGTAAATGTGAATTATCTGCTGTCTGAGGATGACGCTTTCATCGCCGATGTAGAGGATAAATACGGACGCAGAGGGGCAAGACAGGCTCAGGAGTTGCTTGCAGAAGTTACCGGTCTGTTTGCCGGCGGCGAAATGGCTGACGAGGATATGCGTGAAATGGTTGACGCTATTCAGGAAGCATATCTTATTGCAAAGAAGAACAATAAAAAATACACCCCGAAGAAATACCGCAAAGACGAGTAATCCTCAAAGTGAACTAAGTCCAATATATGGGACACATAATAGTTTATAATTTATTATAGGTTAATATCCGATATACTATAATATGGGAGGTGAGCCGGATTGGGGTATTACACTACGGCTGAGATTGTGAAAATCGTAAACAAGCTCATTGACCGTTGCGGTACTCGTGACCCGTACAAGGTCGCAAAAGAGCTTGGTATCAATGTTATCTACCGGAATTTTGACAAGCAGCGTGGAGCATACAAGGTTATTCTGAAGAACCGCTTTGTTTTTCTTAAAAACGGTATGCACCCGGTCGTGGAGCAGATAGTGCTATGGCACGAAATCGGGCACGATGTTCTACACAGGCAAGAAGCGGTTGCTGTCGGCGGGTTCAAAGAGTTCAACATCTTTGATATGAGAGAGAACCGTATGGAGTATGAAGCAAATATCTTCGCTTCTCAGGCTTCGCTCCCGGACGACACCATTTTGGAATACATTAAAAACGGCTATGACATTCAGCAGATTGCACGGGCAATGTGTTCCGACATAAACCTGATTGCTCTGAAAGTGGATACGCTGATTGCACAGGGCTATCAACTTCGCAAACAGGAACACCAAAACGATTTTCTTAAATACAGCAAAAAAATATAAGACCGTCAAGCCTCGTTTGAGCCTGACGGTCTTTTCGTTATTTATTACATTTTTCTTTATAATCTTCGCCCCAACTCCACATAGCGTCGAGAATAGGTTTCAAGCTTTGTCCCAATTCTGTCAGGGAGTATTCTACTCTCGGCGGTACTTCGGCATATACCTTTCGGTTTACGAGTCCGTTTTCTTCCATATCACGAAGCTGAGCAGTCAGAACCTTTTGGGAAACGCTGCCGATTGATTTTTTCAGCTCTCCAAAACGCTTTGTCCCCGGCAGTAATGCTCATGTACGGTAAAGAAGCAAGCAACCGAAAACAATAGATAGACCGCCA
>CAMKEX010000213.1 GCA_946411695.1 uncultured Lachnospiraceae bacterium
CCTGCCGCAAGGCAGGCAGTAGGAAGCACGCGACTTAAGTCGTGTGAGGCTTCACGGCATCATCAGACTGACAGAAGGCCATGACGATCAGCTCGGTATCTTCACCACTTCCTACGAAGACGAGATGACCATGATGAACTTCCTGGAGAAGATGGCTGCATAATAAAAATTACGGGATACCCGGGACGGTTGTGACTGTCCCGAGAGTGAATTACCCGGGACAGGCAGGACCGTCCCGAGTGTCCCGACTGAATTGCCTCCCCTTAGAGGAGTACCCCCCCTATTTTTTAAATATACACACGCCAAGAGGCCGCCGTACTGGACATTTAGCGTCAGTGCGGCGGTTTTCTTTTATGCAGCAATAAATGTAATTAAGTATGAAATTTCCCAAATAACCATGAAATTTTTTTTATGAAATTTCTGCCTTTTCCCTCCTTTTCCCTGTTTGCTGTCCGTTTTTTTGGACACCACATTTTTTAAAATTGTCCCATAAGGTAAGGGTAACAGCAAAGGCAGCAGGAAGGCATCAGATAAAAGGGCGGCGCAATGAAAACCATGCAGGCCGTCTCATGATCCGGAGAGGAGTATTGGATGATGAAATCGAAAATGAAAGATACCGTGAAACTGCATCCGTTCAGCACAGTGCTGTTTGCAATCTATTTTGTCACATCTGTTCTGCAGGGAAGTGTCGAACTGTTCCTGGTCGGTTTCCTTGCCGCATCTGCCGCCTATGTTCTGGAGCTTCTGTTCTATGTGACAGGCATGATCAGGACCGGCCGACACTGTGCCGGCCGTCCCCGCTCCTCCGGGATGCAGAGAAGGCAGAAACAGAGAAGCGCGGCGTGACAATCAGGGACGTAAAAGCATTTCGAGTTCCGGCAGGGCCGGTATTGTAATAAGAACCGTAACGAACATCAAAACGGCAGAACTTAGACCAACACAGCATCCAATCAGTACAAAGGGAGGTGCACAATGAAAGGCTATGTGACCGAGAGTGGATATATGGGTTATGTCAACGGCACCTACGTGCTCTTTTCGGACGAGAGAGACTATATCGAATTCATGGAGGATTGATGGCATGTTCGGACTTGATCAGCTTTTTGATTTTAACAGAAACGGGAAACTGGAGGCTTTTGAGCGGGCTTCCGAGATGGCATTTCTTTACAGTGCCGAGCAGGCTTCGAAAAAAGCAGACAGAGGGTATGGCGATCAGACGGGCTTCGAGCTATATGGCTTGAACTATTACGATAGCCTTGAATATGATTTTGCAGAAGATGACAGCGATTGGGAGGACTGACAGGATGAATAAGATCTACTTTACAATAACCGGCACCAAATACCGCTATGGCCACGATTTTATGAAACCCGGGATGAAGGTGAAGCTGGTCAAGGAGCCGGATAATCAGTACGACAGAGAAGCAATCCGTGTGGAGATGAAAAACGGCCTGGGACTTGTGGGCTATGTGGCCAATTCCATCCACACAGTCAAGGGAGAGTGCGTCAGTGCCGGCCGCATGTATGACCGGATCGGAAAGAAGGCAAAGGGAACCGTCAAGCTGGTTCTGCCGGATGCAGTAATCTGCAAGCTGGATCAGTGAATGATATGACGATCGTGCCGCCCGACGGCACGAATGCGGGAGCGAAAGATAATGTATCGTGAATGCAGCGACATTATTTTTCGCTCTTTTTTTCTAAATCTGATAAACTGATAAGAGGTTAGAAATCGAAAGGAGGCGACCCATGATCCAATCTGTCTCCGCAGATGAACTGCTTTTCTTTGATTCCAAACAAGAGGCGCTGCCCTTATATATGGCTTTTCGGGGAGCTGTTTCAGAAAGAGTGCCGGACATACGGATCGAAGTGAAGAAAACGCAGATTTCCTTTTTTACACGATATATGTTTGCGGCAGTGTCCTTTACACCGGTTCGAAAGGCCAAAGACCGTCCGGATCCATTTTTGACGATCACTTTCGGGCTGCCATACAGAAAGGAATCTGCCCGGATAGACATAGCCACTGAACCCTATCCCAATCGCTGGACGCACCACGTGATGATCGGGACTGAAGAGGAAATAGACGAGGAACTGATTTCCTGGATTCAGGAGGCCGCTGGATTTGCAGACAGAAAATAGCAATGGATGAATTTTGTGCAGCTGACGCCGGACAGGTGAGATTATGGAACAGAAATTTTATGAGTACGACGCCCTTATTCATGAAGTCTCTGACAATGGCGGAGCCTATGTGATTTTTCCCTGGAATATCCGAGAGGAGTTCGGGAAAGGACGAATAAAGGTCCATGCTGAATTTGACGGCATTCCTTATGATGGAAGCATCGTCAATATGGGCGTGAAAGACGAAAACGGGAATGTATGCTACATAATAGGGCTCCTGAAGGCCATCCGCAGGCAGCTGAAAAAGGGCGATGGAAACAGTGTGCATGTTGTAATCCGGGAGTGGTAAAAGACTAGTCCAACTGTTCTGAGAGGTAAACGGAGTATGGCTTTTGATTTTAAGAAAGAATATAAAGAGTTCTATATGCCCAAAAACAGACCCGGCATCGTATCGGTGCCGGTCATGAATTATATTGCGGTCCGGGGCCAGGGAGATCCAAACCTTGAGGGCGGTGAATACAAGAAGGCAATTGAATTGCTGTACGGAATCGCCTATACGATCAAGATGAGCAAAAAAGGCGAGCATCAGATCGAGGGCTATTTTGACTACGTCGTGCCGCCGCTGGAGGGCTTCTGGTGGCAGGAAGGCATCGTAGGAGTTGACTACGCCCACAAGGAAAACTTCCATTGGATCTCGGTCATCCGCCTGCCGGATTTTGTGACCAGGGAGGATTTTGACTGGGCTGTTCGGGAAGCGGAGAGAAAGAAGAAGACGGACTTCTCCAAAGTGGAATTCTGGACCTATGACGAAGGGCTCTGCGTGCAGTGCATGCATATCGGACCCTATGACGATGAACCCGCCACGGTAGAATTGATGCATGCTTTCATGGAAGAGCAGGGCTATGTCCTGGACATCACGGATCAACGGCTCCATCACGAAGTCTATCTGAGCGATGCCAGGAAAGTCGCTCCGGAGAAATTGAAAACCGTGATCAGGCATCCGATCAGGAAGAAATGAGGAAATCCGAAATGAGTTACGATCATATTCAAGTCAACACACAGAGCAGCATCAGAATCGAGGGCTCCAAAGTAGTCTATTTTGACCCATTTCAGATCGGCTCGGAAACACACGATGCAGATCTGATATGCATTACCCATGCGCATTACGATCATTTTGATCCGGAGTCCATCTTCAGAATCTGTAAGCAGGATACGGCACTTGCGGCTCCGGCAAGTATGGCGAAGGAACTGGAAAAGCTTGCCTGGAAGGGCCAACTGCATTTGCTGTTACCGGGAGACCGCCTGGAGATCAGGGGTACTGTTATCACCGCAAAGCCTGCCTATAACAAGCTGAAACCCTTTCATCCGAAGCGTAATGGATGGCTGGGATATTTGCTGGACATGGACGGAAGGGTGTATTACGTTGCCGGAGATACGGATGCGGTCAAGGAGCTGCAGGAAGTAAGGTGTGATGTCGCTCTGGTCCCGATCGGAGGCAAATTTACAATGAATGCTAAGGAAGCTGCGGGACTGGTCAATAAAATAAAGCCCAAAGCGGTGATTCCGATACATTATGGCAGCATCGTGGGCAAAGCCCAGGATGCGGAGACCTTTCGGAAAACGGTTGATCGTGAGGTGCAGGTGGTTGTGAAGCTGTGATGATGAACGTGGTCATCCAGTGAAAGAAGGGAAAGACACCAGACATCCTGCTAATGGAAATAAATGAATGAATATAAAGAGGCGAGTAAGAAAACGGCTCTAAGAGGTCAACGCACGCATGGAAATAAGAAACAGCACTATCGATGCCGGAAAGGCATTTGACTGGGGCAGGACATCAAAGGAATATGCCAGATACAGGGATATCTACCCCGACGAGTTTTATCAAAAGATCATAGACAGAGGCCTGTGCGTATCCGGACAGAAGGTGCTTGATCTGGGAACCGGAACGGGGGTGCTGCCTCGCAATCTGTACCGATACGGTGCCAAGTGGACAGGCACGGATATTTCGCCGGAACAGATCAGGGAGGCGGAGCGGCTGGCGCAGGCCGGCAAGATGGACATCGCCTTTCTGGCAGTGCCTGCTGAGCAGATTGACTTTCCGGCGGGGAGTTTTGATGTGGTCACTGCCTGCCAGTGCTTCTGGTATTTTGACCATGCGCGCCTGATGCCCAGGCTGGCAGATCTTTTAAAAGAGGATGGGAAGCTGCTGATCCTGTATATGGCCTGGCTTCCTTATGAGGACGAGATCGCGGTAAAAAGCGAGGAACTGGTCCTCAAATACAGTCCGGAATGGTCCGGTGCCGGCGAGACCAGGCATCCCATAGGGATTCCTGAAGCCGCTTATGACTATTTTGAAATGCTGGAGCACGAGGAATATGATCTTATGGTGCCCTTCACCCGGGAAACCTGGCACGGTAGAATGAAAGCCTGCAGAGGTGTCGGTGCATCTCTGTCAGAGGAGGAACTGCAGAGGTGGGATGCGGAGCACAGAAGGCTTCTTGAGGAGACAGCGCCTGAGAGATTCGATGTTCTGCACTATGCGGCTTTGGCCTTACTGCGAAAAAAATAAAGGCTGTTTTAGATTGTCCCATTCGAATACGTGAACTGAATCACCTGTAAACAGGGAAACACTGAAAGAAAGAGAAAAAAAGCCGGAGAAGTCACTTATGAAGCTGAAGAATATACTGATCGTGGTCAAGGACATCGAGCGGTCCAGGCAGTTTTACCATGACCTGTTCGGCCTGGAACTTGTGCTGGATAACGACGGAAACATGATCCTCTCAGAGGGTCTTGTCCTGCAGGATGAGAAGATCTGGAGAAAGTTCCTGGGCAGGGAGATCATTCCCGAGAACAATTCCTGCGAACTGTATTTTGAGGAATCCGATCTCGAGGGCTTTGTGGAACGCCTGGAGAAAGTGTTCCCGGAGGTGCAGTATGTAAACAGGCTGATGACCCACAGCTGGGGGCAGAAGGTGGTCCGTTTCTATGATCCCGACGGCAACCTGATCGAAGTGGGGACTCCTGTCGGAATGGGCTGAAAGATGTGGGAAAAAGGGAGACTTGCATTGATGGAAAAGAAAGCGTTCCTGCCTGTGCTTGTGCTGCTATGCGCAATACTGCTGGCGGGATGCGGCAGGAGGGGCAGCAGAGATTCTTTTCAGAAAGCTTCGGATTTGAAAGACTAGTCAGCGCATTCTTGTGACTTCAGTCATGAGT
>CAMKEX010000214.1 GCA_946411695.1 uncultured Lachnospiraceae bacterium
GCGTTGATATAGTCAATTGCCTCTTTGATCGTCATCAAAATGCGCCTCCATGCGCCTTTCGCCATTGAGAAAGGTTCTGGATGAGTCAACGGAGACGGCTCTGAATGAGTCACAGGGGACGGTTCTCTCTGACTCATTTTCCAGGGAAAATGAGTCAAGGAAGAACCGTCCCCGTTGACTCATTTACAGCCGCCCTCAGCTCTCCTGTTAACCTGTCAAGTAAACAGTATCTCTTATCAAATAAACAGCATCACTTTAAAAGCATCTCTCTCCGCAGACGTAAGTCGCTTCCACACTGTAGTCATCCCCGAGCACGACCAAGTCGGCATCCTTTCCAGCTGTGATGGAACCCTTGGATGCCTCCATGCCGATCAGGCGGGCCGGGTTGATGGTGCAGGAATTGATGGCTGTCTGCCAGGGAACTCCCGCTTTTTCCACCAGATTGCGGAGTCCCTGATTGACCTTGAGTGTGGATCCCGCAAGATTTCCGGCGCCTACAAGGTGCGCGCTGCCGTCTTCAAAGAGCTCGATCATATTGCCGCCAAAGAGAGTTCGGGTGCCTGCGGGCAGACCCTTGACCTTCAGGGAATCTGTGATCATGACCCCGTAATCAGGACCCTTTGCCGCAAAATAAGTGTTCAGCGCCGCCCATGTGGAATGCAGCCCGTCGCAGATGATCTCCCCGAACACATTGCGGAAACGGAAAGAAGCGCCTACAATCCCCGGCTCCCTGTGATGATAGGGAGCCATGCCGTTATAGACATGAGTGACACTGCGAGCCCCGTTGGCAAAAGCCATGGCGGCCTGGGCAAAGGTCGCGGAAGAATGCCCCAGGGACGGGACAATTCCGTTTTCACACAAAAACCGGGTCAGCGCATAACCCTCGTCATGCTCACAGGCCATGGTCACGATCCGGATCAGGCCTTCCGACGCCGCAAGATAGCGCTTGAACTGCTCCACATCCGGCGCCACGCAGTACTGCTCCGGCTGGGCGCCCTTATATTTCTGATCCAGATAGGGCCCCTCGAAATGGATGCCCAGGATCCGGGCACCTTCATATCCCTCCCGGACAACATTTGCAACATTCCGCACAGCTTTGGTCAGGACCTCCTCGGACTGGGTGATCGTCGTTGGCAGTATTCCGGTCACGCCTTCACTGACAATATTCTTCAGCCAGTTCCGCAGTCCATCCGGCTCCGCGTCATTTGTATCAAATCCATAGGCCCCGTGGGTATGCACATCAATAAATCCCGGAACAATGCGGCGCTCACCGAAGTCCTCGTCCGCCGCATACGTTCCGTAAGGATAGATCCCTGTGATTTTTCCGTCCGCAATTTCAACCTGTGCTTCCAGCCATTCGTTCAGCACCCAGACTCTTTTACTCTGCAGGATCATGGGGTCTCCTTTCTTTCCCAACACACTTCATTTCTACACCTGTGGTAATGAGCACGACTCACAATTCTACACTTGCACACCAGTGCACCTCATCATCCCTTTTTGATTCCCAGTTCCTTTTTCAGCTTTTTGAATCGGTCCTTTTCCTTTTTTGCCACATAGCCGGGATCAAAGAGACAGTGCTGCAGCACATCGGCATCCTTGAGGATCTCTTCCAGGGGCCCGTTTTCCATCTTTTTATCACTGTGAAAAAAGATTGCCTGACAGATCTTTCCGATTTCCTCTGTGGAAAAAATCCCAGCCTCCTGCAGGATCTGCTTCGCCATCTCAGCGCCCCTGTGGGCGTGATCCACGGCGTTCCCCGTTGTATAAGTGGCAATGTCATGCAGATATCCGGCTGCCGCGGCAAGCTCGATGTCTTCTCCCCGCCGCATGGCCAGCAGAACACAGGCCTCCGCAACGCCGAACATATGCACATACCCGCTTGCCCGCAGGGACGCATTCGGCACCTGCTCCAACAGGCCGCTCACGATTTCCCGAACAGCTTCGATCCGGTCCGTTCTGATTCCTGTATCCATCACGCACTCCCTCTTTTATACATGTTTGTGTTCTCTATGAAATCCGCTTTATGAACGCTCACAGAGTTTTGCGCAGTTCCTTTAAAAGCGCCGTACATCCCTGCAGCACATCATCCCAGGTCTCATCAAAATTGTCCGTGTACCACGGATCCGCCACCTCCTGACCGGCTCTGCCGCAGTGGTCCAGCAGCAGCGAGATCTTGTCGTCCGGGTCGCCGCCATAGATATGCCTCATATTATAGGCATTTGCGTAATCCATCCCGATCAGATAATCGAACCGCGCATAGTCCTCGCGTGTCGTTCTGCGGGCGCGCTTCCCGCCGGGATCAATCCCATGCTCCCTCAGCTTTGCCCTCGCCGGCGGATACACCGGATTGCCGCGGCCGCCCCAGACCTCCTCGGAGCTCGTTGCCGCAGACTCAATATAAAAACAGTCTGAAAGCCCCGCCTTGCGGACAAGGTCCTTCATAACAAATTCAGCCATCGGCGAACGGCAGATATTGCCGTGGCAAATGAATAAAATTTTTATCATGCAGTTTTTTGCCAGCTTATGCCGCGTTTTGCCTTATTTTATGCGGGTTTCCGCGATTTTCGATTTCATTGAAATCCGGCATAAACTGGCATCTCCTTGCATATCTTGGACTTCAATGTTGATAAAATGTTGATAAAACGGGCCGAAAAACAGGCCGAAAACCGCGTTTTATCAACATTGGATTTTTGCGGTTTCACCGGTTTTCCATCCCTTTTCATTCTCCTGAGGACTTTCTGCGCTGCTTCCGGCGCTCGATCTTCTCACTCATTTTGACTTCTCTCTGCATGCGTTCCAGCTCCTGCTCCGCATCGATCAGTCCCAGATGCGTGTAGGTGTTCAGGGTGACGCTGATATCCGTATGGCCCATCAGATACTTGAGGGTATTCGGATTCATTCCCTTCTTGGCCTTCTCGCTGCAGTAGGTATGCCGGCAGACATGGGGCGTGACCTTGGGCATCTGCACCCGGTAGATCTTGTTGTACTTCTCAGTGATGTGCTGAAAATACTTTTCCCAGTGCATCGCCACCATGGGCATCCCGTTCTTATCCATGTAAAGGAAGCCAATCCTTCCATCCACCATTGGCTCAACCTTCGGCTTTTTCCTCTCTGCAAGGATCCTGCTGAAACACTCGTACACATCATCCTCCATGGGAAGGATCCGCGTACCGGCATCCGTCTTCGCCGAATCAACTATGATATATTGCATGTCCGAAGTGCGCTGAAGCTGATGATCGATATTGATGGTACGTCTGTCCAGATCAATATCCTGAATGGTGAGTCCACAGAATTCCGAAATTCTCATTCCGGTATGAAATAGGATGTAGATGCCGTCGTAATACCTGGAGAAATGTCTGTCTTCCCGAACGAACCTGAGAAACTCTCTCATCTGGGCAGCCGTAATAGCTTCCCGCCTGACGCTGTCATTCACGATCACATCACAGAGCATAAAATCGAATGGATTCTTGACCAGCAGGTCATCCTCCACCGCCATCGCAAATGCCGGTCTTAAGACGCCGCGTATCGTCTGAATGGACGAATAGCCTCTGTGTTCCTCCTGCTGGAGTTTCACGAGCCAGGCTTTCGCATCCATGGTTCTCACCTTATCGATCCGCTTGGTTCCAAAAGGATCCTGGTAAAGGATCTTCAGGACTGTCTTGTATCCGGCCCTTGTCGTATGCTTTACATTCTGCTTCAGATCGACGTATCTCCGCGTCAGTTCATAGACCGTGTAATCATCGCCCCGAAAGGCAACGCCTCTGTCATGCTGCCGTTTGTAGTCGGCTATCTGATCCCGAAGGGCTACACAGTCCCTCTTGCCCGCAGGCAGCCGGTCCGTCGGTTCCAGTTTCCATGAGTAGAAAGCTCTCTGCTTTCCGCCCTCATAAAATGTGTATTTATATCTTCCATCTTGTGTCTGGCTCTCTCCGCTGCGCAAGATCCGGTTCTTCTTATCCCGCCGCTTTGCACTCATCGCCTTCCCTCCTTCGCAGGAGAGCCTTTCGTTACGACATGGTGAGTATACCATATATCACTCTCGCATATCAAACTTCTGAACTCCTGTCAATAAAATTCTCAAACTTTTTTCGCTTGATCAAAACCTTCACTCCGACGTGCAGAATGAAGTCATCGTTTTCATGTGTCTGCACAAGGCTCCGGATCTTTTTCTGCCCGATTCCGAAATAAGCCGCCGCTTCCTCAATCGTCAGTGTGTATTTGTCACAGAGATTGACATAGCGCGTCAAAATCGGAGCCGGCGGATCACTCGCCCGCTCTTCCGCTTCTGTTGTCATGATTGGTTCCAATGCATTCACCTCTTCTGTCAAAACCTTTTATCCCGAGGCTGATCAACATACCCTCCTCGACCTTTTTCATCATGCTCCGGTCTATTCTTCCGAAATACCGGATCACCCGCTGCTTGTCTATGGTCCGTATCTGTTCAAGCTGAACCACAGAAAGAACATGGTTATAACCGATCCTGCCGATATTTACATGCGTCGGCTGCCTGGTATTCTTTTCGACCCGGGACGTGATCGGCGCTATGATCAGGGTGGAACTGTGCCGGTTGCCGATATTGTTCTGAAGAACGACGACCGGCCTTTTGCCTCCCTGCTCTGAGCCCTTGAACGGATTCAGATTTGCCAGGTAGATATCTCCCCGGCGGTATACCCAGTCTGCTTTCATGAAGCTCTGCCTCCTGTGTAAAAGCAGGCCTCTGCCAAGGTATTTCTGCCCATGCAGCAGGCCTGCTGTCATCTTAACTATGATCGTCCTCCTATTTGTCCACGACACCCCGAAGGACACAGGCCATCTGCCTGTATGGGAAATTCATCAGGCGGCAGATCTGCTTTTCTGCGCTCATGGGAGTCTCACCCCTCCGCGGTTCTCGCCGAGCCGTCCTTCGACGGAAGTATCATTATCCCCTTCTCCAGGTCATGGCCGCCGCCGAGTGCAGCCCCGGCATTTGCAGTGGATTTGTACCGCTCCAGACAGGAAAATGCTCTCTCTTAAAAGTGCTTCATTCCCTGGCTCTCATGGCGAATCCCTCGCAGGCTCTCTGGAAAAATCAAGAATCAGAATGTGCCTGATGAAATGTATATTCGGTTGTCAAGGTGCGCATAACAGCTATCTCGCTGCTCTGAAGTTAGTATAATAAGAAGCGACTGCCTCTTTTAGAGCCTTGGAGGCACGGTTTACCGATCCAGTTAGGCACGGTTCCTGTCTTACCTCTACAGCATGGCCGTGATCCGCTTCAGCTGCTTCTGTACCTCCCGCAATTCCGCTCTTGCTTTCCCGGACTGATCCACCT
>CAMKEX010000215.1 GCA_946411695.1 uncultured Lachnospiraceae bacterium
GCAAACGACGTGCTGCAATGGTTTCAGAAGCCCGTAGCAAACGGTAGCAAACGGAAAATGTTTGCTACCGTTCTATAAGGATGCTTTTGTAAAAAACTGGGCGTGATCAGCGGATGAAGAATGGTCAGACAGACTCTTCGGGCAAAACCGAGCGGATTTGCTATAAAAAAGTTTTAGATGCCCGGAAGCCTTGATATCGCTCGGTTTCCGGCCCCTTGGTCGGGAAACAAAAAAAGACAGACACGACGGAAAACCGTCATGTCTGCCGATTGGTTGCGGGGGAGGGATTTGAACCCACGACCTCCGGGTTATGAGTCCTGAAAAAAGCGTTTATCAACATTGGGCAATGTGCCGTATACCCTTGAAAAATAAGGGGATTCCGCGAATTACCATATATTACCGTTAAGTGAAATTTGTTGAATTTTAGCATCGTAGTTGAATTTTTGTTGAACTCAAATCAGGGGGGATATGGAGAATTTGGCTGCGCATTATTAAGAGTCGTTTCTCTGGTTTGAAAAAGCCTATCGTCATGGAAAAATGCCGGGAACCTGCTCTTCCAGATTCCCGGTTTATTCATTTACGTGCTTACCGTAGCTTCTGAGCGTAGGTTACATTCATACCATATTTCTGAATGATTTCTTCTGCACCCTTCCGAATATCCTCGACAATTTCAGATCGAGTCATTCTCGAATGGCGCTGTGAGTTATAATCCCTGATCTTCCTGATGTCCTCCACATCGAATCTGGAGCTGATCTCAGGCTTTTTGATCTCGTCCATTTTTCACTCCTCCTCGTTCAACAACGCCGTTGGCTGGTAAATCAGCAAATCCTTATAACCTTCAACTGTGGTGATCACCTTGATCCCACGAATGGTTTTAACATTCACAATGTGCTTGAAATTCCAAGAAACAATAATGTCACAATCAGAAAGAATCGCAGCCGCGATATGTTGACAATCATCAATGTTCTTTTGCTTCAGAACGCCCTTGGTGACGATTTTTTCAGCCAGCTTTGCGATATCGTCATCCACAGCGATCAGGTTATACTTGATCTCAGCAAGATGCCCGATCAGTAAATCTCTTTTTGCTTCTTCCTTGCAGTCAGCCAGTTCGCGAAGCACGACATCAGAAATGAAAACTTCATAATGACCAGCTTTGATGCGCTCCCAGACCTCGCGTGTTTCCTTCATTTGTTCAGGGGCATCTTGTTGATCAAGGTAGCTAATCACTGATGTGTCCAAGTATACCTTGATCTTTCTGTTTTCATCCATCCGCAACCGCCTCCTTCCAAGGCTATCACGACAGGTGGGTATGCAACACCTATCCTATGTGCTATAGTAAGGACTGGAACCCAAAAAGTCAAGAATATCAATGTTTCCAAGTCCTGAACTTTTCGTGAACTGCGCCTTCTTTTCACAGCCCGGTATAATTTCCTCAAAAATAGAGTGTATCCTTCGATTCGGCGGATTATTGATCTGCATCCCGGTCGGTAATCGGACCGCTGTCTTCGTCATTTGCCGTTTGATCTGTGGCTCGGACCTCCGCCGAATCGCCCAGAATGCTCTGCATGACATCCTGTTGGTAATCATGGCAGAGAACGATGGGCTTCTCATAGAATCCGTAGCACTGCTGACGGAGATGCTCCAGGAACAGCAGATCGCAGCTATGATTGAGAATCACCGGCCGGCCCGTGTGCGCTTCCTCCGCGTCGGATATGCGCGCAACTGTCCTCGGCGGCAGATAGGACGCCAGAGCCTGGCGGTTAAATTCCAGATAGCTCATCGGCCGGATGATCATGGGGAGCAGCAGGTCCCCCGCCGCGTCATTTGTCACGAAATAGCAGCTGTCGTAGAAGTCTGAGACGACGAAGTACTTATCGCCCTTCAGGCGTGGGCTTCGGCAGAGCTTCTCCGCAACGCTCATCCGATTCCCGATGACGATCTGCTCGATCGTGTCGATCCGGAATCCTCTGGCCTGCAGAAGTACTTTGATGCCGACAGCGTGATTCTCCTCGGAGAGCCGCTGCCAGAAGATGCGTTTATTCCCAGCGAAGTACATGCAGAAGCAGCGGTTTTTCCGCACAATGATCCCGATGAGCCTTGAGGTCTTTGATTCTACCCTGTCGTCCAGTTCTTCAAATGCAGCCTGCAACTCAAAGGGCGCGTAATAATACGCCTTCTCCTCATCGATCTGAGGATCCATATAGCCGCGGGAGCTTAGCAATATAGGAGGTTTCTCCAAAGAGCGGATCACCGCCCCCGCAGCCCTCGCCATGACCAGCCCCGTCGCAATGGCGTGAAGCCTCAAAACCTTTGCTTCCCTCGAAGGGAACACTTTCGGTGCCAAGCCCATTCGGCCCCAGATCATCGCCAGCGCGTCAGTATCCCTTGCAGCAATGTAGTCCTCCCCTTTTTCCGTCAGAAGCAGAGATCGGATCACCTGCCGCTTTCCTTCCCTCCGCATGAGAAGCACATATCCCTCCCGGATCGCCCGGTACATCACACAGCGGTCGTATTGCTCATGACCGCTGAGCCTTTTTGCCAGCTTGACGGGAAACGCGACGGAATACCCCACAAGCACCAGCAGATCCAACATCCTGTCAACCTTCTGTGTCATGAAAATATCTCCTCTTCACTGATGCTTTTGTACCGGAGCAAAGGCTGCTCGTTCTCTGGCTGATTGGGCTGGCCTGCCGCATCTCGATCCCCGCGTTCACTCAGGCCGGTCCCGCTACCGCTCTCTATTTCAGGGAGGCTGACTTCACCGTCGGCCCGATACGTGAGCCATTTGGGGAGCGTTTCCGGCTTCATCAAATAGAAAACCGTGGCATCTGCGACGCCGAGTTCCGTACACTGGAAGACTGAGATACTGAGTCCGCTGTCATTCGACAGGAACAGTGCCTCGATCACGTCCAGATACCGTTTGGTTTCGATGTTGTCGTAATCACGGACCCGCCGTGGGCTCTTCGATGCGTCGTACTGATGGACGATGCAGACCGTGCCTTGCTTCATCCGTTCCCTGGGATTCTTCCTCAGGAACGTAACCAAGGCTTGACGCATAGGCGCAATCAGGAAATCCTGCGCGTAACTCCGACCCCGCTTCGGCAGGATCGCCGGAAGGGAGATCCTGAGCCAGTCGGGATAATCCCGGATCTTGATATTCAGCGCTTCAGCGACTTCCCCGTAGAGCTGTGCGATCGTGCTTCTATCCGTTCGGGCAGCCAGTTCCCGCAGCTGGACCGTGTCCACTTCCGCCCGGCAGACCAGCTTATAAAGCTCCCCCCGCGGATTATACCATTCGCTTACTTCCAGCGTTCCGGCGACCTGGTAAAGGTCGTTGCTCAGGCTGCCAAAGTCGGCTGCCGTCTGCCGCATGGCGGCTATGTAAGAATTGCTCATTGTGTCAGTCTCCTTGTCAAATTCAGATGAGAGCGCTTTATTTGTCCAGAATTCATGCCAATTCAAAGGCTGATTTGGCTGCCTCGGCTGGCCGCCGTGAACGGAGCCAAATTGTTCTGCCGCTACCAGATCAAATACACCCGGTCATTTGCGGCGTTTCTGCGGTATATCAGTTTTCGCGCTCTCATCTTCAAGTCAGGGAAAAGAGACGGAATCTATATAAAAAACCGATCGCTTTTCAAGGTGAAAACTGGTATGTGTTTTTAGCCTGTTTTGACTGAGAAATGGGAGATATTGGCAGGCGTTAGGCTGGCCGCCCTAATGGAAAAACCACACACCATCTTCCTGGACATCGAAGCCGCCTCAGCTATGGCGGAGCACCTGGAAGTTACTCTCACCGCGCGCAACCGCCTTTGCAAGCTGGGGAAGTGTGTTTCCTATACGATAGTTGGTGTGAGACTTCGATTTGAGCGAATAAAGGCGTAGCCCCTTGTATTTCAAGGCTCTGTTTTACTTGACCAGATGGACGAATAAAGGGGAGACATGAGTGTGAACCTCCCTTTATTCGTCCACCATGACGAGTAAGCTGAACCCTTGAGTTACAAGGCTTTTCCCGCTTATTCGCTCATTTCCCTCAATCAAATGGCGACGCAAGATAAATGCGCCAGACCTTTGTGTCCCCGAAACCGCCATTTTCCACCTTGACCATTCCGGTGGCTGTAAGTTCGTTCTTTGCTCGGCGAAGCGTGCTGGCTGAATACCCGGCTTCGGCAGCCGCCTTGTCCAGGTCGCAGATATTCATTTGCCCACAGTCCGACAGTTTGTTGACGATCCAATCCTTGCATTCCTCGCGTTTTGGCTTCGATGTGTTCGCAGCATAATCCGCCATGAATTCCCGATCCCGCTTATAACTGGTTCCGGTGACCTGAATCCGTCCGGAATCGCCGATCCGAAACAGTCGGGTCTCCTGAAGACTGAAGTAGTTGTTCTTCTCGTTTGAAAGGTATCGGATGCCCTGATCTTCTGTGTAACCCGCCATCCAGACGGAGCGGGAGATATCCCAAAGATCGGCACTGTCAGCGATCCGATCACGCCCGGATGCTCCTTTGCGCTTGTTTGTATGACAGATCACGAGGAAAGCTGTACCGACTTCTTCGCCCAGTGGAATCAGCCGAGCCATGCAATCCCGCATGGCGTTTCGGCTGCCCATGTTGATATCCGGCGGAATGAAACCCTGAACCGGATCGAACACGCAGACCTTCGGGCGAAAGTGCCTCACGAATTGCTCCATCTTCTGAGAGCCGAATTTAAAACCCCGAAGAACTCCGTCCTTATCGCCCGCTGCATCCATCGTGATGATGTTCGCTTCATTGGCTCCGGCTTCGCGAAGCTTTCGTTTCAGCTTTTTGGCAACACTGTCTTCGGTGGTGCAAAAGGCAACCGGCATCGGACTTCGTTCCATATCCGGAGGATCAAGCATGCATGGCCTCCCGCTGCTGAGCGAAGACAGCAGATCAATCCAGATGGAAGTCTTTCCGATCCCTCCGTCGGCTGCCAACAGCGTGATCTGCTCCGCCGGCATCCAACCCGGCACGATCCACTCCGCCTCCTGCTCCACAAAGCGGTCAAGCGGCTTGAAGCAGTTCAGGAAAGCGTCTGCCGTCAGTTCTGCATGAACCTTGTCAGCGTAGGCTTCAAAACCCTGCAGCATAGCTCATCGACCCCCTTTCGGTCACAGAAGACCTTTATCTGCGGCTCAATTGCCCCATATACGAGTGACTCCCAGGTGTCCGTCAAGAATGGGGCCCAGCGTAGGGCAAGCGCTTCCTCCTCATAAAGGTTGTCGGGGGCCGCTTTGGCAGCATCATCCGCGATTCGAAGGCATAGTGCCAGCCGCCGAAGCAGCCGACGCTT
>CAMKEX010000216.1 GCA_946411695.1 uncultured Lachnospiraceae bacterium
CCCTGCATACGATGCAAAGAGCCGGTCCCCGTGGATTCCGGCTCCGATCTGTGTGCCCGCTGCCGGGGCGAGCTGTCCATTTAAGCGCGCCCCGGTTTTTTCGGACACGGTTTACCCGTAACATCCCTTTATCATCATTCGAAAACCCTATTGAAACAGACAGGAGGATTCCCGATTGAGATACCTTATAAATTACGCTGCTCCTCAGCCTTCTGAATTTCCTTCAGGACGCTGTCGAGATCCGAAGTTACGGATCCCGCAGCGTCTTTTATTATGTCTTTCCGTCCTGTGCTATCCGGGCTGAAATCCAGATCCGGCACAGAGGGCAGATTGATTCCTCCCACTGCCTCCTCGTGCAGGTCCACAGTCAGCTTCCTGAGCTGCCGCAGGGTTCTGGCAAGAGTTCTCGCGAGCTTGACCATATCCTCCGGTCCGACCACCACATAGGCGATCACAAGGATCAGGGCAAGTTCGCCGGCTCCAAGTCCCATGATCACTCCTCTCCGGGATTCAGACGGAACAGAATCGCAGCGGCAGCCATCACAAATACGATCAGACCGACAGGCAGTATACCGACGATCCACTCAACAGCGGTTGGAGCATAATTCCAGAAACGGACGAAAACGTCCTCCCCTTCCGTGAAGGTTCCGACCGCGATCGGGAAGGTCCAGAGTTTTCCTGCCACAGGCAGTGTCAGCGGAATCGAATTGAAAGCGGGAAGGAGCAGCATCATACGCTGGATGAAAATACCCGCAATAACGAGGATGCCGGCCACAGAGACCAGTTCCTTTCCGAGACCGCCGCCGACCAGGAAAAGGATCATGCCCACCAGAGGCAGGATGATCTCCAGCCAGAAGAGAAGTCCATAGGTGTGGAAGATCAGATGCAGCAGATGCCGGCTCTCCTGTGTGCCGCTCCAGGCAAGCGGAACGATCTCGATAAAGGACATAGCAATGTAGGCAGCGATCGATACAGCTGCGATGCGGGACAGAAGACGGATTCCGTCACTGTTCTCAACAAAAATCTCATGTCTGACCATCAGCACGCAGAGCAGAATGGTGAAGGACAGACCGACGGCTGTCGCTTCCGCGCAGGCATTGACCGGAATCAGAGCGCTGTGCCACCACTCCCTGGTGTTCTGTGTCGCGAACATGAAACTGGTGATGATATTGAGGAGAAAAGCCATGGGAAACGCAATAAAAGAAAAGCGCCGGCAGTTCTCTTCGTTAGTCATCCTGTAGCCGCGGTCATGGACATGCTTTTTCGTGTCTGGAAGGAGCGTGAGCACCACCGCGACGACACAGACGATCACGTACAGGGTCAGGATCACCACATCCCAGAACAGGGGGGAACCCACATTGGGGGTGATGATCATATAAAGTGCGTGGAAGGGTTCGCCCAGGTCCTCGAAGATCGCGACACCGGCCGCGACAACGGAAGCCAGAGATCCGATGGACGCGATTTTGACAAAGGGTTTCAGGGTCTCAACGTTCCAGAGATAAGCGATGGAAAAGGCAAGGATACCGCCTGTCGCCATCGCGATGAAGAACTCAAAGCTTCCCATGTAGAGGCCCCAGGTAAAGCTGTTGCGCAGGTTTGTGACCTGCATGCCCTGAACCAGCTGATAGATCCACGCCGCAAGTCCTGCGGCGCACATAGCTGCGCCAATGACCAGGGCAGCTGTTTTTTTGGCAGATAATTTTTTCATAGCTGTCCCCCTTACGGTATGATGGTGTTCGGTGTCTTGTTTTCCCAGGACTGTTCCGTCCACGGACCCTCGACATTTTTGCTCTTGGTAGAGGAGATATAGTAGACTTTGGGCTCCGTGCCGTACTCCTCTTTAAGACGGAAGACCTGTTTGGAGCTGACCAGGCGGCTCACTTCGGAGTCGGGATCATCCAGATCGCCGAAATAACGTGCCTTTCCGGGGCAGGCGCGGACACAGGCGGGAAGAGCATCATAAGTGCCGTCCGCATTCATGCACTCAACGCAGAAAGTGCATTTTTCTACGACACCTGCCGGGCGGTCCTGGGTGTAGACCAGGCGTTTTCCCTTTTCTGTGACATCAAAGGGATAGCCGTATGCATAGCCGGCCTCTTCCTTTGCCTTTTTGGGATCCTTCCAGTTGAACTGGCGCACTCCATAGGGGCATGCCGCCATACAAGTGCGGCAGCCGATGCAGCGGTCATAGTCCACCAGGATCACGCCCTCTTCATTCTTGTAAGTCGCGCCTGTGGGGCAGACTCTCTCACAGGGGGCATTGTCGCACATCTGGCAGGACACCGGGAGATATTCGATTTTAAAGCCGTCTTTGGTGCCGACTGCAGACTGGTGATAGTCGGATCCCTGCGTGAAGACCCTGTTCCACCAGGTTCCCTGCGGCTGGGCGTGATGCATTTTGCAGATCACTGCGCAGGTCTGGCACCCGATACATTTGTCCAGATCTATAACCATACAGTAACGCATTTGTATTCATTCTCCTTTCGGCTTATTTAGATCTCTGCCTTCTTGAAGTCGACCAGACACTCATTCCAGGAGGTGTTGGGTGCCCACATCTGCGAGACGAAATACACCTCATGTACCGGATTGATCCAGGGATAAAGCAGTGTATTGTAGGAAGTTCCATGCGTGTAACGGCTCCACCATCCTTCTTCGAAGATGACGGTCATGGTGCGCACACCGGGATCCAGAACGGCCTCCGCAAGGAGTTTGCCTCTGTCGTTGAAGACCTCGACCAGATCGCCTGCCGCAATTCCCTTTTCCGCGGCGTCATCCGGATTGAGGTAGACCTTGGCGCTGTCATCCTGCAGTTCCCGCATCATCTGGTTGTTGGAGTGCGTGGAGTGTACACGGTGAATACTGTTGCGTGTGATATAGGTATATTTGTAGAGTTCCCTCGCCGCGGGATTGAGCACATACTCAGTCTCCTCAAACGGCGGCTTGTGAACGGGCAGGCACTCACCCACCTTGATAAAGGTGTCCTCGTCCTTGTAGAACTCGATCCTTCCGCTCTTGACGAACTGGGCTGTCTTGTCGATAGTCATGGGATAACTGACCGGCGGGAAGGGCTGTCCGCCCTGGATCTGCTCGTAGAAGGGGATCCTCTTGCGTCCGGGATTCTCGTGGTGGAGCTTGACAGGGCCCTGTTTCAGTTTTTCGAGAGTGACGCCCTCCATCTCGATACCGCCGGTCTCGCAGGTAAGTTTGATGACTTCCTCTGCGGCCTTGTCGGGATCCAGATCGGGATAAAACCACTTTCTGTCTCCGGGATTGACGCGGTCTGCCAGCTCGCGCATGATCCAGAGCTCGGGCTTGCAGTCGTACAGGGGCTCGATGGCCGGCTGCATGAGCTGGGCATAAGGATGGATCGGTGTGGATACCAGCTCGGTCTTCTCATACCAGCTGACACCGGGCAGGCAGAAATGCGCATATTTACTCGTTGTGGTCTTCTGGAAATCCAGGGTGATCACACACTCGAGCTGTCCGCTCTCGACCTGCTCGCGCAGGACATTGGCTATATTGTGCTGATCAAATGCGTTGCAGCAATAGAGGATCCAGGCCTTGATGCCGCTCTTGGGGAAGGGACAGGTCATCGTGGGACGGGGTCCGTTTTTAGCATAATCGTTGAGCGTGTAGTCCAGCATGTAGGCGAAAGAGGTTCCTGCGGGCTTCTTGTCGGGAAGCTCCGGTACATTCCACCAGGCTCCGCCTTTATAGCGCATCTTGTACTGGCCGGCATAGGTGGAGAAACCGTCGCCCAGATGACCGATGTTACCGGTCAGAGCTACGAGCAGGGACAGGGCGCGGCCCTTGAGATCTCCGTGGTACCACTGATAATTGGAGGCGCCGTACATAATATGAACGGGCTTGATCGTCGCCATTTCCCGCGCGATCCTCGGAATCTCGGAGGCAGGCATATCCGTCTCCGCTTCGACCGCTTCCGGCGTCCACTGTGATGCCATCTCGCTGAGCAGGTCGAAGACAGGGCGGCACTTGACGCTCTTGCCGTCCTTGAGCCTGACGGTCACTTCACCTTCAAGCTGCGTATCCATGGGCAGGTCAAACTTCTCGGGATTGACAGTAACAGGTTTCCCCTTGCTGTAGGCAACAAAGGCTTGCCTGTATTCGGGCATATCCGCGGGTACTTCCAGTCCCTCGACATCTGCTGCCAGGAGCTTCTTCTGATTATCGCTCCGGATCAGGATCGGCATATCCGTGAATTTGCGGATAAAGTCCGCATCATAGAGCTTCTCGTCCAGAATGACCTTGGCGAAGCCGAGCGCCACTGCCGCGTCACTGGAGGGCTTGATGGAGTACCATTCATCCGCCTTGGAAGCTGTCGCAGTAAAGCAGGGGTCAAAGACCAGGAGTTTTGCTCCGTTCTCACGGGCCTCATTGAGGAAATGGGCGTCCGGAATACGGGTCTGCATGGGGTTGGAACCGAAGCACATGATGTACCTGGCATCCAGCCAGCAGTAAGTCTCCAGCTCCTCGGACTGCACGCCGAAGGTGATCGGCGCGGACATGGGCAGGTCGCCGTTCATCTCGTAGCCGCCCATCATGGCCCAGCCGTTGAGTGTCGCGATTCTGGAAATGGCACCCTTTGCCACGTGGCCGGTGCCCGCGACCTGGACGACACAGGCGATGGACTCAGGGCCATAGGTATCACTGATCCTGCGAAGCTCCGCAGCCGCCTGATCGAGTGCATCCTCCCAGCTCAGTTCCTCAAATTCATCCTCACCGGGAGCTCCGATCCTCTTGAGAGGCCCGTGCATACGGTTAGGTCCGTAAATCAGATTGGAGAAGGAGATGCCCTTCAGACATCCTCTGGGATTGTGCTCGGAATCCTCGTAGTCCGATGCCTGAATAATATCTTTGATCTCTCCGTTGTAAACACATGCCTGCTGTCCGCAGCCGCCGGTGCAGTTGGGCGCACAGGTGGTACGCACATACTTCAGTTCACCCTTTTTCGCCTCTTCATCCGGCGCGGCATGAGCCGCAAGCTCAATTCCTCCCGCAGCGGCAACGGCGCCGGCCGCTGCCGATACCTGGAGAAATTTTCTTCTGGTCAATTTCAATTTTTCATCCATACCTGTACCCCTCCTTGCAAAGTTGAACCCCTGTTACTCCCCTGCAGTACTCAAAAGAGCCTCTTTCAATAGAGACTCTTTGTTTGGGCAGACAACACTGTCTAAATCCTTCTAAAATAATTATAAGAAAAATCAAATAACAAAAATATCGGGGGAATCCCTCATCTAAAATAGGGTTTTTCCCTGT
>CAMKEX010000217.1 GCA_946411695.1 uncultured Lachnospiraceae bacterium
AGGTTTCCGCGACTTGTCCGGTATGATCCAGATATTCACGATTAAAGGCTTCCAGGTCATCTGTGAACAGAATATCGCAGGAGCTTACTTCCCCGGTCTTGTTCTTAACAATCGTGTTTACCGCGATAGTGTCGAACCGCATCAGCTTATCATCGACCGGAAACAAATAGAACTCTTTTACAGGAGCGGCAGCTTTCCCTATGCAGTAATCCATCAGCATGTTGAACTTAAGTTTTCTTTTCCTGCTCGTCCTTATCAGTTCGGTTACATCCATGGTCTTAAAAAACGTAACCATCGGGTTCGGAGCCTGCATCCACAGTTCATATGCGGATGCCCTGCTTGTTTCCTTTGGGTCAACTTCTACTCTCATAAGTCTCCTTTTTTATATTCGGCCAACGTTCTGACCTCGCAGCCCTTATCTGCGTAATAGGTAAGCATGTCGGGGATCTTCTTCAGATCGTAGCTCGTCACGCAATCGGAGATGACATGCACCGCATATCCCGCCTTGGTCATATTGAAACAAGTGGATTTCACGCAGGCTGTGGCATCCGCGCCGGTAATATAAAACTCATCGATGCCGTTTTCCTGAATGTACTCCGAGAAGTCTCTGCTGGTCAGCGAATTGGCCTTTGTCTTAATAAAGATATGGTCCGACACCACCTTCAGCTCCGGGGCAAGCTCCGCACCCTTCGTATCCGGTTTGAACGTCCGTGTCCCAGGGGACAGATTGTTGTGCTTGATATAAATAACCGTCATTCCCAGATCCACGGCCCAGTCAATGGCAGCGTTAATGCTGTCAATGATATCCCTGTAGTGCTTCGTAATGTCGTTCTGGATATCGATTACGACAAGTGCTTTATTACTCATTACAGCCGCGCCTCCTTTATTTGCCTTCATATTTCATCGGTGTAAACCGGATGCCGTTCACTGTCTTTTCTTCATCGATCGGCACAAACCCAATCACTTTATAGAAGGGGAGACCATACGGTGAAGAATTGAGTGTGATCGTCTCGTTCGGGTAGTCTTCAAGTAACCGTCGAAACATCCTTGTACCGATCCCGCGCCGGTGATACCAGCCGTCCACAAAGAAAAAGCAGATATGTTTGTTGTCCGGCCTGATGGCGATCTCCCCAATCAGCTTCTCTCCATCAAAAGCCCCATAATAATGCAGCCCGGAAAGATACCCTTCGTCGTGAAGACATCTTCGGAACTCCTCTGTTCCCTCTGCCGAGTAATCCGGGGATTCATATTCCGAGAACACGACCCACGCCAGATCCAATGCGGCCTGCCTCTCATCTTCGAACAGCCTGCGGATCGTAAAGGCTTTTTCTCTGTCTGCCGTACCGCTTTTCAGGACTTCACAAAAAGAATTCGCATCTCCTGCGGCTCCGTCAAAACGATAATCATATTCCCCGGAATCAAACATCCCATGCCTTCTCTCCAGCATGAGAGCAACAGTTCTAGGCAGCGTTCCATGCATTCTCGCTGTAAATCGTTCCTTAATTGTCTCCAGGTCTGCTGTCACGAGAATCCGGACTGCCCCGTCCGGAAGCAGTTCCACATGCTCCGGATCAGCAATCACATAGATGATATTGTCTCCGGAAACGGCCCTGCGGAGCTTCTCCCTGAAAAGGGAGAGGGCTTCGCCTTCCGACTTTGCCATCCGGAGGTAGTCCTTGCCAGTGATGATCTCACCGCCAAGGGTCTCCATTATCTTTTCTGCAAGGGTGGATTTCCCGCTGCAGTTTTCTCCGATAATGCCAAATACCATATAATCAACTCCTCACCACTGCTTCCCATCCTGTCAGTTCTTACAGAGACGAGAAAGCTTCCGTACCTCTTGTATCCAGCCATCTGAGCAGAGCGAGTGCGATGGCAGTAAGCAAAATACTCCAACACGCCATATAAGGTGCTGCCCCGATCCTGTAACCGATCAGCAGGTACAGCCCTGCCATAATAACAATGACACCCCATCCGCCATAAATGATGATGGCGACTGCGCCGCTCAGCTTGATCGGCGCGATCTCGTTAGTCCAGTTCAGAAGCGGCATCCGGACACCGGCAAACATACCGCATACTGCCGAGAACAGTACATAGACCAGTGGCATCACAAAAACCATGACCTTCGCCACTGCAGATGCCGGAACAATGAACGCGCCGCATGCAGCTGCTAACAGCATGGGGATACCTGTCAGGATCAGCTGCACTGCCATCTTGGCGTGCAGTATTGTCCCTGGCTCCACCGGCAGCGACTGCGGGATCCAGAGGCTTTTCCCCTCAAGGGATACCGTAGGTGCCGTCATGTCATTCATGGAGGCGGCCATGCATAATGCCACGCAGACAAGGACTGCGGCGCAGTCTGGTCTCCCTAAGATAGCTTTCTCGACTGCCTCACAGATTACGCGTCCTTTGATCAGCAAAAGCACTCCAACTGCCGGAATCAGAAGGACACCCAAGCCGCAGTTCAGCATATAGTTTGCGCTGGACGTAAACCGGCCAAACTCTTTACTGAGCAGTGCGCCGAACACGGACTTCTCCCTTACTGTCTTTTCCACATAACGGACATGTTCCGTTTTTCCCGTAGAAGTGGCGATGTTCAAAAAGCTCCGGGAGAGGATCCTCCAGACAATCAAGCAAAGTGCCGCCGTGACCGCCGCAAAGATCGCAGCCGCCGCAAAGTCGCCCTCTCCTATCCTGCCAAACATGTAGAGTCCATACGCCGCACCCTTCAGCTTCTCCCCATAAGCCTCCGCATTCAGGATAATGTCCCTGATCAGGTCATTTGCTTTGAAGTAGAAGAAGTAATACCCTCCGAAAAGCATCAGGGATACGAGTACGGTAATAAAACTTCTGTTTTTCAGCCGCAGACTGATCTTCGCTACTGCCCAGCCAAGCAGACAGGACAGGAACAGAACGATCAGCGTCACGACCAGGTACAGGATGATCCCGCAGATCACTTTTGGGGCCGTGATCCCGGTCATGATCCAGTAAACAATGATTGCCGGAAGAAGGACGACGCTCACATATAGAGTCCCCATCAGCCAGACATTTGTGAGGCGTGCGGTAATAATCGTCCGAACCGGGATCGGCAGGGACAAAAGCAGGTCGTTGTCTTTGGGCAGATACAGTCCAGCGTATGTATTGAACACGCTGCCGAACGCACCAAGGATGATGGCGATGCCTCCCATCAGCAGGAAATACATCCAGCCCAGTCCGGCCTGTGAAAGACCCCAGCACATGTTCAGCGACAGCGCAGTGAACATACCGCCCAAGAGGCAGACCATGATCAGGATAAAGAAAACGATCCATCCGGCGATGGCCAGCTTCGAACGCATCCTGTTTTTCTTCGCATCGTAAAAGTAGCTTTTGAAAACCTCTGCCAGCTGCTTCTTCACCAATATCCTCAGCATTTACTCCGCCTCCAGTTCCAGGAAGACCTCTTCGAGACTATCATCGCCCTTTACTTCCTCCATCGTTCCTTCTTTGACCAGTTTTCCCTGTTTGATGATGGCTACCTTGTCGCAGAGTTTTTCCGCCACCTCCAACACATGGGTAGAGAAGAAGATGGCACCGCCTTTGTTGCAGTGCTCCCGCATCATTTCCTTCAGGAGATGGGATGCTTTCGGATCAAGACCGACGAATGGTTCATCCATCACGATCAGCTTTGGATCATGAAGCCATGCAGAGATCACGGCCAGCTTCTGCTTCATGCCGTGCGAATAGGCGGAGACCGGCTGTCCGAGATCCTGTGTTAGTTCGAACAGATCCGCATATTTCCTGATTTTTTCCTGCCGCACATCTGCCGGTATGGCAAATATGTCTGCAATGAAGTTCAGGTACTTAATGCCGCTCATAAATTCGTAGAGATCCGGGTTATCTGGGATATACGCCAAGTCTTTTTTGCAAGCCACGGGGTCATCCTTGATATTCTTCCCACAAATCGTGATCGTTCCTTCGTCAAACTTCAGGATGCCGACCGCGCTTTTGATCGTCGTGCTCTTCCCGGCACCGTTATGGCCGATAAAGCCGAAGATCTCTCCCGGAAGGATGTGCAGGGACAGGTCGTCCACCGCTTTTTTCTCACCATAGTTTTTCGTTAAATGTTCAATTTTAAGCATAGTAATTCCTCACTTCGTTTTATGGTCCCCATCAGAGGCATTGTTTTTCTTCTTAATAAATGACCGCAGCGGAAGAAAGACTCGCTCCGGCACCGATAAACACAACACCGTTCCAAAAGTGTCCGTCAGCGATCATAAACACGGCTATCACAAAACAGGCAAGCGCCAGAACAGGCAGCCACTTAATAAACTGCTCTTTCATTGTCATATCCTCCATGCGTTATATAGTTGGCTCTACTCTTTTTCCTGGTTGTCCTTTTTATCGGAATCGAGCAGACCGAATGCAATTCCCATCATCAGACCCATACAGATCCCCATTGTCAGGCTATGCATGGCTGATCCAAATACCATTCCCCATAAAACTGTCATTGAGATCGGAAATGCTTTATTTTTCATCGATGATTCCTCCTTGGCGTCCTATCGTTCGTTAGTTTTGCGCAGGAAAGAAATCCGGTCAGCCGTTTCCGACCTGACCGGCTATCGTAAATCCCAGTTCAAACGGATCTATTTCCGATAGATCTCAAAAAACTGCATGACATGTTTCCTGACCAGTTCCATCACTTCATCTTCACGATCCGGTTCCCGGTCGCACAGATTGATCCATACTGTGATCGGGGACGAAAACTGCGCTGCCATAATCTCGGTGTCTGCATTTCTCAAAGTTCCCTCTCGGATCAGGAATCTCATCATACCCATAAAGTAGTTCAGGACATTTTCATAATTCTGTTTCGTCTGCAGCTCTGCCAGCTCTGCATTACGGAATTGCTCGATCGTAAGCATCTTCCTGCTCCTGCTGATACGCGGGTCATGCAGGATGTAACGCAGCTGTCCCTGCACGAGCTTAGCCACATCTTCCGCCTTCATGCCGGTCTTGTCTTTTGTGAATTCCGGATCGTCCCAGTTTGCACGGACAAAGATCGAATGATCGGCATAGCCTTTCAATACGGTTTCTACGATCGTGTCCAAAATATCCTGTTTATTGGCAAAGTGACTGTAGAGGGATGCCTTACGGATACCCACCGCATCGGCGAGCTGCGAGATACTGGTTGCTTCATATCCATTGACAGCGAAGAGATCCAGCGCTGCCTCCAGTATTTCTTCCCGTGTGTTGCTCTTTTCCATACTTTTCGCCCTTTCTCCAATATAGTAGTAAT
>CAMKEX010000218.1 GCA_946411695.1 uncultured Lachnospiraceae bacterium
TCAAAAAATTCACTCCGCCAGGAGGTATAACTTGAAGGCTCCGATTTCCTGCCGGCCCTCCCGGCGCCCTTTTTCCGGCTTAGTACATCTTGATGACGGACTCCTGACCGAGCAGAGAGGTGCAGCCGCAGACCCGTCCTTTCTCGACAACCCTCATTCCTGCAAATCCGTATTCTACTGCGCAAGAGCGAAAAACTCCTGCGCAGTTTTTTGCGCTCTGCAGTGAGCGGATACTGTTTGTGAACCTCCGTGCACCTGTCAGGCTTTGCCTTGCTGATTTATCAGTATTCTGATAAAGTTGACGGTGGCCAGTCTATTTATCTTCGGGATACGGACCCCGTACCGGATTCCTGCGGGCAGTTTCTGCCGATGGACTGACACAACAGAGATGCGGAGAGTGAGATAAGAAGATGCAACAGTTTCTTGTCATCGGGCCGGTCATTTTCTTCTCGATCGTATCCTGCATCTCGCAGTTTAAGGATTTGTCTGAACTGGGCAGAATAGGCGCAAAGGTCATGGGTACCTATATGATTACAACTGTGATCGCGGTATTACTGTCGTTTGGAATCTATATGGTGTTTCAGCCGGGAGCTTTCGGCTTTGCCCTGGCCCTGGGGGAGAATATGGAGGCGGTCAGTTTTGATCTCAATATGGATACTTCTCTTCTCCATACGATTATCAACATTGTTCCCTCTAATTTTCTCAGTCCCTTTCTGCAATCGGATACTTTGCAGATCATTTTTCTGGCGGTGCTCTGCGGTGCGGCAATAGGACTGGTCGGAGAGCACACCGCGACTTTGCAGGAATTTTTTGAGGCCTGCAACAGTCTGTTTTTGACGATCACGACCATACTCTCGCGTCTGATTCCGCTGGTCGTGTTCTGCTCTGTCGCCGCGATGATAGAGAACATGGGCAGAGCGTCAATATTATCGATCTTCGGATATGCCGGCATTTACCTGATCGCGATCCTCTGCATGATGCTCATATATGGTCTCATGGTCTTGATTCTGGGCCGTTTGAATCCGATCACATTTTTCAAAAAGAACCGTGAGGGCATGCTCACCAGCTTTACTTTGTCTTCCAGTTCGGCCGCCATGCCCACCAACATGAGGATCTGCACGGACTCACTCGGTATTTCCCCCAAGGTATGCAATTTTTCTATCCCGCTGGGGGCGACCGTCAATATGGACGGCACCTGTGTTTTCCTGACGATCACCGGCCTGTTCCTGGCCAGGGCCTATGGAGTGACTGTGCCGCAATCAGCAATGGTGTCCCTCGCCATTACCATTATTCTGCTTTCTCTTGGCTGTCCGGGGATTCCGGGGGCAAGTATAGTCTGCCTGTGTGTCATCCTGGCAAACCTTGGTGTCCCGATCGAAGCGATCGGGCTGATTATGGGAATCAACCCCTTCCTGCAGATGGCAAACACCATGTCCAACACGACCGGCGACATTGCAGCGTCCCTGATCGTAGCCAGGAGCGAAGGACTTTTAGATTTGGATATATATAATAGCAGGTGATAGCAGGTGAAGAAGAAAAAGGGAAAGCAAAAGTTGTATAATTGTATACATTTCTATTGACAATATCTCTCTTACGTGTATAATAGCTTTCATAATAGAACAGTGAAAAAAAGCAAAGGCGCTTAATGGATGAAGGAAACTTCGTCTATTGGGCGCCTTTTGTTTTATTCTTCATGGCGCAATACCTGCGGCTTCGGATCGCGGCTGCGGCAGAGGCGTGTAAAAAGTGAGAGGCAGCCCCCGGCAGCAATAAGGCCGGGTCAGTCAGACCGGCGGGCAGTGCCGGCATAGGAGAGAAAAGAAGATGTACCCTCAGATGGAACATGATGCCTGCGGCATCGGCAGTATCGTGAATATCGACGGACGACAGGACCGCAGGGTGGTGGATGACGCCCTGCACATCGTGGAGAAGCTGGAGCACCGCGCCGGCAAGGACGCCACCGGAGAGGTCGGCGACGGCGTGGGAATCCTCACGCAGATCCCTCACGGCTTTTTCAGCAGGGCAGCGCAGGCGGCCGGGATCACCCTTCGCCTTTCCGGAGATTCGGGAAGGTATCCTCAGGAGAATATGGCCCGGGAAAGCGCAGGATGCCAGGCCGGCGATTACGGGATCGGCATGTTTTTCCTGCCCCAGGACAACTTAAAGAGGACCTTTGCCATCCGCATGTTTGAGGTGATCGCACAGAAAGAGGGGCTGGAGATCCTTGGCTGGCGCGATGTGCCTGTGCGGGAGAAGATTCTGGGAAAGGCAGCGGTCGACTGCATGCCCTGCATCCGCCAGTGTTTCCTGGCGCGCCCTGTCGATGTGGAGCGCGGCATTGCTTTTGACCGCAAGCTCTATGTGGTCCGCAGGGAGTTCGAACAGTCCTCCGAGGATACCTACATCTGCTCCCTTTCGTCGAGGACGATCGTGTACAAGGGAATGTTCCTGGTAGGCCAGCTGCGGAGATTCTACGATGACCTTCAGTCCCCGGACTATGTGTCCGCGATCGCCATCGTGCACTCGCGCTTTTCCACAAACACGACCCCTTCCTGGCACAGAGCCCATCCATACCGCATGATCGCCCACAACGGCGAGATCAATACCATCCGCGGCAACATCGACAGGATGCTGGCCCGTGAGGAGACCATGACCAGCCCCGTCATGCAGGAGGACATCGACAAGATCTTCCCTGTCGTGGACCGCAGCGGCTCTGACTCCGCCATGCTGGACAACACCCTGGAATTTCTCTACATGAACGGTGTGCCGCTGGCTCTGGCCATGATGGTCATCATCCCCGAACCCTGGAAGCACAACACCTTCATGAGCGAAGACAAGCGCGATTTTTACCACTACTATGCCACCATGATGGAGCCCTGGGACGGCCCGGCGGCCATCCTTTTTACAGACGGAGAGGTCCTGGGCGCGACCCTGGACCGCAACGGACTGCGGCCTTCCCGCTATTACATCACGGATGACAACCGGCTCATCCTGGCTTCCGAAGTCGGCGTCCTGGATATTCCGGCATCCCGCATTGTAAAAAAAGCCCGCCTGGAGCCCGGGAGGATCCTGCTGGTCGACACAAAGCAGCAGCGGATCATCTCCGACGAGGAGTGCAAGTCTCACTACGCCCGCAGGAAGCCTTACGGAGAGTGGCTGGACAGAAATCTTCTGCATCTGGATCAGCTTCCCATCCCCAATCACAAGATTCCGGTCCACACACAGGAAATCCGCGACCGGCTCTACAAGGTGTTCGGCTACACCTACGAGGACGTCAAGGACCAGATCCTCCCCATGGCGGAAAACGCGGTCGAGCCCACCCTCTCCATGGGACATGACGCGCCTCTGGCCGTGCTATCCGAAGCTCACCAGCTCCTGTTCAACTATTTCAAGCAGCTCTTTGCCCAGGTGACCAATCCCCCCATTGACTCCCTGCGGGAAAAAATCGTGACCGATACGACCGTCTATATCGGCTCGGACGGCGATCTTCTGCAGGAGAAAAGCGGCAACTGCACCGTTCTGGAGGTCAATCATCCCATCCTGACCGGTGTGGACCTCTTAAAGATCCGCCATCTGGACCAGCCTGGCTTCAAGGCCAGGGAGATATCCCTGCTCTACTATAAAAATACATCGCTGGCCAAAGCTCTGGACCAGCTCAACATTACTGTGGACCGCGCGGCGGGAGAGGGCTGCAATATCATTATCCTGACTGACCGCGGCGTGGATGAAAACCACATGCCCATTCCTTCCCTGCTGGCAGTTTCCAGTGTCGAGCAGCATCTGGTGCAGACAAAGCGGCGCACAGCCGTCTCCCTGATCCTGGAGAGCGGCGAGCCCCGGGATGTACACCAGATGGCGACCCTTCTGGGCTTCGGCGCCCGGGCAATCTGTCCCTACCTGGCACACGAGTGCATCGGAGAACTGATCGATCTGGGGATCCTGGACAAGGATTATTACACAGCGGTCGAGGACTACAATGCGGCCCTGCTGGGAGGCGTCGTCAAGATCGCGGCCAAGATGGGCATCTCCACCATTCAGTCCTACCAGTCCGCCCGTATTTTCGAGGCCATCGGACTGGGAGAGGATGTGATCAGTAAATATTTCACCGGTACGGTCAGCCGTGTCGGCGGAATCGGGATTCCGGAGATTGAGGAAGGGGTGACCTTCCGTCATGACCACGCCTTTGATCCCCTGGGACTGGGCGTCGACACGACTCTGGACTCCGTCGGCCTCCACTCCCTTCGCAGAGGAGTGGGCAGTGAGGACCACCTCTACAGTCCCGAGACTATCATCGCCCTGCAGCAGGCGGTGCGCATGGATTCCTATGAAAGATTTGAAGAGTATACACAGCTGGTGGATGACGCCAGGCACCCCCATACCCTGCGGGGACTTCTGGAATTTGTCCCGGCAGGCCCCCCGGTTCCTCTGGAAGAGGTGGAGCCTGTGGAGAGCATCGTCCGTCATTTCAAGACCGGCGCCATGAGTTTCGGTTCTCTTTCCAGAGAGGCTCACGAGACCCTGGCGAGGGCCATGAATTCCATAGGGGCAAAGTCCAATACAGGCGAGGGAGGCGAAGCGCCGGAACGCTTCGGAACGGACGCCAACAGCCGCATCAAGCAGGTGGCCTCCGGGCGCTTCGGCGTCACCAGCGCCTATCTGTGCAGCGCAGACGAGATCCAGATCAAAATGGCCCAGGGAGCCAAGCCCGGCGAGGGCGGCCATCTGCCGGGCAAAAAGGTCTATCCATGGGTGGCCGGGACCCGGTTTTCGACACCCGGCGTCTCCCTGATCTCCCCGCCGCCCCATCACGATATTTATTCCATCGAGGACCTGGCCCAGCTGATCTATGACCTGAAAAACGCCAACCGCGACGCCAGGATCAATGTCAAGCTGGTCTCTGAGGCCGGGGTAGGAACGATCGCCTCCGGTGTCGCCAAGGCCGGCGCCCAGGTCATCCTCATCTCCGGTTATGACGGCGGCACAGGCGCCGCGCCCGGGAGCTCCATCCACAACGCGGGACTTCCCTGGGAACTGGGGCTCTCCGAGGCCCACCGCTGTCTTGTGGAAAACGGCCTCCGCAGCCGTGTCGTCCTGGAGACGGACGGCAAGCTCATGAGCGGGCGGGACGTCGCCATCGCGGCTCTTCTGGGAGCAGAGGAATACGGTTTCGCGACGGCTCCCCTGGTGACCATGGGCTGTATGATGATGCGTGTCTGTTCCAAAGATACCTGTCCGGTCGGCATCGCGACCCAGA